>NZ_QVID01000002.1:322643-645286 GCF_003413745.1 Marixanthomonas ophiurae | reverse complement strand
TTCCATATTCTCCTGTAAATTGGGATGTTTGTGCAGTTACTATTATTGTTGTAAACAATATAAAAAGTAGCAATAAATTTCGCATTGAAATAGTTTTTATAGTTAGATGTTGTAGTTACTTTTCCACTATAATTATGCCATTTTTTTATTTACCGCTTCGTGCCATATTAGAGAGAATTCTAAGTTCTTTTTTACGAGTATCTTTCAGTTTTTGATTTCTAGCACACAGTCCTGTTATAAAATCAGATTTTGATTTTGTAACATGAGTGTAGTAATCAGACTGTCTTGAATATACTAAATAGGTCTTGCCAACTTCAAACTCATAACCGCAACTAGGTTCATCACTATTGGTTATGATATCAATTTGAGAATGTTGTAATTTTCCTTTTATCATTTCTGAAATTTTAAAAGTAAACCTAACAGGACTTCCAAAGACTTTTTTCGAGGTATTAGAAAGCTCCTTTCTAGAGAGAACAGTACCCGTAAAAATCACATCTGAACTTAAGAATTTGGTTTTAACTTTTTTACGAAACGAATTATTCTCTTCTGCACATGTACAAGCACTAAGTTTAGTGGTTGTTATTAAGAGCAAGGTTAAAAGGATTAAGAAGGTCCGCATTATAAAATCTATTTTAGTATTGTTTACCTACTCAAGGTACTGATTTTTATCAGTACAAAAAACTGTAAGAACTTACTCTACATCTGCCCACCAAGCTTTAAAGGTTTGAGTGGTATCGGTTAACTGAACCACTTCACCTATTTTCGGAGTTACCAAGCCTATATTAGTGGCTTTTATATTTTCACTTATTTTTTTCAGCGGTTCATCCCAAGGATGATTCCCTAACACAAACTTACCTGAATGTACTGGAAAAAGACGTTTTGCTTGTAAATCTTGAGCTGCTACCGGTAGCTCTTCTGGTAATAGATGAATATAGCGCCACGCTTTATTATATTGTCCGTTTTCTAAAATAGCAAGGTCTATTGGTCCAAACCTCTCGCCTATCATTTTAAAGTGCGTATCGTATCCGCTATCGCCTCCTATATAAATTTTCATGGTAGGTGTCTCTAATAGATACGAACACCATAACGTATAGTTTCGTGAAAAGGTTCTACCCGAAAAGTGCCGTGTTGGAAGCACATGGGCAGTAACTGATGCTCCCATAGAAACAGTATCATGCCAATCGTTTTCTAGTAGTTGTTCTTCTGTATATCCCCAAGATTCTAAATGAGCCCCCACGCCCAAACCACAAACTACGTGCTTCACTTTAGATTGTAACGCTTTCATGGTTTTATAATCTAAATGATCGTAATGGTCATGAGATATAAACAAGTAATCGATTTCTGGAAAATCCGCTTCAGTATACAACTCGGTGCCTTTAAACGACTTCGTGGTTCCTGGAATAGGTGAAGCATTACCACTAAAGACAGGATCTACTAATATTCGTAATCCCTCCAGTTGCATATAATAAGATGAATGTCCAAACCATACTAATACCGCTTCATTTGGTGCAATTGCTTTTATATCAGTGTGTACAGAAGGTATATTTCCTTTGGGCTTTAAGCGTGGCTTTTTTGTAAATAGATAATCATATAGCACGCCTCCCATTGTAAAGCCTTCCGCTAACTGAGGTGTTTCACTTAGATTTTGAAAAGCCCCATCGGTATAGTTAGGCGATTGTTTTATTTGTTCTAGGCGTTCACCAGAGGGTGACTTACCAAATATACTATTTCGCATATATAAAAAGGTTGTTGCTATTAATACTACTAGTAAAACAAGTAATATTTTACCTGCTTTTTTAGAAACTCGGACTACTCTATTTTTTGACAAGTTATTAGAAGTGCTAATGAAGCAACAAATATACTAGTTATTTTAAAAGCTTTCTAAACAAATAGAATAGACAAATAGCTACTAGCTTTAATATAAGTTCTTTATTGCTTACCTGTATTTATAAAATGTTTTCGAGCTCTATAAATAGAAAGTATCGCTATGATACTCCATATTAAATTGGTGACAAAAGGAGGTATTGCGTTATAATACAAACAATTAATTGCAATAAACATCCCTCCTACCATATTCAAGTAGCGGCTTGGCACACTAAAATCTCTTTTTTTTGACAAGGTGAGTCCATACGATAGGAGTATAAAAAAAGACCCTACCCATCCCATTATATCTATAAGTGTTTGCATAATAAGACGTTTAACATTATTTGTTTAGTAATTGTTCCATTCTAGTTTTAAAATCTGAATCTTCAATATTCTTTTCAACAATACTAAGTTGTTCTAATAACTTTAAGTTTCCTTCTAATAACTCTTCAAGAGCTTGCTCTCCAGCTGACCAATACGCTTCTAAAACAGGTAATCTTTCTTTGGCTTTTTTTGATAATGTTAATTGATATTTTCGATAATCATTTTTGTCTTTAACTGAATCTATATATCCCTTTTTCTTCATTTTATTAATCAACTTTACAATAGCCGGATGGGATAGATGTAGTAATTCTGAAATTTCCATTACAGTTAATTGGTTATGTTTTTTTAGAATTAAAAAGATCATATGCCAATTGGGTTCTATATCCAAATTATGCTCTTTATAAAACTCTTTGGTTTGATAAACAAACAAATCACTTAACCTTTTTAACCTTGCGGTTAAGCCAGGATAGCCCATTTCTATTAAAAAATCTTCTTCCATAAGTAAAAGTACGTTACCAGTTACGCAAATATACAAACTATATACGTAACTAGTTACATATATAGTCTATTTTAAATAAGATTTAGGATTTTATGGATTATAACCTCCTACAATTTTGTATTAGATATACTATATACAAAAAGTTCCTCCTCATCATTAGGTAGAAATGTAGTTCCGGTTTGTTTTAGACCTAATTTTTCTAAAAGTCTTTGGGAGCTAATGTTCTTTTTTGAAGTATATGCCTGCATATTATTGATGCCAAATTCAGAAAAAGCGGCTTCTTTTATTCTAGTGGCTGCTTCAAGGCCATATCCTTTCTTTTCAAACTCAGGAAGTAAAGCAAAGCCAATATCAACACCTTCTACTCCTTCTCTATCATAAATACCACAAGACCCTAACTTGCTACCATCTTCTTTTCGTATTACAGTATAGTTCCCGTAGCCGAGACGCTCTAATTGTGGTGTCATTTTATTAGTAATATATGCTTCGGCATCTTCAATGGAATTTACGTTTCTATCGCCTATATAAGCCAACCATTTTGGAGTATTTAATAGCCTGAAGATTAAATCGGCATCTTGTGGATTGGTGGGGCGTAACAGCAACCGTTTGGTTTCAAAGGTTTTGTAATTCATTAGCTTATTGTATATAAAACTTTACTTAATAAAGTTCTTTATCAAATATACCTAAAACACTTTGTTTCTAAAATATCGCCATCGTATCAAGTTGTAATTATTTTCTATATTTACTCTTAATACTAACTGGTACACCCATCTATTAAACAGGTTCCATGCGTTTACAATACCTAAAAATAATACTTATAAGCCTATTTATATTTACCTATTCGTGTAAAGCAGACGACACGACAACAAATAATCAACAAACATTTTATGTTGCCTTACCCACAAGCCCCGTGAAAGTGGATAATACCGAGGGTAGTTGGTTAGTATACGAGCTGCACATTAAGGCTCCTGATTTAAACAAAGTAGAAGTTCTTTATAATGGTGAATTGATACAGACCTATACCGATTTTATAACCAAAGATGATCTGCATTTGGCAAGCATTTGGTTAGCTTATCCTGAAACGGGGTGGGATAAAGAACAACTAACCCATCAATTTTACTATACGAACAATGATGGTACTAATCTGGTAGAAAACGTTACCTTACCTATTAGCGAACAGTATCCCGATGCCAAAAACATAGCCTTTCCCGTCCCTCAAGGTATGTGGCTTGCGGAAGGTGCTCCAGGCAGTACTTCGTACCACACAAGAGCGATATTTCCTTACCCTGAACCTATTTATGATCCTGAACAAGATGGATACGTTATAGGAAACAATCCACAGCGATATGCTATAGATTATGCCGAAATTAAAAACGGACTCCCATATAAAAACGATGGTTTAAAACTTGAAGATTGGTACTGCTATAATCTCCCCATATTGGCTGCCGAGGGCGGAACAGTTCTCTTTACTGAAAACACCATCCCCGATCATCAAACCCCAGGGGAATTAGACTACCCCATCACGGCCGATAACGTTACCGGTAATGTGATATACATAGAACATCCCGATGGATCCATTGGCACGTATTGTCATTTAATACCTAATTCTATTGTAGTACAAAAGGGCGATGTAGTAACCACGGGGCAGGAATTAGGCCGTTTAGGAAATTCTGGAAACTCGTCAGCGCCACATTTACATATGCATGTACTTACCAACCCAGAGGGCAAGAAAATACAAAAGTATGAGGACGGACTCTATTTTGAAAGCCTTCCGTACGCTTTTTCCCAGTTTAAAAAGCTAGGGCAATTACCGCCGGGGTACTTAGATGAACCACCGTTAACACCTTTTACCCCTACTAAAAATGAAGAATTTAATAACGTATTACCCGCAGAGAGTGATGTGATTGAATTTTAATGTCTTGTAGAAACATTAAACACGCATTAGGGTTACATTACCTTTTCTGCTAGGTATTGTTGTACCTCGTACACATCAATCTTTTTGTTGAACTTTTTACTTACCGAAGGCGTGTTTTCGCTTGATATCCATATTTTTAACTCCGCATCCAGATCAAACGTGCCAGAAGTTTCTAAGGAAAACCTTGAAATACTTTTATAGGGCATCGACTTATACTCAATTTTACTCCCTGTAAGGCCTTGTACATCTATTAATATTAAGCGTTTATCAGTAAACATAAACGTATCCCTAAACAGTTTAAAGCCAAGCTCAATTTGTTCATTGGCAACTAGTAATCGCCCGTATTTTTCTTTTAGCTTTTCAGGATCAACCGCACTGGCGTTTCCTAGTAGTTTATTAAATAATCCCATTCAATTGTTTTTTCGTTTGTTCGTGCTAAACATCAAATCCTACTATGAAATATGTTGTAGTATTATGGCTTTTATTTAAATTTATGACTCTTAACCATATTAATAAATATTTGGTCGTTTGATGTATTAAAGGTATAAATCCTGTTTTTATTTTCTCCGTCTCCTTTGTCAATATATGCCGATAAACGTATGCCATCTATCCTGTCCTCTTTAGTAATCTTTGCTCTACTTCCATCTATTATCAATTCTTCATAATAGAGTAAATCTGATGTATTATAAATACTGTCAATTTTATCAAATGCCAACCTACCATAGTCGAAATTTATTTTATAGTCTTCTTTTTGGTAATACCCTACATACGTATCTTCTCCCTGTTCATTTACAAGTGTCCAGCCACTTGCAGCGGTGAACTCAAACTTAAAATTTCTATCAGTTGAAGTGTTTTCATCATCTTTATTACACGATACTAAAACAAGAATAGTTAACAGTAAAGTAATTGGTTTCATGATTTAAAAATTTAATTCAAAATTCAATGTATATATTTAAGATTGTTTTAATTATTAACTTTCTTATAGCGTATGTTCGTATAAGTTATAAATAAGTTTACTCCACTTTTTCCAC
Source organism: Marixanthomonas ophiurae (assembly GCF_003413745.1). Lineage (NCBI taxonomy): Bacteria > Pseudomonadati > Bacteroidota > Flavobacteriia > Flavobacteriales > Flavobacteriaceae > Marixanthomonas > Marixanthomonas ophiurae. Next base: position 639,654 of record NZ_QVID01000002.1, on the reverse strand, counting down.
ATGTTGTACGTTAAAAAAAGTAGATAACTCCTTTCCGAAATAGGTATGTATAAATTTTGTTCCAGTCACTTTAATTTTATCTCCTTTTTCTAAGCCAACTACCATATGAGCCATTTCTTTGTCAATAACAAATATGTCACCACTCATTTCGTTAGTAATAGGAGCAGGTTTAAGTTTACCCCCTATAGGTAGACACTGAAAGTAAAACTTCTTCTTGAATTTACGTGGCTTATTATACTTTTTTAAGTACCCCACTTTTAAGTATTCAGCCTCTATAATTACGGGGCATTCCACATATTCATCGGTGAAAGAAAAGCCCAATACATTTATATACTTTTCTTCTGTTGGTTCTGGACAGTCTTGACTGTAAGCCATCGTACTGATAACTAAACATACTAAAAAAAACAGTAGTGATTTGTTCATTTTTAATGGGGTTTAATAATTTTTAATAAGCAATTGTTTACGTAAACACGTAACGCTATCAATATAAGAAGAAATGTAGATATATTGTAACGTAAAAGCTATCATGATGAGCTTTGCTACTTTTTAAAATATAGGTATGCAAACTTCTTTAATTTTTACGTTGTTTTCTTTTTAATTTCCTATATTCTCTTCGCTCTCTCTTTTTTCTTTCTTGTACCGTTTCAATTTTATAGAGTATAGGTAACGAATACTTTTGTTTTATAGCTTTTCCATCTACTACTGCTGGCTCCATAGTCGGTAGTTTTTGTATAATGCGTATCGCTTCTTCTTCAAAAGCAGGGTGGACAGATCGTGCTTTTACATCAACAATACTTCCATCGGTATCTACCGAAAACATAGCAAATATCTTCACCGTCTCCCCAGGTTTTAAACCTAGTTGCGTAACCGCTTTGTCTATATTTTCAGAAGTAAGGTTATTAATGGAGTCTGATACTCTTGCAAATTGTTCTTGGGAAACCACAATAGTGCTTGTCAACAATAGTAGAAGGAATAGTAATTGTTTTGTCATTTTTTTAATCCACATCAGTTATATCCATGATAAGTATTTGATTTTTTCTTTTGTCAAACAACAATGTTGAATAATCCCAGGCAATGTCATAGAACCATTTTGAACCTTGCAGGATATATCTATATCTATTGACTTCATCAAATCTATTTTCAAACTCTTGATTCACAAAATTCATTGCCGATTCCCAAGCGTCTTTAGCCTCTAGGTTTCTATAAGCACCACCTTGATTGAGTATTCTGGATATAATTCCAGTCAAATCGAAAATATCACTATACCCATGTATTTCCTGACAGGCAGGCCTGTTATCTTTTATACCTAAATCATTTCTATAGCCTTGTAATTCGGGTCGGCTAAAAATATTTTTGACAAAGGATATATTGCTCAATCTGTTTCGAGACGCAAACCACTGTAAACAAGTGCTATCTGAAACTTGATACTTGTGTAATTGAATTCCGCCCATACAATGCGTTTCTGAAAACTTATCTTTCAATTCTAACGCATATTTGCTCCATTCGTTTAACTCAGTGATTTCCATATCAAGCCACATTTGAGCAATTTCTTGATCAGTTGGAGCAGTTGCGCTATAATCTATTTTTAATCTTTCAATCATGTTCATAGCCAAATTTACCGAAACTTTAGACCAAGTAAGGTTTTTCGTATTACTACCCGATGTTCTACACAGTTTTAATTATCTACAGTTCAGAACCTTTCTTTGCATCACAGTATTTTATTAAATCAGATTGGAGTTTTATTAAATCATCTGAAGTTTCGCTTAACGTATTAGCAAATTTTTTACGATACTCTATATTCTTGATAACAAAATCTAATAATGTTTCTTTTTCTTCATCAATAAGTTCATACTGATTAACATCAAGCTTAGGCTTTAGTCCATTAACATTTTTATCACACCTACCTAAATAAAACTTATTAAAATAATCTGTTCTACCAATATCAACTATGTGTTTAAAAAATGAACTCGTCTCTCTCATGGAGAGCGCTGATATTACTCGAGTATCACACTTTAACGTGTGCAAGTGTTTTTTTAAATACCCTATATAGGGTTGATCATTAATCGTTTTATCACTAGCAACAGATTTAATCCCAAGTATTTTATCATCTAAGTAATTAATAAAAATTTTTTCAGTATGAAATCCAAATACATTTTTTTCATCTCTTAACTGCTCACAAAAATCGAATATCTGAAAGGCATCCGGCGGTCCAGGGTCTTCAAAACCCCCGTTTATTTCTAAAAGTAATTTTTTGTTTGAAGGAGTGTTTTCACCGTTTAGCCCAATTAAATCGCTAAGCGTTGTCTTTATATTCCCGGTAGAAAGTCCACTTTCATTTCTTTTTTTTACCGTTGCACCTATTATATAATCCAAATAATACATTCCGGGATTTCCTTCCAGGGTTTCCAAATTTCCCGCACCGGCGATAATCTGGTAGGTCGGGGTTACCTTTACCCCGTAATCCACATTGGATTTTGATATATCAATTTGCAGGAAGGACACTTCACCGGAATAGTTGTTTGCAAGTTTCTTGTACATAGGTTTTGCAAGCTTACAAGCACTACAATTACTATCATAATATTGAACAACCAATATATCAGAAGGTTTAATTGTTTTTTTAAGAACCGCTGTATTTATTTCAGTTTGTGCATATATACAGCTTGTCACTGTAAATAAAAAGAGGAAAAACATACGTTTAAGAATTTGTTTCATTTTGGTTGTTTTAAATGTGTTACAAAGGCTCTGTATAAAATAGTGAGGCTGAAAAAGAGGGAAAGAGGAATTTCTAAATTTTCCCTGCTATCTTCTAAGTTAGCCTACACAGTATGCTCTCAAAATTTCTTGCCCAACTACCATCCACCTAGAATATCTTTGGTACGCTTATTTCTTTCAGCGGCTACCTTTATTAACTCTTCTTTTACATCATTAACAATATTTTTACAATCTGCATTTATTATATTGTATTCTGATGATGAGTCTATAACAAAATCTAAGTTTTGTTTTTTAGCAACATTTGAAACAGCAGAGCGTATGTCATCACTTATTTTTTTATTTATATAAGTTTCTTGATCCCTTACATCCTCAAGTGCATCTTCACGATATTTATTAATTTTATCCCTTTCACCTTGAATTTCTTTTACTCTTTGTGCATTTGTCTCGTTTGATTGTAAATCAGCCTCATCATCGTATTTATTAATAGTTTTCACTAATTCGTTAGTCATTTCTTCGATATCTTGTTGATATTCATTTTTTAATTCATTGAGTTCATTAATATATTCAGCTTTCTCAGGATGTTCCTCAAATAGTTGATTCATATTAATTTTAGCAATACTATTCTGTGCTTTTATAATGTTAGGTAAATAAAGGGTTAAACCCAATACTAATATTATAGCTCTCATTTTTGTGTTTCTCATCTCCAAGGATTTTAATGTAAAGGTTATTTAAAAAATTATTTTATTATTTTCAAAATATACAAAGTCAGCAAGTTTAAAAATACCTAAAAGTAGGTAGTTTTATTTTTTATCCTGTATGTATATATACAGGCGGTTAATTACTTTTAACTATAAGGCGCTTATCTTGAAGCCAAAAAGCTTAGGTGTTGTAAAGCTTTAACAACGGCTAGTTGATCTTCAGAAATCGTTGTTGGATAATAATCAAGACTAATGTAATTATGGGTATGAATATAGTTTTTATTATCTATTGAAAGTTTAATTTTGTCAGTATCGGTAACTACAACCAACCCCCAACTACACGAATCACATATTGAATCGGTAATTTCTACAAGTCTTAATTCTTTAAAAAGTATGGTGAAGGTATATACTTCATTTTCCATTATTTCGGTTTTAACCAAGGTATGCTCTGTAGCCTTTACAGTTTCCTGTTTATTACTCAATAGATTGATATTTTCTTGTATATATGAAACCGTTTCTTCCCAAGAAGCTGTATTTTGGGTATCTTGCGCCAGTAAATTGTATGGTAATACTGTTATCAACCCTATTAGAAAAACACGCAATGGCTGTAATTTCATTTTTTAGATGGTAAGTCCTTTTTATTTTCCTTTTCAATTTCTTGTTTTTCGGTAGGGTCTCTATATATTACGGTTCGATGGCCAAAATCCCATTTTGGGTTTTTTGGCAGCTTTTTTTCTTTGTTTTTCATCTTTCAAGTTTAATTTATTTTTTAAAAATACACAAAGCCACCAAGTTTTAAAATACCTAAAAGTAGGTAGTTTTATTTTTTATCCTGTTTGTACATATATAAGCGGTTAATTTCTTTTAATAACCAAATACACTAAAGTCAGTTTTTTTATTGGTTTCTTTTTGTTTGTATCTTTTCCTATAATTATTGGCTTTTTACATCGCTAACTACTTCCCTTTTTTTCTCTATGGTTTTTAATATAATATCTAATACACTGTCTATATTTTCTCTAATTTCTTTACCTGTAAACCGTAAGCATACATAGCCGAAGTTTTGCAACTCCCTATCTATATTTCTATCCCGTACTGCTTGGTTTTCTGTTCGTTCATGATAGGTATGCCCGTCTGCATAAATACAGACTTTTTTACCCGAAGCTTCTATATAAAAGTCTGGTAATGTTAATATTGTTTTTTTATTTACCGGATATCTTTTAGGGTATCCAGTACCATCCCTGCGTATTCTCCATTGTAGTTCTGTATCTATACCTCTGTTTTGTAACGCTACAAACAGTTTTTGCTCTAAAGGGCTTTGGCAGGTGAAAATACAATCAACACAAGCTATGTTTTTTTGAGGGCAATTAGTACATATCTTTTCTTTATGCTGATAGCTTACTATTGTTTCTGCCTCATTAATGGTACAGTTAAGCGTTTTAGCTACTTCATTAAAGCCTAATGCGCCATTTATAGAATCCCGCAAGCGTAGCATTTCTTTTCTATTAGTAATATGGGTAAGATTCCAGTTATGCCTTTTCTCTTCAATCTCTATTAAAAACTGCTCATCTGCTCTTTTACCTTCAGATTTATCACCAAAGCTATAACTCTCTTTAATTATCTTATTAATTTCAATAGGTACTCTTGCCATTCTTATTCTTTTGGGGTTATTTAACTATTTTATTTTTTATTTAATTACTTTCTTTTCTAGCAGCGGCATGGTATACTCATCATACAATGTAAACAAATATTCTATCCGTCCAGTCTCATTGGTAAAGGGCTGAGGACGGTAGCATACATCTACCGCTTTGTCCAAGGCTTGGTGTGCTTTTACCAAGTTGGGTGGCATGGTAAGCGGGTCATAGAGGTCTGCTAAGCTACTATTAGGGTACTCCGTGCGTACATCCAGTACTTTTTGAGCTTTACTGGCTACTTTTTCTTTGTTTTTAGCGCTGGGGTCTTTAGGCCATGGGTAGTTGTTGTAAACTATTGTATTTGAGTATCTAAAATCATTTTTCAATCTTCCACAAGTGTATTTTATCCATGCCATATGCATTTTTGAAGTTAAAATTCCAAACTCAAAAAAACTTGTTTCATCTTTGTAGAAATGAGGGTCTAATGGAATTGTTCCTTTTTTTAAAAAACCAATCGGTATATAATCTCGATTTGAAGATGACATTTGCGGAATAAAAAGATAATCAGTTTTTGGTTTACGGATACTTTTAAACAAATGAGGTGTTTTCGGCCTGAACTCTTTTATTCTTTTGATAATTTCCAGAACATATTTCATCTTTCGTAAATCAGAAGGAACAATATCTTCTAACCACAATGCGTATCTAGGAATATCATTTATAAACTCTCGAGCACCATATGTTCTTTTAAAGTATTGTGCTGAATTTGGTTCTTTTGTAATAAAGTTATTTTTTTCTTCAAGTGAAAAAAGTAAATTACCTCTATCACTTGCCCTTGATCCATTTCTTAGCTTTTTAATTTTATTTAATGGTTTTCTTCTTTTATCAATAAATATACTTTCAGCGTCAACTAAATAAGCATTTATGTTTTTAACTTTCTTACTATGAGGTTCTCCCGAAATATCTTCATACTCAAAAAGATATTTTTCTTTTGTATCAAAGTCTGCAAAACCCACGATTATACAATATACCGCAGCTTTCCCCCTTGCTTCATTACTCCATTTGAAGGTTTTATGCGCAAAATGAATATAGCATTCTAAGTTAGTTAGTATATGCCTCCATAATAAAACGACTTGCTCCCCCTGCATTATCGAATTTGTAGATACAAAACCCACTTTTATGGTTGTTCCTTGTATATAGTTGGCGGCAATAAAGTACCAAGCGGCTACATAATCTACTTTTATTTTTTTACCAAATACATTTCTTATTTCTTCTCTTTGTTTTTTTGACTGATACCTTTCACCCACAAACGGCGGATTCCCTAAAATATAATTCAACTCCGTTTTCGGCACCACGTCTTCCCAATGTACTTGTAACGCATTGCCATGTACAATGGTGGCGGTTTTTTGTAACGGCAAGCGGGCGTAGTAGAGCCCAAAGGCTTCGCTTACCAAGAGGTTCATTTGGTGGTCCATAAGCCACATCGCCACTTCGGCAATACGGGCCGGGAACTCGTCGTACTCAATACCATAAAACTGATCGACTTCTACCTTCATAATCTCATCAATACCAATCACTTGTTGGGTACCGTACAGTCTTTTTAATACTTGCAGCTCTAGCAACCGTATTTCGCGATAGGTAATAATCAAGAAGTTACCACACCCACAGGCAGGATCCATAAACCGCAGGGTACTTAGTTTTTGGTGAAACTCCCGCAGTTTATTTTTATTGGTGTGTATTTTCTCAAACTCTTCGTGCAAGGCGTCTAAGAACAACGGGCGTATCAGTTTTAAAATATTTTTTTCACTGGTGTAATGTGCCCCTAAATTTCGGCGTTCCTCGGGGTTCATCACACTCTGGAACATACTGCCAAAGATGGCAGGGCTTATTTCGCCCCAATTTAATTTGCTACATTCCAGCAATATCTCACGCATGGCACTGTTAAAGGAAGCAATAGGCAAGGCTTCGTCAAACAGTTTTCCATTTACATACGGAAATATGGTAAGGTGTTCATCTAAGTTTTTTAAGCGTTTGTTGTTGGGCGTATTGAGCACCTGAAAAAACTGTGCTAACCATCCGCCTAAATCGCTCCCATCTTCTTTGGTTTTTACATCTACAAACTCCTTAAAGGTGTCCCGTTCAAAAATACCCGTATCGTCCGCAAACAAACAGAAAAGCAACCGTACCAAGAATACCTCTAGCGAATGTCCTTCATAACCGCTTTCTTCTAGTTGGTCATGGAGCTTACCCATTAACTCAGCAGCTTCAATGTTTACCGGGTCTTCATCTTTAAACGTGCGTTTTTGGTAGCCAGCAATAAACCCGAAGAGTTTTATGTTTTTATACAATTCGCTTATAGGGAACGCATAGTCCAGCCCTTCATCTAGATCGTACAAGCGGAAGTGTTCAAAATCACTCACCAGCACATACTTGGGCAATTCATGTTCTTTAAGGCCGTGAAAATAATCGGTTGCTTGTATAAAGGCAGCATCTAAGTCTTTGCCTTTACTTTTATGTTCTACCAGTAACGTACCTTTCCAAAAAAGATCTATAAATCCTTGGTTATTGTTTAGTTTTTTTACGGGTTTTTCAAAGGTTGCCAGCCGTCTGCGAGAGATACCAAATATGGTGAAAAAGTCATTCCAAAAGCTGTCTTTTTCTGCGCGTTCGCGGGTTTCGCCTTCCCATTCGTTTGTAAACTGTAGGGCGCGACTTTTTATTTCATTCCAGGATAGTGCCAAAAGGTAGTTAGTTTAAAAGGCAATGTAATACTTTTTTTAGAAACCTAAAGCTTTGTTGTATGGGATAAAGTGATTCCTCTTTTTTGTTCTTAGGTTACAAATTGATTTTACTGTTTACTTATAGCTTAAATATATCTTTTGCTTTTTTCCAGTTCTTGTTTAGTATCGGTCTATTAACACTTGTTTCTCCATTAGACAACTCACCTGAAAAGTGACAGTATTTTTCAGGAAACTCAGGGTTTTTATATTTATTCCACATTTTAAAGGCTTCATATTGCATTGGTTTTTCAATATTAAAAGTTATTTCATTTCCCGTTCTAATACAATATCCAGTTTTGCTCTTTATATTGTCTGTATTTCTATTCTTCTTTTTATGTGTACTTTTTTTAAATACTTTTTTATAGCTTTTATCATTAAAAAACTCAGAAAGTTTATCTGTTTCAATTTTTGAATTAAGGTATTTTTTGGAGCTTAATATGTTCTTCTTTTTATTATAAATAGGTCGTTTCTCAAAAAGTAGTTCAGCTTGTTGTAAAACTCTTTCAAAATAGTCCCAAGTTTCATAATCTAAGGTATTACTCCCAGTAAACGTTCCTTTAGGTGTCCGTTCCATTAATATTCCAGCCTCTATATTATTGTTTTGAGAAAATCCATAAAGATTCATAGAGGTTAAAATTGCCTTTGTTTCATTTGCATAATATTTGGCGTGAAGTCTTTTTTCGTATCGAATTTCAATGTTTGGAAATTGTTTGAAGAAATCAAAATCCTCTTGTTTCATACTTTTTGACATATCATCTTCATTTTTACCAAACAAAACTGTAATTTCTAAGTCATAATTTTCAAGTTTTGTAAGAAGTGAAGATTTATATCTATCATGAAGTTTTATATAAGGGGAAATCAATATAATATTGTATTCTGCATCCTCAAATATTTTTTCGAGTTCAGCATTTAAATCATTTCCTTTTAAAAATTTAGCCATTATTCAATTTTAAAGTTTGGGGTTGTTTTTACTATGTTGCTAACCTATATTATAAATATAATTAAATTCCTGTCTACGTCCCACCAAAAGGCACAGGCAAATACATATTCTCGCTACAATAACTGGGGAGTTGTTAATGGAATACACAAATATATATTTTATTTTCAAAAGACAGATGATTTCATAAAAAAATCAACTTTTTTTTGATGGTATGATAATTTTTTATACTTTGCTATTCTTAACCTAAATATTTTTCAGTTATGAGTAGCAACCAAGAACACCGGGACGCCCCTATGCCCTATGGTGTCACGTTGCTAACAGATCACGATCTGGCAAAGCTTTTTAAAGTGAGCCTATCCAGTGTGTACCGTTGGCGCAAGCAAAAGTTGTTGCCTTATTTTAAAATGGGCAATACGTGCTACTATGTACAGGAAGTAATTGTACCGCTATTAGTAGCCAAAGGCAGCAGGGGCCTGCAAACGGCACCCGTAGAAAACCAATAGCGTTTTCTATACGAATCATTGTTTTTAACTCCCTTTTTATATAGCACCCTTGGTTTTTTTTCATACTTTAAACCAAGGGAAAATAAAAAACCCACCTGTAATATAGGTGGGTTTTTACTTTTAGCATATAATAAGCCGTTAGTTTACGGTAACCGCTCCCAGATAGCTACTGGTGGCCGCCAGTTTTTCATCGGCTGTTACAAAAGTGGCCCATACCTGTACTTCCAGCCCGCTATAATAAGCCGGTAAATTAACGGAAGCACTGGCACTACTGCGCAATCCTGCTGGGTCAAACTGTTGGTACAGCTTTGAGGCAGGCGAATACACCACCACAATCAACTTGTCATTGGCATCGGCATTGCCTTGCCCACTGTTATCCATCCAACTAAGGATCAACTCTTGATTGGCATCGGCCGTCATGCTCTCATCGGTCAATCCGCGTAGATCGCCCCGACTAATAAGTACCTTGGGGTAATCCATTACATACCCATCGCCATCGGGAATAACGGCTTCGCTTAGGTGATAGCCCGTTGCCAGGTTAAAAGGCGACTTGTCCCCTTGTTCATTACCAAAAAACCGCCCCACAATACGTTGAATGGGGGTTAAAAACTGAATAACGCTTTTAAACTTTGCACGTTGCTGCAGTTGCAGTTCGCTGGGTGTGTAATCACCACGCTGTGGTAAACTACGCATAATGTTCGTGCCTCTCCATCGGACTCCTACAACGGTGCCCACTTTTCCTGAGAATCCTCCTAGGATCCCTTTTTCGAATTTTGCCATAATCTTGAAATTTTAAATTAATAAATTATTTGAGCAAGCAATGTAAAACGCAATTGCCTATAAACCAACACTATGCAAACCATTGACCGATATTGCTTTCTATTAATGCCAACTAACCACCCGTACTACCCCATACCAATATGTGGTACCAAATGACGGCAGTTGCATACATCTGCATGTATGTGACACCCATTGCCGACTTCTCCCGAAAAAACAGGGGGTTTGTTCGGGGATCCTTCGGGGTTTCTTCGGGAACGGCTTGTGTCTATTTTCCAAAAAAGGACGTTTTGCGAAGAAAGGGCGACCAAAAGTAGAACTGTCCTTATTTTGACGAGCTCAGCACACCGCTGAAGGGGACATGCTATAAACTCCCCTACTTCGACTGGCTCAGCACATCGCCTTGAGGGGGGCTAGGGGGGTGTAATTATAAATTAATATTTTTAGTATCTTGCTCTATAGCAATGAGAAACAAGATAATACCATATAATCCTAAGCTTAAGAACTACGCTAGACATCTTCGAAAGAATAGTACGCAAACTGAAATTATTTTATGGAAACTTCTTAAAAATCGTTCTTTCAATGTACAATTCCATCGGCAAGTTCCTTTATTAGAGTTTATAGTAGATTTTTACTGCCATGAATTACATTTAGCTATTGAAGTTGATGGCAATAGTCATGATTACAAATATGAATATGATATTTCTCGTCAAGGGTTATTAGAGACTCACGGAATCATCTTTTTACGTTTTACAGATTTTGAAGTAAAGAAAGATTATTTTTCTGTGGAACTAGCTATAAGAGAAAAGGTCAAGGAGCTTTCTGAAAAATAATAAATAGCACGCTGTAACACCCCTAAAGTCCCCTCAAGGGGACATGCTATAAACTCCCCTACTTCGACTGGCTCAGCACATCGCCTTGTGGGGGGCTTAGGGGGGTGTTGTCCCTAAAGTCCTATTTCGATAAAGTCAATAGCCTTCGCAAGAAGAAAAAAAACCGCCCCAAGGAATCCTTAAGACGGTTCATAAAATAAAGAAAGCAATGTTAGTGGTGTCCACCAAAGTTATACTGAATACCAAAAGTACCCATCCATTGGTTCTCCATTTGTATGCCGGTCACATCTTGTGCTACTGGAAACGATACTTCTGCTGCAAACCGAAGGTTCTTTAAGTTTCCGGTAGGGATATACAAGTTACTGCCTATCCCTACGTCTAACTGATTCCTTCCAGAGTTGGCTGTATTAAACAATGGCATCATCATCGGGTTAAGATCTGCATCTATACCGTCTATTTCACCAATAGTATAATAGCGAAGGCTTGTAGAAAAACTTAGATAATCTGAAGCTTTTATAGCACCCCAGCCTATCGCATCAAAACGAATTCCTAAGGTATAATCTTCCTTATTCTCTCCCGCACGAAATTTATAGATAGCTTGTGCACCCCACGAAAACAAATCGGTTTGACCTAAGTAAGTAGCTCCTACAAATGGATCAAAAGTTCCACTGCCTAATTGCATGGAGTATGCCAATTGGGCATTGTTCATCATAGGGGTATCATCCCGTTGGTCTATATTGCCAGTAGGCAACGAAAGCCCTACATTGGCGTGTATAAATTGCCTGTTTTGATTCATTAATTTAATTAGAGCCGATACCGATACATCACCAAATCCGCTAGATTCAGTAGTAAAATCGGCCCCCATCTTAGTACGTAAATCCATACGATTGCGAATGTAATTAGCCATCGCCATAAGGGTTACACCATCAGATGGCGCATACATAGCCCCTAGCATATGCATATCCATTTGCATCTTCTGGGGTGCAGCCATAAACTCATTAAAAATAGCTTCGTTACTTATTTCGTCTGTACCTGATACATTGCCTTTCATAAACATGGGCATATAGCGATAGGAAATCATAAACTCTCCTTTATGGTGATAATGATCGCTCATAACGCTTATGGGAGCGTGTCCGTCAGGTCTGGCAGAAGTCCATAAGCTGTCTTGTGCTACCGCCGTTGTAGCGCATAGCAATAGGGTTCCCAATAGTGGGAATAATATATTTTTCATTGTATGTTTTTAAATGAATTAAATAATAAAATGTAATGTTTCCGTAGTACTTCGGAAACAGGCGAAGATAATTTAAGACACTTGTGGAGGGGGCGTATCAGGTTGTAGGGAATACTTCTTTACGGAAAACCAATACGTTTGAAAAATTGGTTTTACTTCCGAAGAAAAAGAAAGGATTATTCCTTTAAAAGCTTGACAAATTATGGGGTATTTATCAAATTCAATATGCGGAATACTTTTATTATTGGGGTTAGTAGCTTCATTCGCTTTGGAAAGTTCTTGAGTTAAATGACACTTTCCGTTACACTGCATTTCTGGCTCGTCCTTGTTGATGCACAACACATTGGCAATATAATCGTAATCTACTACATATTCAAAGTAAGGAACAAGGGGGCGCAGTATAGAAAAACAGAAAAAAGAGAGTAAAAGTAAACTTCCAAATTGCTTCATAACCTTATTGAAAAAGATGCTTTTTTACGGTTATAAAGATACGGTTTGTAGATAGGATACGAGAGAAAAAAATATAAAAAAATAAACGATTTGTGTTGATACAATTAATATTCCCATGAGGGGGTGTTAACTGTGAAATTAAAAAAGCAGTACGCTTTAAACACTCCTATGGTCCTACTTCAACGAGCTCAGCACACCGTCTCAAAAGGACAAGTAGTACGTAGTACACCCCTAAAATCCTCCTTCGACGGGCTCAGCACATCGCCTCAAAAGGACAAGTAGTACGTAGTACACCCCTAAAGTCCTACTTCGACGGGCTCAGCACATCGCCTAAAGGGGACATGCATAATCCCCCTTGAGGGGGGCTAAGGGGGATGTTTAAAACATCCCATGTTCGTTAACCATTGTATCAGGAACCGCTTGTCCGAAGTCCCAAAGCTCTATAATTTTTTGATCTTGAAACTTAAAAATATGCATCACAGCCATTTCGGGGCTATCCTGTGGTTTAATGCGAGAGTGGATGGAAACCAGATCGCCGTCTTCTAGTGTCCGTTGAATTTCGAAGATTTTATTAGGTTGGTCTATAGCAGCTTCTTCCATGGCTACCATTAATGTATGTCCATCTCCCTTAAAATATGCATTATGGTGTATAAAAGGATCACCCACATACCGCTTAAAAGCCTCTCGGGAATCCCCTCTGGCAGCCAATAGTAAAAAGTCCTTTGCGCGTTCTTTGTTAGTGTTCATAGTGTTCTGGTTTAGTTTAATACATAATAATGCTACACAAATATAGATGTTTCATGCTAAGAGAGAAGAATAGAGGGTAGAGGATAGAATATAGAATATAGAGTTTATTAACTCCCTTAGTTCGGCGGTCCAGCACACCGCCTCAAAAGGACAAATAGTACGTAGTACACCCGTAAAGTCCTACTTCGACGGGCTCAGCACATCGCCTCAAGGGGACATGCACTATAATCCCCCCTTGAGGGGGGCTACGGGGGGTGTACCTGCAAAATATTATTTCACTATCTTGCTCTATACTAATGAGAAACAAAATAATACCATACAACTCTAAACTTAAAGAATACGCACGGCATCTTCGGAAGAATAGTACACTCACTGAAATTATTATATGGAAACTTCTTAAAAATCGTTCTTTTGGTGTACAATTTCATAGACAAGTTCCATTGGTAGAATATATAGTTGATTTTTACTGCCATGAACTACAACTAGCTATTGAAATTGACGGGAATAGCCATGAATATAAATATGATTACGATATTTGTCGTCAAGGGATATTAGAGTCTCACGGACTCACCTTTCTTCGCTTTACAGATTTTGAAGTAAAAAAAGATATTTTTTCAATAGAAATGACTATTCGGGAAAAGGTTAATGAGCTTTCTGAGTTACACCCTTAAGTTCTACTTCGATAAACTCAATACAACGCCTCAAAAGGACAAGTAGTACGCAGTACACCCCTAAAGTCCCCTCAAGGGGACATGCACTATAATCCCCCCTTGAGGGGGGCTACGGGGGTGTTTTCACAATCACTAGACAATACATCAATATGCCTGGTAAAGCACCCCAAGAAAGCTAAAATAAATAAAGGTGTTTGAGTGAGATTATAGACGCGAAAGCGACTGCAATGTGGTATCGAAATCATCTGCTTAACATTAACGCTTCTATTCTTCCTACAAAGATTACGTAATTCTACGTATTGCAGTATAAGGCTAATTGCTATACTTTAGCCTATGAGTTAAATTAACATTGTTGATTAAACACTAGATACTAGTTTATAAGTTACTAGTTACTGCTAGTTTTTAAGTTTAAAGTCCGGAGCGTGATGTCTCCGGGCTTTTTTATTGATTACTTTTTAAGGAGATAAGCTTATCATTACCCTACTTTGGTGAGTGATATACTAAGCTAAGTCTAAGTGCTAAACATACCGACTTGACAAGGGTATTAAAAAAATACACTAACTATCAACTAATTAAAACCTTCTTCTTTCTTGTTTAAAAACCGCTACGCACTAATTAATTACTCAAAAAAAAGATAAAAACGCTATAGATTTTTGTTTCTCAAAAAATTACGTAGTTATACGTATAAACCGCATATAAGAAATATCCTACTTTTACCGCATTAACCAAATTATAATTTTAAACCCTATTTATGAAAAAAATTACCCAAATGTGGATACTCATAGCTCTACTATGTTCATCCACTTTCCTTTTTGCACAAAATGAAGGAAGTGGCGACTTTCCCAATTCCGGAACCGGCCCTTCTTTTAATTTAAGTGAAGGTGCTAATGGTTTTAGTGGTACTGTTAGTACCCCAGGTGACACTCAAGATCGCTTTGAAATAGTACTAGCTACTGGTCAATCTATAACTAGTATTTCTGCCACTGCTACCGGAGATACGTCAAATGGTTTTTTTCAGGTTGGTAATGAATCTGTAAGCTTTCCAGGCGGAAACATTACCCCTGTACCTAGTGGCCCCGGTACCTACCAAGTAGTAGTTTCAACTAATTTTTCTTTAGGATCCAATTGGAGTATAACCGTGAATGTTACAGGTAGTACACCACCATGTAATTTAACAGCTTTCATAACATCACAAACCAATGTAGCATGTAATGGGGCATCCACAGGATCAATAACTGTAAGCGCCAACAATGGTACTGTCAATTATGATTATGTATGGAGCAATGGGGCTAGTACTACCAATACAAGTTCGACAACAAATACAATAACAGGTTTAGCTGCCGGAAATTACTCCGTAACTATAACCGATGCTAATGGATGTACAGATACAGCTTCAGCTACCATAACACAACCAACTGATTTAGTAGTTTCTGCAAGTGTAAACTCTAATGTTTCTTGTAATGGAGGATCAGACGGTTCAGCTACTGCTGCAGTTAGTGGAGGAGCAATGCCCTACTCTTATTCTTGGTCACCTTCAGGAGGCAACAATGCAACTGCAACAGGACTTTCAGCAGGCACCTATACCGTAACGGTAACCGATGCTAATGGATGTATGGATACAGCTAATGTAACCATAACAGAACCTACCGCTCTAGTAGCTTCTGCAAGTGTAGATAACAATGTTTCTTGTAATGGAGGCTCAGACGGTTCAGCTACTGCTGCAGTTAGTGGAGGAGCAATGCCCTACTCTTATTCTTGGTCACCTTCAGGAGGCAACAATGCAACTGCAACAGGACTTTCAGCAGGCACCTACACTGTAACGGTAACCGATGCTAATGGATGTATGGATTCAGCTAATGTAACCATAACAGAACCTACTGCTTTAAACGCAACTATAACCGCTCAAACCAATGCATCATGCCCTGGTAGCAGTGATGGTGAAGCAACCGTTTCAGTTAACGGAGGAACAGCTGGATATACTTATTCTTGGGCTCCTTCTGGTGGTAGTAACGCTACTGCAACAGGTCTTTCAGCAGGAAACTATACGGTTACTGTTACCGATGCAAATGGATGTACAACTACAACCTCTGTGATTATAACAGATATAGACTCGACGCCTCCCGTTGCTAATTGCAATGACATAATTGTAAATGGAAGTTTTGAAAACGGTGATTTTACCGGTTGGACAGTAGATGATTTTAATGATCCATTACTTCCTTTTTATGTAGGTACAAGAAATACAGGAAATGGTTTTTTCCTTGGAGCTACCCCTACAGATGGAGCGCTCATGGCAGCCAATGGTTTTGATTCAGGTTCAGGGCCTGATGAGGCTGTTATTTACCAAGATGTTACCATCACAAACAATAACAACATACTTACATGGAATGAAAATATTGATTATGACCTTCAAAGTTTCTGTAGTGGTTGTTCAAATCGTATTTACGAGGTACAAATAAGAGACCTTAGCAATAACGTGTTAGAAGTAGTTAATCAAGTAACTGCAATATCAGGAGTTATAGATAACGACAATATATGGAATAGCCTTTCTGCAGATTTGTCGGCTTATATAGGTCAAACCATTCGTATTGCATTTTGGCAACAAGCTCCTGATTCTGGTTCAGGACCTGCAAAATTTGCATTAGATAATGTTTCGCTTGCAGCAAATTCTTTTTCTGTGTACTTAGATGCCAACGGTGAAGCTTCGATTACAGTAGGTGATATTGATGGCGGAAGTACTGACAACTGCGGAATTGCTTCAACTTCTATTGATGTAACTAGCTTTGATTGTTCAAACATAGGAGATAATACAGTAACCCTTACTGTAACCGATAATTCTGGAAACACTTCAACCTGTACCACTACTGTAACGGTTGTAGATGACATTGATCCTATTGCCAATTGTGTGGCACCATTCACGGTGCAGTTAGATGCCAACGGAGAAGCTTCTATAACAGCAGCTGATATTAACGATGGCTCTACCGATAACTGTGCAATCGCCACTACAACGATTGATATAACAGATTTTGATTGTTCAAATGTTGGAGATAATACCGTTACTTTAACTGTAACTGATGTCAACGGAAATAGCAGCACGTGTACAACAACAGTAACTGTTGAAGATTCTATTGATCCAACCATTACCTGTACTGGGGATATTACTGTAAGCAATGATTCGGGAGACTGTGGCGCTATCGTTACGTATACGGAACCAACAGCCTCCGATAACTGTACTACACCGCTACAAGCTATTACCATGAATGGTCAGACATCTCCTTTTTCAGGTAATGCACGAGGGTACCACTTCCAAGCGCCAGAAGACTTTATAATTACAGGACTACGTGTTCCTGCAGATGCTTCAAGCGGTGGTCAAAACATACAAATTATGCGATTTGCCGCAACCCCTGCAACTTTTTCAGGTACTAGTAGCTATGAAGAGGTGTTATATTATACAAGTTTAAACCCAGCAACAGGGTTTATTCCGGTTACCATTCAAGTTTCTGCCGGTGATATTATTGGTATATTAGGGACAAGAGGTACCGCTCCAGATGTAAACTCATATACGGCGCAAAACGATATAATGATAAATGGTAATACAGTTGCTATTACTAGATTTGGTACACAAAACCCTATTAGTACTGGTCAAGCCCCTCAAGGCTCATATTGGCAGGAACTTAGTGGCTCTATTTGTAGAGTTGAATTTGAATATCAATCTAACCCACTTACCGTAACCCAAATAGCTGGTTTAGCTAGTGGAAGTGAATTCCCGTTAGGAACAACCACCAATACATTTGAAGTAACGGATGCCAGTGGAAATACAGCTAGCTGTTCGTTTGATGTAACTGTAAATGATACAGAAGCACCAACAGCTAATTGTGTAGCACCATTTACGGTTCAACTAGATGCTAGCGGACAGGCTTCTATTACAGCTGCTGATATCAACGATGGTTCTACAGATAATTGTGAAATTGATACAACTAGTATTGATATTACTGATTTTAATTGTTCAAATGTTGGAGATAATACCGTTACTCTAACTGTAACTGATGTTAACGGAAACAGCAGCACGTGTACTACTACAGTAACCGTAGAAGACAACATAGCTCCTGTAGCAAATTGTGTGGCTCCGTTTACCGTTCAGCTTGATGCTAACGGACAAGCTTCTATTACAGCTGTTGATATTAATGATAGTTCTACAGATAATTGTGAAATTGATACAACTAGTATTGATATTACTGATTTTAATTGTTCAAATGTTGGAGATAATACCGTTACTCTAACTGTAACTGATGTCAACGGAAACAGTAGCACCTGTACAACAACAGTAACCGTAGAAGACAACTTAGCTCCTGTAGCTAATTGTGTGGCTCCGTTTACCGTTCAGCTTGATGCTAACGGACAAGCTTCTATTACAGCTGCTGATATTAATGATGGCTCAACTGACAATTGTAGTATTGATACAACAGCGATTGATGTAACAGATTTTGATTGTTCTAACATTGGAGATAATACCGTTACTCTAACTGTAACTGATGTTAACGGAAACAGCAGCACGTGTACTACTACAGTAACCGTAGAAGACAACATAGCTCCTGTAGCAAATTGTGTGGCTCCGTTTACCGTTCAGCTTGATGCCAACGGACAGGCTTCTATTACAGCTACTGATATCAACGATGGTTCTACAGATAATTGTGGAATTGATACAACTAGTATAGATATTACTGATTTTGATTGTTCTAACATTGGAGATAACACCGTTACATTAACTGTAACCGATGTAAACGGAAACAGCAATACCTGTACAACAACAGTAACTGTTGAAGATAATATTGCTCCGGTAGTTAATTGTGCTGCACCTTTTACCGTTGAACTTGATGCCAACGGACAGGCTTCTATTACAGCTTCTGATATCAACGATGGTTCTACAGATAATTGTGGAATTGATACAACTAGTATAGATATTACTGATTTTGATTGTTCAAATGTTGGAGATAATACTGTTACCTTAACCGTAACTGATGTAAATGGAAATACTTCTACGTGTACTACTACTGTTACTGTTGAAGATTCTATCGCTCCTACTATTGTATGTCCTGCTGATATATTAGCAAGTACAGATCCAACTGATTGTTTTGCAACGGTAAACTTCCCAGATGCATTAGCAACAGACAACTGTGCTGGAGTAACAGTAGCCCAGACGGGTGGATTGCCTTCTGGTAGTCAGTTCCCAGTTGGAGTATCGACTGTTGAATATACTGCTACCGATGCCAATGGAAATACCAGCCTATGTACGTTTGACATTACAGTAGAAGACAACGAAGCACCTATTGCAGTGTGTGAGAATATCACCATTCAATTAGATGAATTTGGATCAGCTTCTATTACAGCTGCTAATTTAGACGGAGGCTCTACCGATGCTTGTGGTGTGGATTCTATTGCTATCGATCAAGATACCTTTGATTGCTCTAACGTGGGTGATAACAATGTTACTTTAACCGTAACTGATGTAAACGGAAATGTTTCAACCTGTACAGCAATCGTTACTGTTGAAGATATAACCGCTCCTGAAGTTGTTTGTCAAGATATTACCGTTCAGCTTGATGCTACTGGAACAGTTAGTATTACAGGAATGGATGTAGACGGTGGTTCTACCGATGCTTGTGGCATTGCTAGTTATGATTTAGATATAGACACGTTTGATTGTTCAAACGTAGGTGTAAATACTGTGGAATTAACGGTTACTGATAATAGTGGTAACACAGCAACGTGTACGGCTATGGTAACAGTAGAAGATAACATAGCACCAGATTTAGTATGTACAGATTTTACCCTTGAGTTAGGTGAAGATGGTACCGCTACCCTATTACCAGGTGATGTAATTGCAAGCAACGATGATGCCTGTGGTATTGATACTACTGCAGTAGATATTACTGAGTTTGATTGTATTGATATTGGAACACCGGTTACTGTTCAAGTATTTGTTAGCGATGTTAACGGAAACTTAAGCACGTGTAACGCAGTGGTGACTGTGGTAGATATAATGGCACCGGTAGTGACGTGTCCTGCAGACCAAACAGTAGATCCAGGGGAAGGAAACTTATTCTATGAAGTACCAGACTACTTTGCATTAGGTGAAGCATCGGCTACTGACAATTGTACAAGTAATGTAACCATTACTTCTCAACAACCTGCTGCTGGAGAATTAGTAAGCGATGGTATACATACCATTACCCTTACTGCGGAAGATGAGTACGGAAACATCGGTACCTGTACCTTTGAGTTAACTGTAGAAAGTATCTTAGGTGTTGATGGAACGGATAATTTGGGTAGTGTGCAATTGTATCCTAACCCAGCGAACAACCAAGTAACCCTTGGGAATCCATCGCAAGTAAACTTGAAAGAAGCGATATTCTATGACTTGACCGGTCGAGTAATTCGTACTATCAATCTTACCGGTATGGGCTCACAAAAAGCAATTGACATTAGTCAACTGTCAAGTGCTACTTATATAGTAATGATTAAAAGCGAAAATGGTTCTGTTACAAAACAGTTGATTAAAGAGTAAGTAACTAGTTATTATTAACTTTTATATTAAAAACCCGAAGGCACACTACCTTCGGGTTTTTTATTTAAACAGATGTGATTCAATTTTATGATTTATTTACAGTTTGAAACATAATGATTCTTGTATTTTTAGAATAGCAAAAGTTAAACTCTATGAATTACGTAAAGACACCCTTATTCTTATTAATTACATTTCTAATAGTAATAGGCTGTAACACAAAGAAAAAAGAAGCTTCTTCATCAAAAGAAAAAGAAGCAACCCAAATTAAAAAAAAGAAACCAAAACGGTTACAGAAAGGGTGTTATGTTTATAACGATAATAAATCCACCATTTCATTACAAGTAATGGAGAAAGGAGATTCTATTACTGGAACTTTATTATTTGCTTTAGCTGAAAAAGATAAAAACACAGGCCGGTTTAAAGGCTACATCAAAAACAATGTTTTATTAGCCGATTATACGTTTGAATCGGAAGGGGTAGAAAGTGTTCGACAAGTTGCTTTTAGAGTTAAAAACGACACCTTATTACAAGGCTATGGCCCTATGGAACTGAAAAACGCTACACAAGTATTTCAAAACCCAAGTTCGCTTACTTTTGATGCTAAGTTTCCGTTGGTAAAAAAGGCTTGTGTAGATTAAAGCAGTATTAAGATTTATCAGTAACCACTTTTGGAGGTTTAACCACAAAAGGTGTAAACCAATCCCACGTTACACCAATGGAAAAACGCGGAAAACTATCGACAAACCGATAGTTATAATCATCAAAACCAAAAGTAAAATCAGCAAAAAAACCTAAATCGGTATCCCAAGGGTATACTATTCCATAGGTTTTAGATCGGTACGGTTCGGTTGAAGGGTGCGACCCCAAATGTAAGAATACCTCCTGCCCTATTGTGTAACGCATCTTTTTGTAATAGTCCGTAAACTCGTACCCCAACTCAAACTGATGACGGCCATATAGTTTGATATCCTCTGAATTATAGCCTCCAAAGTCAAAAAGACCCATAAAATTGTTGTGGTACAATTGATAGGTAAATGTATACGAGTGAATTCGTTTCGGGTTATTCTCTGCATCAAAACGGTTTACCCGATAATTAAATGATAATCTAGAAAGATTAGTAGAAAAGTTTCCGTTTTTACGGTTCAATATAGCTGAAAGGTCGGTATCATCTGTAATGGCTTCATATGCGGCTTGCCCTTCTTCCGATTCATCTTCAAATTCGGTACTAAAAGCAGCACCGGTTTGTCCATTACTATAATGCCCTGTTTCAATAGCCATAGTAAGAAAATTATTATTATTGGTCCTTAATATGGATTGCCAGCCTATCAATGCTTTGTAGGACGGTGTTTTAACCGGTTTAGAGTTTTCTTGATACATCCGTAACTGCGGCTGTAAGCTAAGATAAAAAGCATCGCCCCGTACAATGCTGTCTCTGCTAAGGGATTTTCGAATGTCATTATATAGCCCATAATATACAACTGGTTTGGCATCGAATAGAATTTGTTCATATTCATTATTCCCAAAACCTCCTGATAAATAAGGTCGTTTCGCTATGGGGTAATAATCTTTAAAAGCAGAAAAATCTTGCTCTTCCTTTTTCTGTGCTACAGCATTAACTGTTAAGAATAAGAAGAAAATCGGAAATACTAATTTCATAATAATTCAATACTAGTTATAAATATAAAGTTAAAATGGATACCCAATAGCAAAGTTAAATACGGGGTTATCAGCTTGAAAATCGAAGCGTTCGCCTTCGGGCAATGAGGGGTCGTGAAATGGAGCAGCAAGGTCGAAACGAAGTACAAATCCCTGAATATCGACACGCAAACCAATACCTGCGCCCATACCCAATTCAGAAATAAAACTTGAAGTAAACTTACCTTGTCCGTCCAAAGCATCATTTGCTTTTGAGTTCCAAATATTCCCAGCATCGGCAAATACGGCTCCTTTCAAGTAAGAAAATAATGGAAAACGATATTCCACATTGGCTTCTAAACGTATGTTCCCGGTTTGATCAAAAAACGAATCTCCTGTGTCACTCCCATCATAGGTTCCAGGACCTAAAGAGCGAATTTGAAAGGCCCGAACACTATACGGGCCACCAGAAAAATATTGCTTTACATAGGGTAACACATCTGAGTTTCCATAAGCATGCCCATAACCTGCAAATAACCGAGTAGCGATGGTTTGCTCTTTTCCGAAGTTAAAATGGTACCTTCCATCAATATCAGCTTTGGCGTATTGCGCATATTCTAACCCTAAAAACGTTTTGGGTTCGCCTGCTTCTTCGACCTGACCAAATAAGCTAATGGAATTTCCGGCCACATCTAAAGTAGCATTCAAATAAAATTGATGGGTATCTTGGGTATCGACCATCCCATTATACGTAAATGAATACGTCAATCCCGATATAAATTCTTGATCAAAACTACGCTGTAAAAAAGGGTTTTCCTCTAAAATAGCATCAAACTCAGCTGTCGTGTTTGAAAGCTTGGTGTAGTTAATAGATATTGGATTAATGTCGTGTGTAACATAGCGGTTTGCTCGCCAAGAATAACCGAATAAAGCGGTACCCGAAAGCAAGGTGTATAACTTACTTCGGTTTAAATAATTAACGCCAATACTGGTTTTGGTCTTCGGAATGGAATATTCAAAGAAATTATCATCAATTTTTAAAGGTGAAATTACCCGTGGAAAAATAAGTTCGGTCTTTAACCCTAAATCCAAACTGGTTCTTCCAGTACTGTTACTACCACCGCCAGCTTGGAATTCATATCCAGCATTTGCTGTAATGTTTAAGGTTTCGCCGCCTTTAAATAAATTACGATTGCTAAAGGTTAAGGCTAAATGTGGTCCTGCAAAATTGTTCGATTTTGTTACAGCTTGCAACTCGGCTCGAATGGCACGTTTGTTAAGCGGTGACAGGTAGATGTCGGCTTCTAAAATACCTAACGAATCGGTTGCCGAAGAATCTTTCACTTTATACTGAATGTTGACAAATTTATACGCACCAATGGTAGACAACCGTCTCGCGGTATTTCTAGAAGTTTCGGGATTATAATATGTTCCTTCTTCTAAAGTTACAAATGGGTCTAAATATTTCGGTTTAAAAAAGGTTCCTTTTTGTATGTAGTTTTTATCCTGAAACCGAACCGTATCCATTGCTGCGGAATCGATCTGAACATCATTATTAGGATAAATATTTACTTTTGAAATTTTATACGGAATAATACCTTTTGTAGGAACTTCTTTTTTCAGCTTTAAAAACAGATCAAATTTCTTATTGTCATATTGATTGGTATCACTTTCAAAAATGAGGAAACCCGGGTTAAAATTATAGTATCCCTTCTTTTTTAATTCGTTATCAATACGCTCACGTTCCAGTTTCATATTTGACAAATCGAACCGCATCCCAGGTGTCAATTTTGTGGTTGCCACACTACGTTGCATATCACTGTAAATAGGTTGCGGCAAGCTGTCTAGCTGATACGTTGCAATTCTGTAGGGTGTGGGGACGTTTACAGTGTATTTTATAGAAGCTTCTGGTTTATTTTCGCTTTCAGTAAATTCTGAACTAGCCGTACTGTAGAAAAATCCTCTGTTTTCCAATCGATTTAATAATATTTCTTCAACTTGATACGGCTCCACATCAGATTGATAAACAGGTTCTTCACCTATTTGTTTATAAAACCATTTATTTAAAAAACCAGGTGTAGAATCTTGCACTTTGTAGTAATAGTAGAGACCAGGGTACATCCCTAGAAACTTTTTATTAGGTTCTGGTCGCATGGTATTTTCTAAAGCGGTTTTTAATTGCGCTTGATTATTAATAGTAGAGTCTGCCTTAATTTCTATTTCACCACCGGTATAGAGCCGTTCCCCTTCGGGAATAAATTTCTCTACACTACAAGATTGTAGTAGTAGGATGAAGCATAGTAATACACCTACTCCCTTATATGTTGTAAATATTTTCACTGTCGTTACTTATTATTTTTTTGTTCTTCTTCGGTTTCTTTGGTTCTTTTCGCTTTCTCCTTTTCTTTAGTTTCCTTTTCAGAATCTTCTTCATCTTGAGATTGTGACCGAAGCATCGCATCCCATAAATCTTTAAACTCATTAAATTCTTGTGTAAAAATAAGCGCAATACCACTTACAATGGTTTGCCCGTCAATTACATTTTCAAATTCATTTCTTCGGAAGCCTTTTAAACGATAGCGCCCGTTTTCAGTTAAAATATATTCTAAACTTACATTTCCAATTAGAGGGGCTGGTTCACCGGTAGAACTACTGCCTTGTATATCCACTTCACTACCCACACTTACGATAAGACGATCATTGAATAACTTCTTTCTAGCAGCGATGTCCAATTGGGTGCGCTCTTGTGGAGAGTTTCCTTGATAATCGGTATAACTGTCTAACCCAAAATCTAATTCCACTCCAGTATCGCCCAATAATTTATCTGAAAATACATTTAGTTGATCAGACAGTGCATCATTCAAGTTATCGCGTGCAATGCTCGCCGCTCCTCCTCTACTGCCATCGCTACCAGGCTCTGGGTAAAAACGATTCAATACTAATAATGAAAACACTTGCTTATTCAGCTCGTTTTCTTGCTGATTTAACTGCTGGATACGGCCATACACTTGTCCGCCAACCGAACCTTGCTCATCTTCCGGCATATCTAAATTAAACGAAATTTTAGGCTGCATCAACTCGCCGTCAACATTTAAGTACACGTAAAAAGGTAAAACTTGCCGATACTTGTTTTTAATTGAAGGATCTGCTCCCGAGGTTTGCGAAGCCATTAATGGCGAAGCGGAAGCTTCTACATCGTAGATAGCCCGAACATCCAATTCAGCGTCAAATGGGTCACCAGACCACGTAATACGGCTACTCGGATCTAATTTGAACTTTCGATTGACTAAGTTGTATAAATTCATTTCATAATGGCCGTCTGTTACTTCATATACACCACTAAGGTTCATTCTTCCATTTGGGTTCATTGTAAAGTTAAATTCCCCTTCCCCTGAAACTTGAAAGTTATCGCCCGTTTCCTGATCAATAATAATTTTCACTTGTGCTTCTTTCCCAATATTTAAGTTTGCTGAAATATCAAAACCAGTAACTGTAGCGGTTTGTTCTTCCGTTCGGGTTAAAATAGCATCCGGATTCTCCCGGTTTACAAAAATTACAACACCATCGCGTTCTTCTATGTTCACAGTAGCAGAAGGCATGATATACGTAACATCGGTGTTAGAACCCACCGTGAGTGAACCTTTCAATACAGGGATTTGAAGGTCGCCGGTCAATTTGGCGTCTGCATCAAAAGTTGCGATTCCGTAAAGAAAGTCATTATCATCTTCAGTGGCATTTAGTACTTGAAAATTCTTCGCCTTTAATTGTAGGTCAAATGTTGGATTTATAAAATTTTCGGTACCCACATTTCCGGATGCAGAAAACGTGTTACCGTTTTCATCTGCTATGGTGAAGTTATCCATAGCAAGTCCTTTGTTATCAACCGTCAATTCTTCGTCTGCCAATGTAAAAGCGGCATTTAGCTTTGCGATTTTAAAGTCAGCATTAGTAAATTCTATATTTCCTTTGTATTCAGGCTCGTCCAACGTTCCATTTAAGGTAAACGCTCCTGAAAAACTGCCATCAGCTTGTGTGATTTCCCCTTGTGAAAAACCTTCCAAGGCTTTCATTTTAAATTCGTTGATCGCTATGTCTAGGTTTAAGTTAGGAGTTTCAGTGGTGGCTACATAATCACCTGTTATATCCATATCGATAGCACCTTCTTTTAAAGCAGCATTAAAATCGTACGAATTTCCACCTGTAGAACCGGCATCTACACTTAGTGTACCTAAATTTACATCCAACAAACTGAGTTGTTTTATAGCGACATCGGCCACTAATCCCGTGCTACCAAAGATATCTTCAAACACCACTTGACCATTTAAAATTCCGGTGGCTAAGGTTTCTTCAGGGTTTAAATAATTAAGAAATTCACTTAATTTGAAATTTTCAAATGTAATCCCTACGTGATCTTTTTCATTGGGAAGCTTATCTGTAAATTCTAAAGACTGATTATTTCTACTGAAACGAAATTCATTAAACTCAATTTTAGATTCGCTTAAAAGCATTTCGTTAGTAGCAGGTGTCGTCCACGGTTTTTTCTGAATAATCAACGAATCTGGATTTACATGAAACCGAAGTTTATCACTGGTTCCTGTGATTTCAGATTGAATTTGGATTAACTTTTCATCCTCATAATACGAAAGAAAATCCAGCAATAGCTTTTCACCATCCTTATTTCCTTTTATTTCCGTTTTCTGAATAGCCAAAGGCCCAGCATTAATTGCATTAAAGCCTGCGTTAAACCGGAAGTTATCTTGACTAGTCTCCATCGAGACCTTAAGACTGTCCAATTCATTTCCGCCGTAATTAATATGAGGGGCTAAGATATTTGCCGTTAATCTTCGTTCTTTTTCTTTAAAATCCAGCGATAAATCAATCGTGTCCATGTCTTTCACATTAACTAAAAACACTTCATTTAAAACAGGCGATTGCCGGATGGTTCCTTCTACCGTTAAATCTACAGGATTTTTTACCGTATCAGTATCGATCGGTTTTCTAGAAAAATAACTTCCAATATGTTTTTGAATAGCCGTGCTAAATCGTTGTGGATCGGTATTGGACTCTAAGGTTAGGTTGAGCATTTTATTATCCACCCATATAGATGTAGTATCGCTACTAACATGCGCCGTAGCCAAAAGACTACCTAACAAATAGCTTTTATCATCATAAACTATTACACCGTCTCCAATAGTCGAAATGACGTCAAAGCTGTCCCCGTCACTCACAAAATCGGCATTCAGCTGCATTCCAGCACGTACATAACGGTCCATTATACCCAGTGCTTCTAGATCTGCACCAATTAGATGAAGGTCTAAACTTGCTTCAGGCGCAACAGAATCCAACACTACGGAAGCGTTTAAATCTAAATTCAGATTTTTATCCTTGTATTTTGAAACAATATCTCCTTTTCCGTTTTTTACGTTTCCGGAAACTTTTAAATCCTTGATTTTATAGTCATTTAGTTGAAAACTATCCACCACTACTTCAGCGGTTGCATCTAAGGTGTTGATGGTTGTTCCTTTTCCTTTCGCGGAAGCTGTTAACGATAGTTTCCCAAATTGTTCATCTTGTAATAATTCGCCAATGTTGTATTCCTGTATGTTGAAATCGGCATTGAATGCAATTTCGTCCGTATTTTTGAAATTTCCTTCTAAAGTTGCGACTCCCTGCGAAGTAGTTACATTGGCATTGGCTGAAATATCTTCCGGGGTTCCGCTAGCCACTCCTTTTAATAGTATGTCTTTTGGTAATTGTACGCCTAGTTCTTCTTCTGAAACAAACTGAACTAAATCTTTTTTAACGGTTTCGGCCATAAATGAAGGAACATCGAACGACAGTTTTTCAGGATCAGTTACATTGTATAAGGTTGCCGTAGCTGAAACATAGGTTGTTTTCCCCCAATTGACTCTTGCCGATGGAATTTGCAAAGCGCTTAATACGCCCTTGGCATTAATGTTTCCTGAAATAGGGCGTTTACTAGCCGTTTTTAGATATTCATTGTTTTTTAAATCGGGTTGAAATTGAAATACATCTTGTAACGCCACTTTAAAGGAGGGAATGTTTACGTTCGCTTTTGTTGTTTCGGGGGAATCGATCAACGAGTTTAAACTGGCGTATTGAAGCGTGGCGTTTCCGGAAAGACTACTGTTATTTGCTGCGATCGAAAGATCAGATACTTTCATATTGGTATCGGTAACGACAAGACGGACCTCAGCTTTGTGTACTGAATTCCCTGAAGCTTCTTGAAAAGAGAGCTTTTCTAAGTTTAGATTGGCTGTTTTATTTTTCAACGAAATGTCTGACGCTTGTAGTTCTAAATTCGATATAGAAATAGCATTGGCGTTAAAAGTCCCTTGAACGGGCTCTGCGCCATCAATTGAATAACTAATATTATTTTCGGAAAAATCAATTTCATCTATGGCAACAAGAAGGTTGGGCCATAAAGAAGCACTTTCTGACGCTCCATTGTTTTCCTCTTTTACAACTGCTTCCTCTGTATTCGACTTCATATTAATTGCCACAATGGATTTGTTGAGTTCCAAGGTACCTATTTCAAAATCTTGATTAGCCAAATCAAGTTTAGGGACTTCGGCATAGAAATCAACTAAATCTACTTCAGCGCTCAAACCTTGAACATGATCTTGATAGGTTGCAAAGACGTTTTCAATAGTCAGTTCGTCTATCGCTAAAAAAGGTAGGGGAACATCTGCAGGCGGCGCGGGAGGCACTGGGTTTTGAACGTACTGTATGCGACTGTTTTTAATAACCCCATCGGAAGCTCTGAAATCCATGTTTTCCAAATCGGTTTTTTCCATTTCAAGTTCTAGTTCACCCACTATAAAACGGCTATCAATACCTAGAACGGCATCATTGTAAACAACATCAAAATCTTCAAAATTTAAATCACCTATAATAATATTCATTGGTGCCGAGGTGGTATCAGCTGTAACACTGGTAATATCCTCCGCAGCAAAGGCATCGATTAAAAACTGAAAATTATAACCCGCAACAGAGTCTTTACGAATAATATTGGCGCGTAACCCTTCCCAATCGACTGATTCTAACCCAATCCCGTTTCCGCGAATGATGGGCCAAAGTGGCACATCTGCTTCCAATGATTTTGAGTAGACAAGTGTATCCCCTTTTTTGTCTTCCAGAAATAAGCCTTTTAGCATAATGTCACCATCAAAGGTGATAAAAAGCTTTTCTATTTCAACCTTCGTATTCGTTTTATCGGAAACGTAGGAAACAACTTTATCTACAATAATACCTTGCCCCCACGGACTTCTAATAAATAAAATAAGTAATAGCAGAAATACCAATATTCCTAACATTACTCTTGCAATGCGTCGGAATATGCGGTATTTCTTTTTTCGAGCCTTTCTTTTAGGCTGTGTATTAGTTGTTTTTTCTTTGTTCTGTTCCAAATTTATGGGGATAACTCTTAAGTATACGTATCTCCTGCAAAATATGGTTTTCTAGAATATTTAATAGTTATAGAAATGATAACTTTTTAAATGATTTTTCAGAAATTTAAAAAGAACAACTGTTAAGCTGTTTTAAGATAATATTTCTTCCGAAGCCAAAATGAAACCCGAACCAGTAAAATTAAGGCCGGTACTTCAACTAACGGACCGATAACCCCTGCAAACGCTTGCCCAGAATTAAGACCGAACACGGCAATAGCTACCGCAATGGCAAGTTCAAAGTTGTTTCCGGCAGCTGTAAATGAAATAGCAGCGTTTTTATCGTAGTCTGCTCCCATCGCTTTACTGAAAAAGAAGCCAATTATAAACATCAATGCAAAGTAGATTAATAATGGAACCGCAATGATTACAACGTCCATAGGTATTTCTACAATTAGCTCTCCCTTTAGAGAAAACATTACTACAATTGTAAATAGTAAGGCGATTAAAGTAAGCGGAGATATTGTAGGTATAAATGTTTCTGTGTACCACTTTTCTCCCTTTGCTTTCACTAAAATTAGCCGACTTAAAATTCCCATTAAAAATGGAATTCCTAGATAAATAGCGACGCTTTCTGCAATAGTAGCAATGGAAATATCGACAATAGCTCCTTCAAACCCGAAGTATGGTGGTAGTATCGTTATAAACAACCACGCATAAAAACTATATGCAAATACTTGAAAAATGCTGTTTAAAGCAACTAATCCGGCACCGTATTCGCTACTTCCTTCTGCAAGATCGTTCCATACCAATACCATTGCAATACATCGTGCAAGACCAATAAGAATAAGCCCTACCATATATTCAGGGTAATCTTGTAAAAAGGTGATTGCCAGAATAAACATCAATACAGGACCGATGATCCAATTAAGGATCAAGGATATAGAAAGTATTTTTACATTCTTAAATACTTTAGGCAACAGTCTAAAATTTACTTTAGCCAAAGGTGGGTACATCATCACAATAAGCCCAATCGCGATGGGAATATTGGTCGACCCTGAGCTAAAGGAATCTACCACTTCAGGAAAGGAAGGGTAAAAATACCCAATCCCTACTCCTATTGCCATGGCTATGAAAATCCATAGGGTTAGATAGTTGTCTAAAAAGCTTAATTTTTTCATTATTCTGAATCGTTTTAGTTTTTTTCTATAAAATTTTGATATTCTTCAGCCGAGAGAAGGGTATTCAGTTCTTCTGTATTGTCAATCTTTATTTTTATCATCCAACCATCAGAATAAGGTGTGTCATTCACCGCCTTTGGTGTATCGTTCAACGTTTCATGGATTTCTGTAACTTCTCCTTTAATAAGTATAAATAAATCGCTTACGGTTTTAAGAGCTTCCACAGAACCAAACACTTCGTTTTGATCAAATTCATCTCCTACATTAGGCAAATCTACATAGACGATTTCTCCCAATTCCTGTTGTGCAAAATCTGTTATACCAACAATACCGATTGAATTGGTTATCTTTATCCAAGTATGTTCTCTTGAATATTTTAAATTTTCAGGTAATTTCATAATCATTTTTTTATTCGCCATTTCTTAAATTATCGGCATACGCATTGGGCAAGCTACTTTCTTCTACTGCTTTTGCTGCTTTTTCAATATCGTAATCAAACCTTATAAATTCTACTGAAATAGTATCCTTGTTTTTAATTGAAGCATCTTCATTTATATTTAATAAAACATAACCACCCCTGTTGTCGCTATCTTTTGGTTTGCCAACTGAGCCAATATTAATAGCATGCTTAAAATGAGCTTCATCTTCTGTTGAAGCATCTAAGATTCTGTGATATGGTTTATGGGTATGTCCAAAACACATAACATCTGCATCGGCTTGCTCCATAATACGAAGCATGCTTTTTTCTGCCCTATCTTCAAATAGATATTCGTTAATACGACGCGGACTACCATGGACAAATAACACATTCAGTTGATCGTCATTCAACTGAAACTCTAATTTAATATGAGCAGGCAACGTGCGTAGGTACTTTCTGTTTTTGTCGTTCACCAATTCATTGGTTAAAGAAATAGAAACTGCCCCATTGGCTTTTTCTTCATCAGTTTTATAAGCACATCCACAATCATCACTGCTTCTACCAATACCAAAATCATAATTCCCAGCAATGGTAGGAATGTTTCTTTTTTTAATTTCTTCGATTACCTCATTTGGCCAAATGTTGTAGCCAACTAAATCGCCAAGGCAATACATGGCGTCAACATCCTGCTTTTCAACATCTTTAAAAAAGGCTTCTAAGGCTGGTAGATTGGAATGTATGTCACTAAATAAAGCTATTTTCATTTTTTAAATTAGCAACAACCCGAATTAGGACTACATGAAGCTGCTGGTTCTGCTTTTAATTCAGAAAGGTTTTTTTTCTGTTTAGTTTCAGGTACTCCACAGTTCTCTTTTGCCAAACAATCGGTTTGCTTGGTTGTTAATGTGAAGTGTCTTCCATTAAAATCCAATCCATATTTTCCGATGGTAGCACCTTGATATTCAACTTCAATCTCTAATGAATCATCTATCTGAAGCGTTTTTTCAGAAAGTTCAATAATATTTACCAGTTTTTCAGGATGTAAACGGTGATCATAATCGTCTGCTTCCCAAAGTTGAAAATTAACTACTTCTTCATTTCTAACTGTGCCGCCACAATCGATGAAGTTTTTGGTTACTTTTCCTACTTCGGTTACGTGAAAGTGATTCGGTACTAAAGAGCCATTAGGCAATTCAAATGCAATGGTTTCAGATTGTTTTAAAATGTTTTTTATTTCAGAAAGTTTCATAGTATATAGTTTTATTATCGTAATAATACGATTGATTCATGTAAATTTTTTTAGCAACAACTATCTTCAGCTACATCTGTATCTTGGTTTAAAAAAGAAGTTAAAACCGCTTTCATTTCATCCCAAACAGTTGTATTGATACAGTAACAAACGCTGGTACCTTCTACCGTTCCTTGTATAAGCCCCAAGTTTTTTAATTCCTTTAAATGCTGAGAAATGGTTGCCTGTGCCAACCCTATTTCGTCTACAAGGCTTCCACATACACAACTCTCCGTTTTAAATAAGTACTGCAAAATAGCAACTCTAGCAGGATGCGAAAAGGCTTTCGCAAACTGTGCCAGTTGGTTTTGCTGTACTGTAAATATTTCAGATTTGGTAATTCCCATTACATTAATTGTTATATTGCAATATTACGATGAATAAAAATATCTTGCAACTGTTTTCTAATAAAATCTACAAAATTACTTCTTATCATACATCAATGTACAAATTAAAAACCTTCTTTATCTTTGAATAAAACAAATAAACTATGGACTATCAATTAATTAAGAACGAAAAAGAGAACCGTTTTGAAGTTCACATAGAAGGCTTAGTGGCTTTTGCGGATTACAAACTCAATAAAGACAAAATTGCTTTTACGCATACTGAAGTTCCAGAAGAGCTTTCCGGAAAAGGAGTTGGTACTTTTATTGCAAAAGGCATTTTAGACTATGCTGCTGAGCACAATCTGAAAGTAAAACCATATTGTCCTTTTATTAAAAGCTACATTGACAGGCATCCTGAATATCAGGAAAATTCAATATTTCACAATAAACAAGAATAGTTATGAGTACAAAAAATATAGAATTAGTAGCGGAACCCAGAGCACCTCATTTTGTAGGTGACGGTTTTCGAGTACACAACTTTATCCCCAGTGGATTTAGATTGGATATGGAACGTATGAGTCCGTTTATCATGCTGGATTACAACTCCAAATTCTACTTCCCTCCCACTGATACGCCAAGAGGTGTGGGCGTGCATCCACATCGTGGATTTGAAACGGTGACCATTGCGTATAAAGGTAAAGTTGCCCATCACGATAGTAGCGGTGGGGGCGGTGTAATTGGAGAAGGCGGTGTACAATGGATGACGGCAGCTTCTGGTGTGTTACATAAAGAATACCACGAAGAAGAATTCAGTAAAGCCGGAGGAGACTTTCAGATGGTACAACTGTGGGTAAACCTTCCCGCAAAGGATAAAATGTCGAAACCGAAATACCAGGCGCTTTCTGCTGATGAAATCAACAGCCATGAATTGCCTAATAATTCTGGTACTATTGAGGTAATTGCAGGAAGCTATAAAGATACTAAAGGCTCTGCCTCTACTTTCACTCCTGTACATATGATGAATGCTCGATTGAACAAAAGCGGAACTGCAGACTTTACTTTTCCTGAAAACTACAACACCTGTCTATTGGTTATTGAAGGTAGCGTAACCGTAAATGAATCAGAAACAGTACCGACCGATCATTTTGTATTGTTTGAAAATCAAGGCGAAACGTTTACGGTTGAAGCTTCGGAAGATGCTGTGGTATTAATTTTAAGCGGCGAACCCATTAAAGAACCCATCGCTGCTCAAGGCCCGTTTGTAATGAACACTAGAGAAGAATTGACGCAAGCAATCAATGATTTTAATATGGGTAAGTTTGGGTATTTAGAATAGTAACAAAAATTCAGTAACTTTAAAAAAGCAATGATATGAAAACAGCAACCCGTTTACAGCAACTTCCATATACCGGAAATGAAAAGAGTAAGCTAACCCTTCATTTATTTCTTCAAATAATAGGGAAAATACGGTTATCATTATCCCATAGAAAAAATCATTGGTGGTACATAACCGAATATATAGATACCAAAGGATTTACAACCGGGCCTGTTTTCTATAATTCGGGAGAAAGCACCTTTACCATTACATTAAACATCCTTTCTCATAAGTTAGAAGTGGATACAAGTAAGGGGGAATCGGCGCAATTTGATCTTCAAGAAGGGTTAACCGTAGCTGACTTTTATAAAAAACTTTTAGGAATCCTTTCCGACTTTAGTATTCCAGTAAATATGGTAGAAAAACCTTATGACTTGGGTATTGAAGAGTCTTTTTCTGAAATAACAACGTACCATCATTACAACCAAGATTATATCACCAAGTTGTGGAAAACCTTTCAATGGGTAGATGGCGTGTTTAAAGAGTTTAGTGGTCGCTTTTACGGAAAAACCTGTCCAGTTCACGTCTACTGGCACTCTATGGATATAGCAGTTACACACTTTTCAGGAAAAAAAGCGCCACCTATGCCTAAAGAAGCGAGAATATCGGACAAAGATGCGTACACCCATGAATGTATTAGTTTCGGATTTTGGGCAGGAGATGACAATATGAAAGAACCTGCCTTTTATTCCTATACTTATCCTGCACCTGAAGGGGTTGATAAAAAATCTTTACAACCTGATAGTGCTTTTTGGATGGATGCCAACGGAAGTCCGATGGCTATTTTAAAATACAACGACCTTCTTACAAAAATAAACCCAAGAGAAGCGTTAATGGCTTTTATGGAGTCTGCTTACCGCGCCGGAGCTAGTCTGGCGAATTGGGATATTGATGAATTAGAAGTTCCTTCTTTAGAAAACATATAGCTTATGTCAAACATACAAACCATTATTCCAGAACGCGCTGCCAACATCGGTAATTTTATGGTTGGCAGGTTGCTTCCTTTCCGAAGTAAGCGAATGGTGGGGCCTTTTGCTTTTATAGACCACATGGGACCTGCTGTAATGAACGAGAAAGAAAATCTTGATGTACCGCCGCATCCGCATATTGGGCTTTCTACCTTAACCTATTTATTCGAAGGTTCTATTATGCATAGGGATAGTTTAGGAACCGAAATAGAAATTAAACCCGGTGCCGTTAATTGGATGACGGCCGGAAAAGGAGTCGTACATTCAGAGCGAACGCCCGATTATCTTCGGAATACACACAAAACGCTACACGGATTACAAATTTGGGTAGCCCTTCCTAAAAATCTAGAAGCAACGGCACCTTCGTTTCATCATATTAATAAAAAGGATATTCCTGAATGGGTTGAAAATGGGGTAACTATTAAATTGATAGCCGGAGAAGTACTGGGGAAAAAATCACCCGTACCAGTACACAGTAATTTGTATTTTATCGAGTTGAAAAACACCTCCCGACAGAAAATAACCTTAGGGAATGATTTATTTGGTGAAAGCGGGTTGTATATTTTGGAAGGTGCCGTTTACAGCGAAGGAAATATATATGAACCCAAACAAATAATGGTAGCAAAAGACAGCTCCTTATGCGAGTTTGAAATGGCTGAAAATTCAACCGTATATATTTTTGGAGGCGACCCTTTCCCTGAAGAACGACATATACACTGGAATTTTGTGGCTTCGGAAAAAGAAACGATACAAAAAGCCAGAGATGATTGGAAAGCGCAACGATTTCCGAAAGTACCAAGAGAAACTGACTTTGTACCCTTACCTGAATAATTTAAAAATGGTGGAATCTAATTAATTAGGTGTAAAATTTTTATCGGCCAACAATTTTCTCACTCGGCTCAGGCTTTCAGGAGTAATTCCCAAGTAGGAAGCAATCATCCATTGTGGCACGCGAAATAGTAAATCGGGGTATAATTCAATGAAGTTTAAATACCTTTTTTCTGCGGAAGCACCCAACAGCAAATCAATTCTTTTTTGTAGCTGTTGAATGTGATTATGAAGTAGCTTTTTATTGAATTTTCTAAAAGAAGCACTCAATTCTGAAGCCTTTTCAATAAATTCTTCTGTTACAAACACGACTTCAGCAGTCTCTATTACATCAATAATAAAATAAGAAGGATCGTTAAAATAGATGCTTCCTCTATCGCCAATAAACCAATTTTCCGGAGCAAATTGAACAATATGCTCTTTGCCGTTTTCATCTAACGTGTAGGCTCGAAGCAAGCCTTTTTCAACAAACATAGACGCTTTGCACGTTTCACCTTGTTGTAGCACTATTTCCCCTTTTGAAAACGTTTCGGATCGTAAAAAAGGAGCCAATTCATCAAATTGTGTTTCGGTAACTCCTCTATTCATTAAATATGATTGAAACGTTTCACACTCCATAACAAAGCTTGTTTTACTTTGAGGGTTCTTTCTTTTTCTTCGGTGGCATCGGGCCACGAAGATGCACAACTAATCCGTTTAAAAAATTCCGAAGAAATTGATCGCCACACTCCATATACTTTGGGTGATCTTCCTTCCGGAAAATAGCGCCCATTTCACTTTTTGAAACCTTAAAGTCTACCAAAGCACAAATTTTTACAATATCGTCATCACGTAACTTGTGTGCCACGCGAAGTTTTTTCATAATGTCATTATTCGTTAAAGCCATATTATTTTATAGTATTGATTCTTTAAATTTTATACCGAGTGTTTTCTGTAACTGGTGAATCTCTTGCAATTCACTTGGTAAAATCAACGCAATGGAAGAGCCTGTTTTTCCTGCTCTTGCCGTACGCCCACTTCGGTGTGTGTAATATTCTTGTTGATCGGGTAATTGGTAATGAATTACAAACCCAAGGTTGTTTACATCAATCCCTCTCGCGGAAACATCTGTAGAAATAAGTATTTGTACATTTTCCTTTTTAAAGGCGCGCATTACTTTATCGCGTTCTTTTTGTTGCATATCGCCTTCTAATGCAGCTACTGAAAAACCGTCTTCTTTTAATATATCAGTAAGTTTTTGGGTACCTGCTTTGGTACGGCAAAAAATGATTCCTCGATCATCTTTTAAGGTATCCATCAAGCGAATTAAGTTTTCGACTTTTTCTTTTAATGAGGTTTTTATGTAGTAATGCGAAATATTAGCATTGACCAAGCTATTCTTATTCACTTCAATTTTCGCAGCATTGGCATCCATGTAGGTTTTGACAATCTTTTTAATATCCTCAGGCATGGTAGCTGAAAATAACCACGTATTACGTTGCTTATTTGCTTGTTCTAATATTTTATTGAGGTCTTGCTTAAAGCCCATGCTCAACATTTCATCAGCTTCATCTAACACAAGCGTATTTATTGTTTGCAAACTAACATCACCTCGTTTCATTAAATCCATCAACCTTCCTGGAGTAGCCACGATTATATGAGTAGGGCGTTTTAATCTTTTTATTTGTATATCAATTTTTTCACCGCCATATACACCTTCAGCAAAAATCTTTTCTGGAGCATATTTGGTAAACCTGAAAAGCTGCTTTTGAATTTGTTGTACCAACTCGCGTGTTGGCGCTAAAATTAATGCTTGCACGACTGCTTTTGAAGGTTCAATATTTTGTAGTAATGGTAGGCCGTAAGCAGCTGTTTTACCTGTACCGGTTTGTGCTAAGCCTACTAAATCGGTTTTCGATTTTAATAAAAGTGGAATGACAGCTTCTTGAATTTCAGTTGGAGTTGTAATATTTAACTCTTTTAATGCCTTTATAAATTCTTTCTGAATTCCTACTTGTTGAAATGTTGCCATATAGCGTTTACTATTGTTTTAGGATGCAAAGGTACGTTTTATATTCTGGTAAAAGAATGTACAGCCTATTTTAGAAACTAATCACTTTTAAGTATTTTTTTTACGTATAAACACTTAATTTAAAGCAACCTACAACTACCTCTAATTATTCTATTTAAAATTAATCTAAATAAACTTTTGAAGTATCAAAAAGGGTTATTAGTTTTGCATCAAAATTAACTATCTATATCAAGTCTAAATAACAATAAATGTATAAATTACCCCACCTAATTTTAATTCTATTAGCATTTGCAGGCGCTACTGCTCAAACAGCAAAAATTGAAGGAAATGTAACAGATGCAAACAACACGCCTCTTTTGGGTGTTAATGTTTTTGTGAAAAACGCTCAGAAAGGCGCTCAAACCGATAGGGACGGTCATTTTGAAATTGATGGTATTTCTGAAGGAACACATACCATTTACTTTTCATATGTAGGCTTTAAAAACCACGAAGTAACCGTTACCCTTTTAGAAAATGAAACCAAGCAAATCCCTTCCATCATCATGTATGAAGGAAACGAAATTCTACAAGAGGTTGTTGTAAATGGAGAGCGTAGAAATAAGTTCTCCCGTAAAAAAACAGCTTATGTTTCAAAATTACCATTAGAAGATCTTGAAAACCCACAGGTATACAGCACAATTACAACCGATTTACTGAAGTCGCAAATAACCACCAACTTTGAAGATGCCCTTAAAAATGCAACCGGTATTGAAAAATTATGGTCTTCTACAGGGCGTGGTGGTGACGGTGCAGGATACTATTCTTTACGAGGATTTTCGGTACAACCACAATTGGTAAACGGTGTTCCAGGAATTACTAATGGTACGATTAACGCTGCTAATATTGAACGTATTGAAGTAATTAAAGGTCCTTCAGCTACTTTATTTGGTAGTACAGTAACATCATATGGTGGATTAATAAATGTTGTTACCAAAAAACCATATATTGGTTTTGGTGGGGAAGTTTCATTTACCTCTGGAACGTATGGATTAAATATGATTTCGGCTGATTTGAATACACCATTGGATAAAGAGAATAATATTTATTTTCGTTTAAATACATCCTATTCTACCGAAGATAGTTTTCAAGATGCAGGTTTCAGAAAATCATTTTTTGTGGCTCCTTCCCTATCGTATAAAGTAAACAATCGGTTGTCATTTTCTTTTTATGCCGAAATTACTCAAGCCGAACAAACCAATCCAACTTTCTTATTTTTAAACCGTTCAGCTCCCTCTAGAGCTGGAAATCTAGACGAACTTAACTATAATAATAAGTTATCGTTTACAAGTAATGCCTTAACACTTACAAATCCTTCAGCAAATTACCGCGTGGAGATGGATTATAAGTTGTCCGATACTTGGCAGTCACAAACCATTCTTTCAAAAAGTAGTACGTCAACAGATGGATATTACTCTTACTTATTTGACTACGGAATTTTGGAAGGAACTACCTTTAGCCGTTTGATCAACAAACAGAACTCACGGACCAACACAACCGATATTCAGCAAAACTTTATCGGGGATTTTAAACTAGGAAACCTTAGGAATCGCGTAGTAGCAGGTGTTGATTATTTTAATTCAACCGTAACAGATAATAGTACGGGCTATGCTTTCTACGGAAATGTGAGACCCAACGGACAAACAATTGGTGATGATCCTTTTACTGAAGAGGTTGAAGATGATTCATACCCGTTAACTACCGCTGGTGTAGATGATGCATTAGCTTCTCAAACAGTTAATAACATTAAGTCTAAAACACATGTGTACAGTGCATATGTTTCCGATGTTTTAAATATAACACCTACTCTTTCTGCTATGGCCGGCGTTCGGTTTGATGTATTTGATAACGAAGGTGACCTTACAAATCCAGATGATGATTACGACCAAAGTACGTTCTCACCAAAGTTTGGGTTGTTATACCAGCCTATAAAAGATGTGATTTCAGTATTTGCTAACTACCAAAATGGTTTTACCAACGTAGCCCCTGCTTTAGTAGGTGACCCACAAGATGGCGCGCAGACGTTAAAGTCTTTTGATCCTGAACAAGCAAACCAGTTAGAGTTTGGAGTAAAAACAAACTTCTTTAACAACCGCTTGCATGCAACTATTAGTTATTATGATATTAATGTTACCGACAAAGTAATTACCGACCCTTCTTCTCCATTTAATAAAATTCAAGGTGGTGAAGTAGAAAGTAAAGGTTTTGAAGTTGAAGTAAATGCAAATCCTGTTAGTGGATTGAATATTAAAGCTGGTTTCAGTAATAATAATAGTGAA
The DNA here is from genome assembly GCF_003413745.1 of Marixanthomonas ophiurae. Taxonomy (NCBI): domain Bacteria; kingdom Pseudomonadati; phylum Bacteroidota; class Flavobacteriia; order Flavobacteriales; family Flavobacteriaceae; genus Marixanthomonas; species Marixanthomonas ophiurae. The sequence goes on along the minus strand of NZ_QVID01000002.1, from coordinate 599,368 downwards.
ATTATAAAAAACGACAACCCTGTTTTATTAGGTACACGTCCTGTAGAGGCTGGTCCTGAGACGCTTTATAACCTTTGGGCGAACTATGAATTTCAAGAAGGTGCTTTAGACGGTTTTGGTCTTGGTGCTGGATTTAATGGTGCGAGTGAGCGTGTAACTATAGATTATGGATCTGCGGGTCAATTTATACTTCCTGAATACACAGTTGCAAACGCTTCTGTTTTTTATCAAGCCGATAAATACCGCATAGGATTAAAATTGAATAACGTTTTCAATAAAGAATATTATAAAGGTTGGACAACCATTACACCGCAAACACCACGTGCATTATATGCCAACTTTACCTATAAATTTTAAAAGATTACTATTGAATATTTGATTGATTTTTTGTTAAGTAGCAATAACCCTGAAAATGGTTCAGGGTTATTGCTTTTAAAAAAATAAAATGATAACGCTAACAATACTACTTACTGTTTTAGGTTTCTATATGCTTCTTTTAACTTCAAAAAGAGCAGCCATTCCTACTTCTGTTCCTGAAAGAAAATTAGCTTTAAGTAACAAGCAAGTTTTTAAAGTCACCGCACTTATTTTACTGATAGCTGCTTTTGTAGCTCTTTCATTAGTTTGGGGTATTGCTTCAGGAATTATTTCAGAATTTATTATACTATCTATTGTAGCGAGCCTTGTGGTTATTTTAGTACCACTACAGGTTATTAATTATAAACAAATGAGCGTCATTTTTATCGTTTCTTTTATTTTTGAAATATATCTCGCCTATGCCAGCTAATAAAAAATACTTAACAACGTCTTCCTGGCAACGATTTGCTAAAATTTCGGCAGGTATTTTGGGAGGATATATCATTTCAGCTTTGTTTCATATAGCATTGGCTTATTGGTTACCCAGGCCTGAAATTGTTTTAATCACTTCGGTTTTTACACTTTATATAATGTGGGTTACCATTATAATTTTATCCTTTTTGGCCAAAAATGGATGGAAATTATGGGCGATCTATTTAAGTATAAGTATCCTATTGAGTATTGCTATTTACTTCGGAAAAATGTACAATCCAATTAATTAACTTTCATGAGCAAACGTAATTACAACATCTTTTTTCATACTCATACTGTCAGCGGTATTGTTATTAGTGTTGCTTTGTATATAATATTCTTTGCCGGTGCTTTTGCATTGATAAAAGATGAAATCACCGCTTGGGAAAAAGGTGATTCTGTAAACATAGAACAAGCTCAAAAAATTGATTATAATCGAGTAGTTGATAGTATTAAAGCGCAAGGTTTTAATCTCTATGGAAGAGATGTGAGAATGATTGCTCCAGATGCAAAACAGAAATTGTATGTATTGTTGAGTAAGTCGCAAGACACCACAATTGTCAACGATGACAACAAAAAGTATTACTTCTTTTTAGATGCTGTAGACTACAGTCATTCAGAATATTATGATTTTTATAGTATTGGAGAATTAATTTATAGACTTCACTTTTTTAGTCAAGTACCAGTCATTGGTATTTATATTTCTGGTTTTATCGCCCTATTCTTTTTATTTGCCATTGTTACCGGAGTTATTGTCCATTGGAAAAAGATTATTCAGAATTTTTACACCTTTAGGCCCAAAAAGAAATTGAAAACCATTTGGACCGACGCACACACTGTTTTAGGTATGATTGGTCTTCCCTTTCAATTTGTATTTGCTGTTACCAGTTGCTTTTTATGTCTTTCAGCATTGGTGTTACTGCCCGCCAATTTCATTTACGATAATGACCAAGACAAAACAATTGCAGAACTCCGCCCTATGGCGAAGACTTACGAGCTAGAAAAAGAGGAGTTTACTAACATTCCAGACTTAAACGTTTTTATGGATAAAACGCTTAGCAAGTGGGAAAACTTCACACCTGCTCAAGTGTATATTCGAAATTATGGTGCCACTAACATGAAATTTCAAGTGGATGGTTTACTAGATCCTGATGATAAGTTTTTAGGAAACGGGCGTACCGTTTATGATGTAGCTTCTGGAGAACTAATTTCAGAGAAAAATCCACATGACAACGATTACTTAGAAGATGTTGAATTAACAGTACGCAGGCTTCATTTTGGAGATTTTGGCGGCTTGCCATTAAAGTTTATTTATTTCGTTTTGGCTTTGATAACCTGTTTTGTAATTATTTCAGGGGTATTAATTTGGCTGGAAGCTCGACACAAAAAGAATGTGCCTATTGAACAAAAGCTATTTAATAGAAAAGTAGGACATGTTTACTTGGCTATTTGCCTAACCATGTACCCTATTACCGCTTTCTCTTTTATTATTGCAAAGGTACTTCCGAGATCGATGGATTCTTCCCGAGAATCTATTTTATACGCTGTTTACTTTTTAGGTTGGATTGCTGTTGCTGCTGCATTTCGCTTTATGCGCGATAATTATAAAACCAATAAGTACACCTTATTGTCTGGAAGTATTTTAGGGTTCTTAATCCCAATTGTGAACGGTCTTACCTCTGGAAATTGGATCTGGAAAACATTTGCTGAAGGCCAATATGAAATTTTCTGTGTAGATCTATTTTGGCTTATAATGAGTATCGTTTCATTGTGGATCGTTTTAAAACTGAAACGCCCTGTCACCAATACTGAACATACAACTTTATTACAAGGGCGTAAAAAGGATTTTAAACAATCGCTTACCCCTTCAACAAAAACAACAAACAAATTAAAATTTATGAGAACAAAAACAGCTGTGTTATGGCTTTTCTTGGCAATCGGATTTATCGTTCACCACATTTACGGTCTATTTGGTGTATATTATAACGAATCTGTAATGATTGAAGGTGCTACAGGCGACGTACCACTAAATCATCACCTATGGCGCTTAGGATTGGAAGGATTAGCTTTACTTTTCTTTTTACTTACGTTGGAAGTGAAAAAATCGTGGTTTCGTTGGACTTCTTTCTGTTGGGCACTTGTAATTGGTATATTTAATGTATATCATTTTGTAGGATCTATATTCTATGAAGCTTCTAATATTTCGGAACTACTTATTTTAGCGATGGTGGTGCTTGCTAACACATTTCTTGCTATAAATATTATTAGGTGGAATAAAGAAGAGATTAAGCAAAGTCTTCTAAATGAGTAAGCTGTACTGCTTAAAAAAATAGATTTAAAGACTTAAAAAAAGACTCTGGCACTTTTTTTGAAGTTTTCTTGTAACTAACACATTAAATCCATCAGTTATGAGACACTCAAATAAAATGCCCGAGGTCAATGCAGGAAGCATGGCCGATATTGCTTTCCTATTATTGATTTTCTTTTTAGTTTCCACAACAATTCCTAATGATAAAGGAATTTTACGAAAAATACCTGAACCCTGCCCACCAGGACAAAAATGTGATACTGAAATAAACGAGCGAAATCTCTTAAGTATCAACATAAATAAAGCTGGTGAATTATTTGTGAACGAAACCATTACTTCCTATAAAGATTTGAAAAATGTACTTACCAATTTTATAGATAATAATGGTGATGCTACATGTACCTACTGCCAAGGGAATAAAATTGCTTCTGCTTCCGATAACCCAAAAAAGCATCTATTTCAATAAAAACGCATCCAAAAACACCTTATAAAGCTTTTATAACAGTACAAAATGAATTAACGGCAGCTTATCTCGAATTGCGCGAAGCGTATGTAGAAACTGTATTAAAAAAAGAGGAAGGCGAACTTACTGAAGAAGAGATCAAGCAGGTGCAACAAGCGTACCCGCTCCGTATTTCTGAAGCCGATATTAAATAATTAATCCTCTTCGTTTTCGTATTCTTTTAAGTCTTCTTCCAAATCAAGTTTTCTAAACTTCGGGAGTAATGCTCCGGTACCTACAACCGTGAATAGCGTCATACAACCTCCAAACACGACAGCGGTGACGGTTCCCATTAGTTTAGCTGTTAACCCGCTTTCAAAAGCACCTAACTCGTTAGAAGACCCCACAAACATGGAATTAACCGATGCTACGCGACCACGCATAGCGTCGGGTGTTTTTAATTGTAAAATTGTTTGACGAATAATCATCGAAATTCCATCTGTGACCCCGCTCATAAATAGAGCAAAAACCGAAAGCCAGAACCAAGTAGAAAGACCGAATGTAATAATACAGAGGCCAAAACCAAATATTGCAGCTAGAAGTTTCATCCCCGCGTTTTTATTAAGTGGAAAATAGGCCGACGTAAACATAATAATAGCAGCTCCTACTGCAGGCGCTGCTCGCAATATTCCGAAGCCTTCAGAACCTACGTGTAATATATCTTGTGCAAAAATGGGTAATAACGCCACTGCCCCACCAAATAGTACAGCAATCATATCTAAGGTTAATGCTCCAAGAATCACTTTATTGTTGAATACAAATTTTAGTCCTCCTTTTAAACTTTTCATCACGGGTTCCCCAATATTTGGGTTTAATACTGGTTTCTTCGGAATTTGAGATAAACTGATTAATGCCAACAAGGAAAGTCCGAAGATAAAACACATAGACCAATGCACCCCAATCCAATGAATTGCAAACCCACCAAGTGCAGGGCCTAAAACAGCTCCTACTTGCCAAACAGAACTGCTCCAAGTAGCTGCGTTGGGATATACTTTTTTGGGAATTAATAATGAAAAGAGTGAAAAAATAGTAGGTCCGATAAAAGCACGAACAAGTCCGCCAAGAAAAACCAAGAAATACACACAGTACAGGACAGTGTTGGTTGCCATACCACTAATAATACGTGGCCAAGTAATTAAAAACAACCCCAAACTAACTATAGAAAATCCTATAATACATTTTATAAGTAACCCTTTTTTTTCTTTTTGATCTACTACGTGACCAGCAAATAACGCCATGGAAACTGCTGGAATTACTTCCATTAAACCAATAATCCCTAATGAAAGCGGGTCCTTGGTAATGCTATAGACTTCCCATTCTATCACGACAAACTGCATGGTCCAAGCAAAAACCATGGCAAACCTAAGTAGTAAAAAAATATTGAATTCGCGGTAGCGTAACGCTGCGTACGGGTCGTTTTTAGCCATAAAAGAAAAAAGGGTATTTCTGTCTAAGCAAAAATACTATTCTTTTAGAAGCCTATCACTTCATAAGACTGAAAATAGCAATTCCGTAGATAGCAAAACGAGCAAAGCGTAATAATCCAAACAATAAGTAGTTTGTAAACTTATAGTTTATAGTCCCAGCTGCCATACTAGTAATTGAAAAAGGAATGGGTAATAAAGCACCTACTACTATTAAAAAACCTCCCCATTTACGAACATTTTTGAGATGTTTTTTCATACGAACTTCAACATAATGGTATACGGATGGAATTTGTAAAATCCACTTTCCAATAAAATAGCTACAGATTCCGCCAAGGTATGATAAACCTGCTAGAAAAGATAAGTAGATAACAGGATCTGACATTTTGCTTGACCAAGCAATGAAAATTTCAGGTGGAATTAATCCCAATAAGGTTTCACTGGCAAAAAAGACCAATAAAACACTAATAGGTGGATACGTTTCAGTGACGTGAGTAAAGAATGCACTAAAGTCAATTAATAGCCAATCCACTAAAAATAATACTCCTACAAATAAAAGTATAGGAATAATACTTTTCTTTAAGCTTTTACCTACAAAAGAGTAAAACCCAGTGAGACTGTAATATTTATGCATTCGCTTTAAACCGCTTTCTTTTTTTTGCTCTGTCTTTTCCATACATCGTCTTCCTTGTCTTATAAGATAGCCACTTTTATTATTAAACGCTGCAAATATAATGCTAAAAAAGCTATTTGAAATTATAAATCTCTTCTAGATTGGTTAAAATTTGTTAATAAATAGCTGTCTAAATATGTAAGTGTTTGTACGTATTACATAGTTTTATAACATATATTAATTTTAAAGAATCTAACTAACCAAAAAATGCATCAAAAAAACAAACATAACAGTTCCTATAACTTTCCAGATTTAAGCGAATCTCATCCTGAATTATTTCCTCATATTTTTATTAATGGATATGGTATTAAAACAATAGATTTTTCCGATAGAGAAGCTGTCTTTCATTTAAACAAAGCGATACTAAAACGAGATTATAATATCCAAGATTGGCATATCCCGAAAGATTACCTTTGTCCACCTATTCCGGGTAGAGCAGATTACATACACCATTTACATGATTTGATCTCAGAAAATAGTACTGAAAGTTCTATAACTGGATTGGATATTGGAGTAGGTTCTAGTTGTATTTACCCTATTTTAGGATCACGCCTTTATAATTGGAATATGGTAGGCTCCGATATACACGAAAATTCAGTAAAAGTTGCTTTACAAAATATTGAAGCTACTCCTGATTTAAAAAACAAAATTGAAATACTTCACCAAAAAAATAATGCTAATATTTTTAAGGGCATTGTAAAAAAAGATGAGTATTATCATTTTTCTATGTGCAACCCTCCTTTTTACAGTTCAGAAGAAAAAGCGGTTAAAAAAGCGAAGCAGAAAATGGAAAATTTAGGATATTCTGCAACAAAAACTTCAAACTTTGGCGGACAAGCAAATGAGTTATGGTGCAATGGTGGAGAAAAACTTTTTATAAAAAGAATGATTAAACAAAGTGTAGACTTTAAAAATCAGGTTGGTTGGTTTACGTCTTTGGTTTCAAAAAGTGAAAATCTACCTAAGATACAAAAGTCCTTAAAGAAAGCAAATGCGACTTATAAAATAATTGATATGTCGCAAGGAAATAAAAAAAGTAGAATTGTTGCTTGGACATTTCAGTAAAACTAATTTATTCTTCAGGTGGATACCCGTGAATTTCTTCAAAAACTTGATCAAAATTTTCTCGTAAATACGAACGCAACTTTAACCTGTAATCGTTTTTTAACCAGCTTACAAAGTTATGCGTACTCTTGCTAATACATTTAGTATATCGTTCAATACGATAGTCTATATCGTCTCCTAATTCCTTAGCAAGAATTAGTGCATCAAACACATCCTCACTATTTTCAATACATATTTTAGCGTGATGCTCAATAGAACGCTCTAAAATAACTTTAGTTGATTCACCATTTTTTACCGACTCTATATAAGCCCTTTTAACATTAAAATATACATCTTCAGAATTAGAGAATTGTTCTCGTAATTCATCGGGCATTTCATATTTAAAACTACTCTCTAGTTCCTCATCATCTATTAAGTTGTCTAAAAAATATTTTGGTGATTTAAAAATTCGTTGCCAGTCCAAATCTTCTCCCCAAGCACCGAAACGGTGAAAATTGTTCCCTAAATCGATTACATTAAAGGTAGATTTATTGTTGGTGATTCTGGATCCACGACCTATCATTTGGTAATACAAGGTCAAAGAACGTGTAGCACGATTTAAAATAATAGTATCCACTGTAGGTTCATCAAACCCTGTTGTTAAAATACTTACAGAAGTTAATATGGCATCAGGTGTTTCCCTAAACCATTTCAATATCATTTTACGTTCTTTTTTTGAAGCTGTATTGTCCAAATGCATAACAGGATATCCGGCTCGCTTAAAGGTATCATACACATACAGTGAGGTATTGATACCATTGTTGAAAATCAATGTTTTTTTGCCTTTACTACGCTCTTCATACGATTGTAACAAACGACTTAACATGTCGGTTCCTGTGTATAAATCGTCAGAAGATTGAACAGTATAATCTCCATTAGATCCTACTACGAGCGAAGTAAGCCCTACATTATAGGAGTAATTAAGAGCTTGAGCCAAAAATTCATTTTCAATCAAGGCTGGGATACTTTCCCCTACAATAAGCTCATCATAATTATCTTTCATAGGAAGCTCAATATTAGAGCTTAATGGGGTTGCTGTAACTCCTAATAAGAATGATTTGTCAAAATACTTAAAGAGTTTGGTAAAGGAGTTGTAGTGTGCTTCATCAATAATAACCAACCCAATATCCGAAATATCTAGCATATTATCTCGCAAGCGGTTGTTGAGGGTTTCCACCATTGCGACAAAGCAGCTGTATTGATCTTGGTCCTCAAGATTGGCAGTGCTGTTAATTACTTTGTTAACCACACCAAATTCGGTTAACATTTTTGATGTTTGCTTGCAAAGCTCAATCCGGTGTGTTAATACCAATACTTTTTTGTTTCGGGTACGAAGGTACTCCCTAACTATTTCAGAAAAAATAACCGTTTTACCACCACCAGTAGGTAATTGATATAAAAGATGGTAGTCTTCTGGAGCTTCCTCAAAACTCTTAAAAATCTTGCTTATAGCTCCCTTTTGGTAGTTATACAGGTCTTTATCAGTCTTCTTTTCTTTTAAAACAGTATTGTTGCTCGCCATGGTAATTTATATTCCTTTCTGAAAAATGAGGTTGCAAAAATAAGGCCTTTTAAGGGTTTTAAAAGAATTTTTTGAGAATAATTTTAAAGTCTTTCTTATAATTCTGAAAAGTTAATACTCACACTCCTAAACTTATTCATGCTTATAGTATTTTCATCTTTACATGTTAAAAAAGTGTTAAATTACTACTTTGTAATACATAGTACTGTAACAAAACGAATAGTATATCGTCTATTTTATATAACCCGATAAAAACTATTTATTATGAGAACGTTAGACAGCAATCAAATTTCAGAGAGATTACACAACTCAAACAGTTATGCTTGGAATCAGAAAAGAAGATACCGATAAGCAGAAGTCATTATCAATAAAATAAAACCCAATTATCATGAGAACATTAGACAGCAATCAAATTACAGAACGATTACAGAACTCAAACAGTTATGCTTGGAACCAAAAAAGAAGGTACCGATAAGCTGAGGTCATCATCAATCTATTAAAATCAACTACTATGAAAATCCAGAGAAACGTTAGAAAAAGGCTGATAAGTGCTGCTAGAAAACAGCATTCCTTCTTCCCTTTTAGAGAAAACACCCATACTTATGAAGATCCTTATTTTGAAGAAACCAACCGCTACGCTTACTAAAGCCATCAGGTTGAAAGAAATGTAAAAAGCTGAAATTTTTAAAAAATTTCAGCTTTTTCTTTTCCACTTACTTTGCATTCAATTTCTGCTTAACAATAGTAATCGCATCATTAATAGTACGTAGGTTTTCCATATCGGCATTAACAAATTCTACATCAAATTCATCTTCTACATCCAAAACTACATCTACCAAATGGGCAGAATTAATATTCAATTCGCCTGTAAGATCTTTATCGGGCGATATTTCTTCTTCTGAAACATCTTCTGGTAAATAGGTTTTTACAATAGGGAGCAATTTTCCATAAATTTGATCAGTGGTCATAGGTCAATTTTTTCTTCTAAAGATAACACACGCATTTACATCACCAAACCCAAAACTGGCTTTTATCGCAGTTTGAAGATTCGTTTTAACTACTTTTTTCGGAATTCTTTCTAAGGCAATCATTTTTTCAATTTCCGGATGTATGGTTTCACAATTTATATTCGGAAACACAAAACCTTTCTGTAGTTGCAATATGGTTGAAACCGCTTCAATGCTACCACTTGCGGCTAAACAATGCCCTGTCATTCCTTTAAGAGAATTTATATATGGAAAGTCTGCTCCTTTCCTTCCCAACGCTTCGCTCCAATTTTGTATTTCTAGCGAATCTTTTGCGGTTGCTGTTAAGTGTCCGTTTATATAGTCGATTTCCGAAGCGTCAATTTCAGCCTGTTTTAAGCTTTCAGTAATGCATCGTTGCACAGCGACACTATTTGGTGCTGTCATACTGCCTGCTCCGCGTTGTCCGCCACTATTTACAGAACCACCTAAAACTTCTGCATAGATGGTTGCTTCTCTTTTTTTAGCGCTTTCTAAAGATTCTAAAACCAAAGCCCCGGCTCCACAGCCTGGGACAAATCCGCTGGCATCATCACTCATAGGTCTAGAAGCAACAGCAGGGTTTTCATTGTATCGATGTGGTAATATTCGCATCGCATCAAAACCACCCCAAACATAGGGGCCGCCATCGTTGCTACTTCCGCAAAGCATTTGAGTTGCCTTTCCTGAAGAAATATGCTCATACCCCATTACAATTGCTTCGGTTCCGGTGGCACAAGCTGAAGCATTACCCGTAACGCGGTTTCCAGCACCAATCATTCCTCCTAAATGCGCACTCACACTACTTGCCATAGTCTGGGCAACGCTAGTGCTTCCCAATCGGCGAACGTTACCATCGTCAATTTTATAAAACGATTCCCTAAATTTTTCTACGGAACTGTTCCCTGAACCAAAAATAATTCCCAAGTCCCACAAAGGTTCCTCTTCTTTAGCTGCCGATCGTATTCCAGCATCTTTTAGCGCATCCATTCCGGCAATGACGCCATATAAAATGTTGTCACTATTAAAGTTCTTAAGTTGAAGATCGGTAAAATATTCTTTTATTTTTTCTTCTGAAATAGTCGGAACACCTCCAATCTGGCAAGAAAAACCCAATTCCTTTAATTTTGGATGAGATGTAATCCCAGAAACTCCTTTTTGAATTGATTTGGTAAATTCTGAAACTCTCACTCCATTGGGAGCTACCACGCCAAGGCCTGTAACCACTACCCTATTCTTCATGTTCTGAAACTTTAATCATTCCACTAATGGTTCCTTTGCAAACAACTTCATCTTTACTATTCAGCATTTTTACGGTACATTTCAGTTTATTAAATCGGAAATATTCTTTTTCAGAAACTACCGTAACTGTTTCACCAGGATAAACTGGGTTTAAAAAATCGATATTTGTACTGCTTAATGCAACTTGTAAGTTTTTAAAAGAATTTTCAGAAGTTATTTTAGAAAGTAAATAAATACCAAGGCATACCACACCAATTTGTGCCATACATTCAGTTAAGATTACACCCGGTGTTACGGCCATTTCTTTAAAATGTCCTTCATAAAAGTATTCGTTTGGACTAAATGTATAACTTCCCTCTGCTTTTTCTTCAGAAATGAAAGTCAACTCATCTACAAATAAAAAAGGCTCTTGATACGGTAGGGCTTCTAATATGGTTTCAAATTTCATATTCATTTATTGTAGACTTTCTCCTCCATCTACTGTAAGTACAGTTCCGTTGATCCAGTTTGCCTCATTTTTACAAAGTAAATAAACAGAATTTGCTACATCTTCGGGAGCTGTTAACCGATTAAATGGACTTCGTTTCTTAGCTTGTTCAGTAAGGGTTTCACTGCCGGGAATCAATTTAAACGAAGGGGTTAATGTGGTGCCAGCTTGAATACAATTGGTAGTAATGTTTAGTGGAGCCAATTCTACTGCCATTTGTCGCATTAAAGCTTCCAATGTAGCTTTTGCAGCTGAAACCGCACCATAACCCGGCCAAACCCTTGTATTCCCTTCACTTGTAAAAGCTATGTTTCTAGCATTCTCAGTAAAAATTTCTTTAGCAATCAATGCTTGTGTCCACTCGTACCAACTCGTGGCCATTCCGTGTAGCGTTATATCAAGGTCTGTAATAGAAAGCATATTCAACTGTGCGGCTTGCATGGTTTTTAAACTTCCTTTGGCAATGCTATGCAACAATAATTTACAGTTATTTTTAGGTATGGAACCAAGTACAATTTTAATAGTTGCCTCTTTTAAGGCATCTTTATTAAAATCTATCACTTCAACACCGGTATCCTTCATTTTTTTCAGCTCCCGATTTAATGCTGCCATATTGCTTTTTCGGGTACGGTGTACAATGCAAATATTCATTCCGTGTGCTGCTAGCTTATGTGCGGTTGCAAGACCTAAGCCACTACTGCCACCTAAAATTAAAGCCCATTGATTGGTAAATTCTTTTTTCATATTAAAATTCTAAGAGGATTCGTTGTGCTGAAAAACCAGGTCCGAAACTTAACATGAGGCCTAAATCACCTGGATTTGTCTTTTTATTTAAAAACCGCTCCAATACAAAAAGCACGGTAACACTACTCATATTCCCATACAATTTAAGGACTTCTTTGGTATCATCTATGTTTTTTCCCAAACTTCCGAAGAGTTCTTCCACTGTTTGCACAATTTTTTTTCCGCCAGGATGGAAAATTAAATAGTCTACATCTTCAATGGTTTTGTTATTTTTTTCAAGAAATGGATGTACTATATTCGGAAAATGATCGGATATAGTCTGTGGTACTTGCTTATCTAAAATCATTTGTAACCCGGTATTTACCAGCTTAAACCCCATTAATGTTGTGGCATCGTAAAAATGATACATGGCTTCATCTAACAACGTAGGCCCCATATCTTCATGGTTAGAAGAAAGCAACACACAAGCCGCACCATCCCCAAAAATGGCTGCACTCACAATATTCGCCATAGAATAATCATCTAACTGAAAAGTTGCCGTAGGAGCTTCTAACGCAATAACAGCCGCTCGTTTCCCGGGGTTCGCTTTTAGAAAGTTTTTAGCATAAATCATTCCTGATACGCCTGCTGCACAACCCATTTCGGTAACGGGAAGCCGAACCACATCTTGCCGAAGTTGCAATTCGTTAATTAAATATGCATCGACTGAAGGAATCATAAAACCGGTACAACTTACAGTGATAATATAATCGATGTCCGTTGGTTTCCAGTCAGCTTTTTTTAAGGCTTTCTCTAAGGATTGTTTCCCTAGTTTTTTTACTTCACGTACATATATTTCGTTTCTGGACTCAAAATCGGTATGCGTAAAAACCTGTTCAGGATCCATAATTGAGTATCGCCGATCTACACCCGCCCCTTCAAATATTTTAATCACTTTCCGCTGAAAACGTGATTCTTGGCCTTCTAACCATAACTTAACAAGGGGCAATGTTTCTTGTGTTGTTTGTGAAAAAGGGGGAAGTTGCGTAGCTACCGATTTAATTTTTACGCTCATAGGTTGTTTTTTAAAATCCATTGATAGCGGAAAGCCCATTTCCAACGAATTAGAGATTGTTGATTGTTTATTTCTTCTGAAAAAGTATCCAGTTCTTCTCTTTTAAATCCTCTTGCTACCGACACCAAGCCATCGTGGCGAGCAATTTTGGTTTTTAAAAATACACTGCTAAATCCTTTAAACAGCGTAAAAGCCAACTTGCTTCGATGAAGATCGTTTACCACTACTCCCATATTTGAAGCTTCTATTAATTTTTTTAGGATACTTACAATGTCAGCATTTTTAAAATGATGCAAAAACAAATTACACAGTATTATATCTGCCTTTGGAAAAGGTTCAGCTGAAAAAATATCAAGTGTTTTAAAAGTAAGGTTTTCAAAACTCTTTGACCGCTCCTTTGCTTCTGAAATTATATTAGGATTGGCATCAAGACCAATTAGATTAAAATTATATTGATTTCTTTTTCCGAAGTGAGCACATTTCCGAAGCATTTCGCCGTCTCCACATCCTACATCAATGATAGTGACTTCCTCGTTTTTAAGTCTTTTGGACAACAACTTTTTAATTCCTTTTAATGTTATGTTTGCGCCACCCAATAAGTTACTAACAGTTTTTAAATCGGTCAACACGGCTTGCATTTCTTTGCCTTGCAAATTGAAATCATCCATAATTTCAACTTCGGTTGAGCGATGTTTTGAGGCGTATTTAGGCATGCTGTATCGGGTTTCCGTGAGTTTTTCTTATGATCATATTCAGCATATTTGGAAATGTATTTAATAAAGAAAACCCTATGCCGGCAGTTGTTTCATTCATAAGCAGTTTTTGAATATATCGTCCAGTTTTTAAGCGGTTTGAAAATGTGTTGTTCCAGTGTTTTTCATATTCTTTCTCCAAACTACTTCTATTCATTTTTTTAGTTGTGTGTTGTTTCAGAAATAATTCAGAAAACAATTTTGCGCTGTGAATGGCCATCGCCATTCCGTTTCCGCATAATGGATGGATTAACCCAGCACTATCACCAATCATAAAAATATGATTTTCTACCGGGTTTTTGGGTTGAAAAGAAATTTGACCAATTGTTAATGGCGAATCGAAAAGCGGAGTGGCTTCAGAAAAAAATTGTTTTAAATTAGGATTTTTACTCAAGTTATTTTTCTGAAAATCTTCTATTCCTTTATATTTTTTAAAAGAAGTATAGGTTGTTAAATAACATGCATTAACAGCTCCCGTTTCGGTTTTTGACAGTCCACAATAGCCACCTTTAAACGTGTGGAGGGCAACAGTATCTAATGGGAATTCGTAGTCGTAGTGAGCTTTCACAGCCAACCAAGGAGATTGTTGTTTACTGAATTTTCGATTCAATTTTTTATCAATATTCGATCGTTTTCCGTGAGCGCCTACCACATATTTTGCTTTATATTCGGTGGTATCTTGGGTGGTAACTGTGAATATTTCTGATTGAAACGAAATACTTTCGACTGTTTTAAAAACGACTTTACACTTTTCTTTTACTTTTTTAAATAACAAGTTGTCGAAATAATAACGGCTCATTCCGAAGCCTCCCAACGGCAATGTAGTCTCTATTTCTTTATTGTTATAATTTGAAATTTTAAGTTTTGAAATAGATATAGCTCCTTCAGCTAAAGGATCAATAGCGAGTGAGTTTAAATACGGCAACACTTCATTTGAAATATATTCGCCACAAACTTTATGATCTGGAAAAGTATCCTTCTCTATTAAAAGAACATCAATACCTTGTTTTGAAAGATGCAAAGCGCAAGTTAGCCCAGCCAAACCACCTCCTATTATTATAACATCATAAATTCTATTTTTCATAACTACGTAAAGAAACCGTGAATTTTTCACATAAAAAAATCCTGCTTTTATATAAAAGCAGGATTAATTGTGTATTAGTGTTTGGGACTATTAATTTCCTCCTTGTGCTTCCTGTTCGGCATCGTCCACCATTTTTTCATTAGGGACAATCGCTACATTTACACGACGGTTTTGAGCACGACCAGCTTCTGTACTGTTATCGGCAACTGGAGTTTGTTCTCCAAACCAATTAGTAGTAAACCTACCGTTACCCAATCCTTTAGTTTGCGTAAAGTAATTGGTTACAGATTGTGCACGTTGTTTTGATAATGTCATGTTATACGCTTCAGCTCCTGTGCTGTCAGTATGTCCAACAACTAATACATCAGTATCTGGGTATTCACGTAATACATTCGCCAATTTATCTAATGTTGCTTGTGATGCAGCATTAATGTTATACTTTTCAGTATCAAAATATACACCACTATTTTCATCAAAAGTCACTACAATACCATCGTCCACACGTTCTACTTGTGCTCCTGGTATTTCAGTTTCAATTTTCTGGGCTTGTTTGTCCATTTTATTACCAATAATAACTCCAGCAGCTCCTCCTGCAACACCACCAATTACGGCTCCTAATTCTCCATTACCACCTTTACCAATATTATTACCTAAAATGGCTCCTAAAACAGCTCCTCCAGTAGCACCAATTACAGCACCTTTCTGTTTGTTATTTGCATTTTTAACAGCTTCACAATTTGTGAATGCAGTTAAAAAAAGAGCGGTTAAGCCAATTATTGATATTTGTTTAAGTGTTTGTCTCATTATTCATTAATTTTAGTAAAGTTCATATTGATTGTAAAAGGAGATCCTTCTAAGTTAACTGTTTGTTCCCAACGCATAGATGACTCATTTAACTGTGCCAATTGTAAACGGAAACCTGCATCATCTGCAGATTTACCCTTAGCATTGGTTGGTTTTAATAGGAAATCATATAATCCAGTTGCAGGATCTATTTCCTGAATTGTAAAAATAAAGTTTCGATCTCCTGTAGGGCAATCTGGGTTATTTATAGTGTAAACTCCTGTATTATTGTTAGGAATAAATCTCCATGTACTACCTTCAAAACATTCTTTTGAAGTGTCTCCTAATAAAGAAACATTAAATTCTCCGGATTCACTATAAGAAATGTTATCTAAGGCCCAATATCCTTTGATTATTTTACGTGACTCTGTAACTGTCTTGGGGGTACCGCACGATAATACGGTCATAGCCACTACAGCTAATACAATAAGTTTTTTCATACTTGGTAATTTTTAAATTTAAAGGTTAGTAATATTATAAGGTCAAAAAAAATCTATCTTCTAAATAATCTAGATAATAAGGATAATACAAGTAGTACTAAAAATATCCAAAAAATAATCATTGCGATATCAGTTGCACCTTCTGCGATGCCACCAAATCCAAATACTGCCGCAATTAATGCGATTACTAGAAAAATAACAATCCAACGTACCATAATTTTTAAGTTTTAATGATTAGTATATCACTAAGGTACATAACAATCATTCTTGAAATGGAATGTTTACAATAAGTTTAACAGCAAATGTTAACATTTTAATAAGCTACTAAAGAAGCCAATTCTTCTTTAAAGCGTTCTTTTGGAAGGTACTGTTTTTCAAGATTGGCAGCGAATGGCACCGGTGTTTCCATACTTGCTACTCGCCTAATTGGAGCATCTAAATACTCAAAACAGTTTTCAGAAATTAACGCTGAAATATCTGACGCCAACCCACCAAACATAGAATCTTCTTGAAGAATAATAACCTTATTTGTTTTCTTTACAGAAGCAAAAATAGCTTCAGTATCTAAAGGGGAAAGCGTACGCAAATCAATTAAATCTGCTGAAATAGCTGGCATCTCATCTAAAGTTTCCAAAGTCCAATGCACGCCCGCACCGTATGTAACGATGGTAATATCCTTCCCTTCTCTTAGTAAGGAAGCTTTACCTAGGGGTAACGTGTAGTAATCTGTTGGTACTTCTTGGCGAATACTTCTATATAATGCTTTGTGTTCAAAGAAAAGCACCGGATTTGGATCTTCAATGGCAGTTGCTAATAATCCTTTGGCATCATATGGAAAAGCTGGATACACTACTTTTAATCCAGGGGTATGGGTAAACCACGCTTCATTCGTCTGGCTATGAAAAGGTCCTGCTCCTACTCCTGCTCCGCAAGGCATGCGAATCACAACATCCGCTTTTTGATTCCAACGATAATGACTTTTTGCCAAGTAATTAACGATAGGATTAAACCCGGAAGTAGCAAAATCACCAAACTGCATTTCCATAACCGATTTATACCCATTAATAGAAAGTCCCATGCTTGCAGAAATTATCGCCGACTCACATATAGGAGTATTACGCACACGATCTTTACCAAATTTATCTACAAAACCATCAGTTATTTTAAAAACACCACCATATTCAGCAATGTCTTGCCCCATTATTACTAGATTATCATGCCGCTGCATAGATTGTCTTAGTCCTTGAGAAATGGCATCAATCAATCGAATTTCTTCTTTATTTAAATTTTCTTTAACTTCTTCATATTCAATGCTTTCATATAAATCATTTAACTCATTACTTTTAGTTGAAGTTATTACTTCTTCAGAAAAAGCCAAATCAAGATTCTCATTTATTTCGGAGATTATTTCTTGTTTAAACTGAATATTTTCGTCTTCAGTAAGTATGTTTTCATTCCGAAGAAATTCTGCAAAATTTTCCAAGGGATCTTTAGCTGCCCATTCATCCATCAATTCTTGAGGCACGTATTTAGTACCACTTGCTTCTTCGTGACCGCGCATTCTAAAGGTTTTAAACTCTAGCAATATTGGTCGCGGATTTTCCCGCATATCTTCAACAAGGTTTTTTACTTTAGAATATACTTCCAGGATGTTATTCCCTTCGATAATATGGGCTTCCATCCCATAGCCTTTACCACGGTCGGCCAAATTTTCACAATTATATTGTTCGTTTGTTGGCGTGGACAATCCATAACCGTTGTTTTCAATACAGAATAAAACAGGTAACTGCCAAACAGAAGCGACATTCAACGATTCGTGAATATCACCTTCGCTCGTTCCTCCCTCTCCTGTAAATACAGCGCAGACTTGCTTGTTGTTTTTTAATTTGTTCGCTAAAGCAATCCCGTCGGCAACGCCAAATTGGGGCCCTAAATGCGATATCATCCCCACAATTTTAAACTCTTGCGTACCAAAATGAAAGCTGCGATCGCGTCCTTTTGTAAAACCATTGGCCTTTCCTTGCCATTGCGAAAACAAACGGTTTAAAGGAATATCCCGTGTAGTAAACACCCCTAAGTTTCGGTGCATCGGCAATATATATTCTTCCTTATCTAATACCGCCGTAATCCCTACCGATATGGCTTCCTGCCCAATACCGCTAAACCATTTAGATATTTTACCTTGTCGTAATAAAATGAGCATCTTTTCCTCTATTAATCGAGGTTTCAGCATTCTTTTATATAAGGAAATTAACGTATTGTCATCAATAGTGCTACGGTCGTAATTAAATTGAACGGTAGATGCAGTTTCGGAACTCATAGTTTGTTTTTAGTACTTTCAAATGTAGAAAAAATTGCTGTTCAGTAAAGCGTTTAATTCACTTTTTTAACTTCGGAAATGACCTCTATATTTGGTATATTTGTATTTTGAAAATAAAATCTTATGAATAACATACCTAGCGTGGATCTTTCAGACTTCTTGTCTGATGACCCAAAAAGAAAACAAAAATTTGTAGATGAAATTGGTGCTGCTTATGAAGAAATAGGCTTTGTGTCTTTGAAAAATCATTTTTTAAGTGATGATTTAGTTGAAAATCTTTACAAAGAAATTAAGGCTTTCTTCGCTTTACCAGTTGAAGACAAAGAAAAATATGAAATTGAAGGCCTAGGCGGTCAACGTGGTTACGTTTCCTTCGGAAAAGAACACGCAAAAGGTAAAAAAGAAGGTGATTTAAAAGAGTTTTGGCATTTTGGTCAGGAGCCTGATGCAGAAGCTGATTTGCCTGAAGAATATCCAGATAATGTAGAAGTAAAAGAACTTCCTGATTTTAACCCTACCGGAATGGAAGCCTACAGAATGCTTGAAAAAACAGGGATTTATGTACTTCGCGCTTTAGCACTGTATATAGGCATTGAAGAAACTTATTTTGATAAATGGGCTACTAACGGAAATAGTATTTTACGCCCTATCCACTATCCACCCATAACCGAAGAACCTAAAGGTGCTGTTCGAGCTGGAGCTCACGGAGATATTAACCTAATAACCTTATTAATGGGAGCTTCGGCCGGAGGACTGCAAGTATTAAGAAAAGACGGTGAATGGATTGATGCTATTCCACAAGAAGACGAGTTGGTAATTAATGTTGGCGATATGTTAGAACGTCACACCAATAATAAATTACGCTCTACTATTCATAGAGTTGTAAACCCTCCTAAAGAAGATTGGGACAACCCACGATACAGTATTCCATTTTTTATGCACCCTCGCAGCGATATGAAATTAAATTGCTTAGATGCGTGTGTAGATGAGGAACACCCAAAAGCTTTTCCAGATATTACAGCAGGCGAATTTTTACACCAGCGGTTAGTAGAAATTGGGTTGATTAAAGAATAATTTATGGATTTACAAGACCAATTAAAAGATTTATTTCCCGATCACGAACCTTCTGAAGAGCCCAAAGAAGAAAAATCAAACGTTTGGCTTCAAGATGATCCGTTGCATTGTAAATATGAGAAACGTCGCGGAAAACCGATAACCATTATTGATAATTATACCGGTGCTCAAAGTGATTTTAAACAATTGGCTAAAGAATTAAAAAAAATGCTCGGTGTTGGCGGTAGTTTTAAAAACGAACAAATTATCATTCAAGGAGATTACCGAAAAGAAATTATGGAGCATTTGCAAGATAAAGGCTTTAATGTGAAACGTGTAGGTGGATGAGAATAGCAGAATCTGAATTAATCTTAAACCCCGATGGTAGTATTTATCACCTTAACCTACGACCTGAAGACCTCGCCCAAACCGTCATAACCGTAGGCGACCCCGAGCGGGTGGAGAGCATTTCTAAGCACTTTGACGCCTTAGAGGTCGATGTTCATAAAAGAGAATTTAAAACCCATACGGGTACGTATAAAGGCAAACGAATTTCGGTCATTTCAACCGGGATTGGTACCGATAATATTGACATTGTTTTCAATGAATTAGACGCCTTGGTCAATATTGATTTTGAAACACGAACAATAAAAGAAAACCATACACAACTCACTATAATTCGGGTGGGTACATCTGGAGCTATTCAAACAGATATTCCTATGGATAGTTTTTTAGTTTCTGAAACAGCTGTAGGTCTTGACAATTTGCTTCATTTTTATGGAAATACTTCGTTTTTAAATGAATCTTTTTCCGAAGCATTTATGCAACACACTAATTGGTCTGCTAAAAAATCAGCTCCGTATGTAGTAAATGCAGATGCGTCACTTTTGAAATTTTTTTCCGAAGAAAAATTTATAAAAGGAGTAACAGCAACCAACGTAGGTTTCTACGGCCCACAAGGAAGAGTCTTACGCCTTTCATTACAAGACGCTGGTCTAAACGACAAAATTGCTTCATTTTCATTTAATAATAAAAAAGTTACCAATCTTGAGATGGAAACTTCTGGAATCTATGGGATGGCACATTTATTGAATCATAAAGCCATATCATTAAACGCAATTTTGGCAAATAGAGCTAATGGTGAATTTAGCCAAACACCACAGCAGACTGTGGAAAACCTTATTTTAAAGACATTAGAAACAATTACGGGATGAAAAAATTGCTCATAGGTGGTGTACCTGAACACTTTAATTTACCTTGGTACTTAACACTTCGCGACAAAAAGTATCACGACGAAAATATTAATCTTCGCTGGAAAGATTATTATGGCGGAACCGGTGAAATGTGTAAAGCCCTTCGTGATGGCAGCATTGATATGGCTGTAATTTTAACTGAAGGTATTGTTCGTGATATTATAAACGGAAACGATTCAAAAATTGTTCAAGTGTTTGTAAAATCTCCTTTGTTATGGGGAATTCATGTTGCTGAAAACTCAGATTATAAAAAGGTTTCCGATTTAAAAGGAACAGAAGCCGCTATAAGCCGTTATGGATCGGGTTCTCACTTAATGTCGTATGTAAACGCTGAAAATCAAGGTTGGGATTACGAAGATGACTTAGAATTTAAAGTAATTCAAGACTTAGATGGTGCCTTAAAAAATCTTCCCGAGGGAAATGGCGACTATTTTATGTGGGAAAAATTTACCACAAAACCCTACGTAGATAATGGCCCGTTTAGATTGGTTGGCGAGTGCCCTACTCCCTGGCCATGCTTTGTAATTGCTGTTAGAAATGAAATTTTAGAGAAAGATAGTGAACTTATTACATCTATATTGGAAACCATAAACCAAACTACAAAAGAGTTTAAAGACATACCGTCTATAGATACTATGATATCTAATAGGTATGATCAAAAATTAGAAGATGTGCAGCAATGGTTATCATTAACCGAATGGAGCCAAGAAAACCTCACGGAAGAAGAGCTTAAAAGTGTTCAAGAAAAATTGATTGAATTAAATTTAATTGATAAAAAAATCCCTTCAGAAGAGATCCTTTGGAAATCTTCTTAAAAAAATAGTATATTTTTACGCAACCTTTTTAAATGTAGTCCATCTTACTATTGTAAAGTAAGAACACTATGACCACATTTCTAATCATTTTAGGGGCTCTATTAGTAACAAATTTCTTGTTACTGCAATTTAGCTGCAATGATGTTGCTGAGCCCGAAACACCGAAAGACGAGTAAAATAACTCGATCTAAAATTTAAATTTATTTCAAATTGAGGATAGCCTATTCAATATTAGGTTACCACTCAATTTTTTCTTTTCCAGCTTTTTCTAAATACAAATTTGTTTTACTGAAATGTTTATTCCCAAACCAATAGCCTCTATTAGCACTCAATGGTGACGGATGGCCACTAGTTAGCACCAAATGTTTCTCCGTATCGATTTTTGCTCCTTTCTTCTTAGCATAACCACCCCATAATAAAAAAACGAGTCCTTCCCTATTTTCAGAGAGTTTTGAAATAACGGCATTGGTAAATTGTTCCCATCCCTTTTTTTGATGACTCCCAGCTTTATGTGCTCTAACTGTCAACGTTGCATTTAATAATAACACCCCTTGATTTGCCCACCGTTCCAAATTCCCGTTTGGTGGTACCGAAATATTTACATCAGTTTCAATTTCTTTAAAAATATTAACCAATGAGGGAGGTTTTGCAATACCATCCGCAACTGAAAAACACAAACCATTTGCTTGTCCAACTCCGTGATAAGGATCTTGCCCTAATATTACTACTTTAACTTCATTAAAAGGTGTGTGGTCAAAAGCAGAAAATATTTGTTGTCCGGGAGGAAAACAGGTGTTTTTATCATATTCATTTTTTACAAAATCTTTTAATTGTTTGAAGTACGGTTTCTCAAATTCATCGGCTAATTGCTGCTTCCAACTTTCTTCAATTGTTACCTTCATTATATGTATTTTTGTAATCCATAAAACGTAAAATTACAGTATAAAAGGCGAATGGTCCGTATCGATTTAAAAACATTGCAAGATTTAGAGTTTCCTTCCGTTTTGCAACAAATAGCCAATAATTGCATTACCGAACCTGGTACCGAGCGGGTTTTAAAGATTAAACCGTTTAAAAGCACCGATAAAATCACACCGGAACTGCATCGGGTAAAAGAATTTACCGCTTCATTTGAGAGTGACAGCCCCATTCCCAATCACGATTTTGAACCTATTGACAAAGCTCTTCAACTTTTAGGCATCGAGAACAGTGTGTTGGAAATTTCAAGTTTTAGAAGAATTCGTTCGGTCACCGATACTACAATTGATTTATTAAAATTCTTCAGGAAATTTGAAGAGTTTTATGTTTATCTAAACCGTTTTTCTTCAAAAGTAGATTACACTTCGAGCATTTCTGAAGAAATTCAAAAAAAAATAGACCGATTTGGCGATGTTAAAAATGAAGCTTCTGAAGAGTTAGCAGCTATTCGCAGGCAGTTAAATCAAATGAAAGGACGTATTAACTCGTCTTTTACAAAAGCGCTGAGCCAATACTCCCAAGCAGACTATCTAGACGATATTAAAGAAACAGTTGTGGACAACCGAAGAGTGCTGGCGGTAAAAGCCATGTACCGGCGGAAAATACGAGGAGCCGTTTTAGGAAATTCGAAAACCGGAAGTATTGTTTACATAGAACCTCAAGAAACCCTTGAGTATGCTAATGAGTTAAGCAATTTAATTTACGAGGAGCAGGAAGAAATAAAACGGATCTTAAAACAGCTTACTGAGTTTGTACGTCCATATAAAAAGTTGCTAAAGCAATACCAAAACTACCTCTCCAAGATTGACGTTTTGTATGCAAAAGCAAAATATGCTCGCACTATCAATGGTGTTTTACCGGTTTTGACCGAAAATAAATTTTTACTTTTAAAGAACGCTTATCACCCGTTGTTATGGGTTGCTAACAAAAAGCGGAACGAGAAAACCTTCCCACAGACTATTTCTTTGGAACCTGAAAAGCGTATTATCGTAATCAGCGGCCCCAATGCCGGAGGAAAGAGCATCACTCTTAAAACTGTTGGCTTATTACAGGTTATGCTGCAAAGTGGATTGTTGGTCCCAGTAGATCCATTAAGTGAGTTTAGTTTTTTTAATCGGATTTTAACCGATATTGGCGACAATCAATCTATCGAAAACCATTTGAGCACGTATAGCTACCGATTAAAAAAAATGAATCAATTCCTTCGAAAATGCAACAACAATACCCTCTTTTTAATAGATGAATTTGGTACCGGAAGTGATCCAGAATTAGGCGGAGCCTTAGCTGAAACATTTTTAGAAGTATTTTACGAACGAGAAGCCTTCGGGATTATTACAACACATTATGCCAATTTAAAAGTATTAGCGAGTGAGCTACCGCATGCCATCAATGCCAATATGCAGTTTGACAACCGAAGCTTAGAGCCGTTGTACCAATTGCATTTAGGGGAAGCTGGAAGCTCCTTTACATTTGAAGTAGCACAGAAAAATGGCATTCCATATAGCTTGATTAATAAATCGAAAAAGAAAATTGAACGCGGAAAAGTTCGGTTTGATAAAACCATTGCCAAATTACAACAAGAGCGCTCGAAACTTCGAGAAACTTCGGCTAACTTAAAGACTGAAGAACAGAAAGCACGAGAAGAAAGTAAACAGTTAGAAGAAATAAATAGCAAAGTGCAAGAAAAACTGGAAAGCTATCAAGAATTGTATGATAGCAACCAGAAAATGATTTCTATAGGTAAAAAGGTAGATTCGTTAGCTGAAAAATTCTTCAACAACAAAAAGAAAAAACCATTACTCGATGAGCTTTTTAAAATGGTTTTAAAAGAAAATAGCAAACGCAAAAAACCAAAACCTAAAAAACAAAAAGTCAGTAAAGCACAAAAACAAGCTAAAAAAGAAGAAAAAGCTAAAAAGCACGAAGTAAAACAAGAGTTAGAGCAAAAAGTAGCTGTAATTAGAAAACGTAAAAAGAAAGAAAAGGAAGAGGCCAAAAAAGCGCCACCTCCAAAACCGAAAGTGACCTTAAAGCTTGGTGATCGTGTGCGGATGATTGACGGCCGAGCCATTGGAACCATCGATAAGATTGAAAAGAAAAAAGCAATCGTTAATTACGGTATGTTCACTGCAGATGTAAGTTTGGATGAGTTGGAAAAAGTTTGATAATAAATAAGGTTTTAATTGAATTCAGATAAAACACATAAAATAATTCTCTTTGACGGGGTTTGCAATCTTTGCAATAGCTCGGTTGTATTTGCTATAAAAAGAGACAAGAACGACGTGTTTCGGTTTGCAGCTTTGCAAAGTAAGGTTGGAGAGCAACTTATTTCTAAATTAAATATAGATACTTCAAAAACCGATTCCATTATTTTAATTGATGGTGAAAAATATCATGAAAAATCTTCGGCAGCACTTCGTATTGCAAAACAACTTTCTGGTGGCTGGCCACTACTCTACGTCTTTATCATCTTACCAGAATTTATAAGAGATTCAGTTTATAGCTTTATTGCCAAAAACCGTTACAAATGGTATGGTAAAAGAGAAAGTTGTATGATTCCTACCCCTGAATTGCAAGCTAAATTTTTGTAATAATCAGTTCATTTTAGAAATAATATCTTAGGTTAACGATAAGTTAACGGAGGTTTTTATGCATATATTTAGTAGCCTAACCTTCTATATTTACGATATGCAACTAAAATCCAAGGTATTAATTTTATTTTCAGTATCTACTTTGATTGCCCTAATAGGTATTCAAGGCTACCTTATTTATAATAGCTACGAGTTAAAGCAAAAAACAATTACTATCGATGCTCGTAACGCTATTGCTAAGATTTATACTGCCCCGGCAGTAGATTCAATTGCTTGGATGTACAGAACCGATTTTTTAAACCATCTTGAGGCATATAAAAACCAGAAAATTTCAAAACAGGAAATACTTCAGTTATTAGATAAAAAATCTACAGAAATTAACCCAGGTTTTCTTGACGTCTTCAATAAAGGATTAAATCAATTTGATGATGATTATAAAATTCAGTTCAAAAAAATTGTAACCTCTATCACTCTCACCGACAGCCTCGGAAATGTAGAAACCCTATATCCTGAAAAAAGCACCGATACCATTATTCTCCTTGGTGAAAATTTTCAACAACAAAAAGGCATGCTAATCAATAATAGCACATGGCAAAAAGACCATGAAGTTTTTTATAATGAAAGTTCTGAGGTTTTTGATTTAGATTTCAAATCTAGTATTTTCATGAATATTTCAAACTGGAACAGTTTAATAATTAGAGAACTTTCTGGTCTTTTAATCCTTTCTAGTTTGCTATTTCTTTTTGTAGTGGGCCTTTTATATTATTCCATTCAAAACTTATTGAAACAAAAACGAGTTGCTGAAATAAAAACCGATTTTATTAATAACATTACCCACGAGCTCAAAACACCACTCTCTACCCTATCGCTTGCTACAAAAACGCTTACTAGCGAACACGCAAAAGGGAATGAGGAAATGACTTCGGAGGCCATTCAAATAATTGATAGACAAAATACTCGCCTTCAAAACTTGATAGACCAAGTTTTAAAAAGCAGTTTGGGCTATCAACAAATTCAACTTTCAACCGAGGCTTTTAATGGCTGTACCTTTTTAAAGGAACTGTTAGATGATTATTGTTTAACTATTTCCCCTTCTATAACCATTGACAGAAACGTCGAGAGTACTGGAATACCTATAATAGCTGATAAATTTTATCTAAGCACCGCTATTATTAATATGCTCAATAATGCCATTAAATATGGTGGTACAAAGCTAAAAGTAGCATATACGATAGATAAAATAGATTCAACACACACGTTTATCATCCAAGATAACGGGATTGGTATTTCCCCTAAATATCAAAAATACATTTTCCATAAATTTTATCGTATAAGTGAAAAAAACACCCATAATTATAAAGGCTTAGGTCTTGGTTTGTATTATACCAGCCAGATAATAAAAGCGCACGAGGGCACTATTTCAGTAAAAAGCGAAACAGATAAAGGAGCTACATTCATTATTAAAATACCCATTGTATCATGAAACATATTCTATTAGCAGAAGATGATCAAGATTTTGGCACCATGTTAAAACAATACCTGACCCTCAATAAGTTCGAGGTTACTTGGGCTATGAACGGTGAAGAAGCTTTTGAAGCCTTCAAAAATGGAACATTTGATATATGTATACTCGATGTTATGATGCCGGTTATGGACGGATTTACCCTCGCAAAAAAAATCATTGATATAAGTCCTGAAGTTCCGTTTTTATTCTTGACGGCACGAAAAACAAAAGAGGATAAAGTGAAAGGCTTAAAGTTAGGCGCTGACGATTATATAGTGAAACCCTTTGAGGCCGAGGAGTTAATATTCAGAATAAAAAACATCATAAAACGCACCGAACAACAAAATACTTTACAAACCAACCAATCAGCAGAGAAACAACTATATATTGGCAAATACAGTTTTGACACTGAAAATTTAGAGTTGAAAATAAATGGCAACATCAACAAAATTACCGCCAAAGAAGCAAAATTGCTGTATTACCTCTACAGCAATCGTAATCAATTAATACGCCGTGACGATATTTTATCGCACGTTTGGAATAAAACAGACTTCTTTTCGGGTCGGAGCATGGATGTTTTTATAAGTCGGATACGGAAATATTTAAAAGACGATCCTTCCATTACCATTGAAAGTGTAAGGGGAATAGGCCTGGAGTTTAATACTAAATAAACAATCAATTATTAATTACAAATAAACAATTATGAAAAAAATTACAAAAACTGTGCTTTTATTACAAGTATTGCTTGTAAGCAGTATGGTATCAGCACAAGAGTATTTTGGTACCACTACTTTTGGGGATATGAGTATCGAGAATTCGTTCCATTCGGCTGTTGACAGCAATGGGAATATTTATACACCTGGGTTATATTCTGGATCTATTACGTTAGGCCCCAACACTATAAACTGGGCTGGTGGTAACGCAGATGGGTATTTAGCTATACATGATAGTGACGGAAACCCTACCGGAGTATTAGGCTTTGGCGGTGGTTTTGACGATGTCGTTATTGACGTTGCAATCGATGCCGACGACAACATCTACCTTACTGGGTATTTTCAAGGAGCAAACCCAAACAATCCGTTTGATGCTGATCCGGGTCCAGATGTATTTCCTTTATTACAGCCAGCAAATGGTCTAAGTAGAGATCTTTTTGTTATTAAATTAGACAGCAATAAAGAGTTTGTATGGGCAAAACAAATAAGCAACCCAGCAGGCTTTGGACCTATCAACGAAGATGCACAAACCATAGCTTTAGACAGTAATGGGGATATTTACATTGGCGGTTCATTTTTATATGCTGATTTTGACCCAGACCCTAATAATGATGTGACCCTGTTCTCTGCAGATTCACAAACACCAGATGGATTTTTACTAAAACTTGATTCGGACGGTAATTACCAGTGGGTAAAAACGCATGAAGGGG
This sequence comes from Marixanthomonas ophiurae, assembly GCF_003413745.1. Classification (NCBI taxonomy): domain Bacteria; kingdom Pseudomonadati; phylum Bacteroidota; class Flavobacteriia; order Flavobacteriales; family Flavobacteriaceae; genus Marixanthomonas; species Marixanthomonas ophiurae. The sequence continues at coordinate 571,420 of NZ_QVID01000002.1, read as the reverse complement.
CTGGTGGTATTGTAGAAGTAGAGAGTATAGAATTCGACGCCAATGAAGATCTTTTCGTTTTAGGTAGGTTTAGAAATCAAGTAGACCTTGATACTGGTACCGATGTAGACAATTATATTTCGAATGGAACAGATGATGCTTTTATTACAAAAGTAGATATCGATGGAAATTATATTTGGGGTCAAACTTTTGGTGGTACAGGATTAGAGATTCCAGCTACCATTAAGGTATTACAATCTGGAATTTATGCTACTGGAATGTTTTCTGGCACTGTAGATCTCGATCCTACTGCGGGTGAAAACAACGTAACATCAAATGGTGATTTTGATGCGTTCTTTTCAAAATTCGATACCGATGGAAATTACGACTATTCTTATGTTACGGGTGGTGAAGGAAATGAAAACTTAGAGAATATATTTGATATTATTGAAGGTCCAACAGGAAGCTTATTCATTTCTGGAAATTTTATAGGAACTAGTGATTTTGATAGTAGTTCGGGAGAGGCTATTGTTACTTCAAACGGAAATAGCGATAACTTCTTGGTAGAATTGAGTACTTCTGGTGTGTACAGAAACCACTGGACCATTGGTGGCTCAAGTGCAGAAAGTAACCAACAGGTTCTTTTTAATGATAATGATCAAATAATAGCAATAGGTGCGTTTCAAGATAGTGTTGATTTAAATCCTTTTTCAGGAGAAGATGTTCAAACAAGTAACGGGAACCGGGATATTTATGTTTCTCGCTATTCTACCATTAACACAGGTAACGACAGTTGTGAAAATGCAGTGGCGGTTTCTTGTGGCGATGTGGTAAACGGTGAAACAGTTTCTGATTCCGACTCTGGTGGTAATGCTGCCCCTGATGAGTTTTACACTTATACAGGTAATGGTACTTTAGAGGAGGTAACTATATCACTATGTAACAATACAGACTTTAACTCTGTTCTTCGTGTTTATGAAGACTGTACCTTAACAAACGAAATCGCTATGAATGATGATTCTTGTGGCGAGCAATCTGAAGTTTCTTTTGTATCTGATGGTATTTCAACTTACTATATTATGGTTGAAGGATTTGAATCTGAAGCTGGAAATTTCAGCTTAGAGGTTTCTTGTGAAGAATTACCCGAAAACGATATTTGTAGTGGAGCTTTACCAATTAGCTGTGGCGAAAGCATTACAGGATCAACAGATGACGCAACAATAGACGTTGATGCTCCTGTTTGTAATACAGATATTACAGCACCAGGTCTTTGGTATACCTTTACAGACGATAGTGGATTGGTAACAGATTATACCGTTTCGCTTTGTGATTCAGATTACGATACCAAAGTAACCGTTTACACAGGTGATTGTGGTAATTTAATTTGTGAAACCGATAATGATGATTCCTGTGGGCTACAATCTGAAGCAAATTTCCAAGGAGATGGAAACACAACCTATTATATTTTAGTACACGGATTTGGAACCAATACTGGAAACTTTACATTAACTGTAGATTGTACTCCCGTTCCTCCAGCAAATGATATGATTTCCAACTCTATAGATGTAGACGAAATAGGTTTTCCTTACAGTGATGCTGCAGTGCCAATGCCAGCGGCAACTACTGAAGGGGGTAACCCAACCGGGTGTAATCTTCAAGGTGCCAACGGTGTGTGGTACAACTTTGTGTCTAATGGAGATGGAGAAGCCACAGCGAGCATTGTAGATCCTGCAGGAACAAGTGTGGTAACGTTCTTTGAAGCACCCAATGAGAATGCTTCTGAAACAGACCTTACATTGGTAAACCAAGGAACCAACCAATGCTCACCAGCAACGTCTTCTTCTATTACAACTACTGCCGGACAAGCATACTACATATTTGTAGTAAATACTGGCGGTACAACCGATATAGAGATAGACGGCACATTATTAAGTACAAGCGAAAATACAATCGAAGGATTTACCTACTTCCCTAACCCAACCACAGGTGTTGTAAACTTAAACGCTACGGAAACCATTGAGCGTGCAACGGTTTATAACCTATTAGGGCAAAAAGTGATTGATCAAAGTATAGAAAATACAAAATCTGAGCTTTCTATATCAAGCTTATCAGCCGGTACTTATATTTTAAAAGTGGTTGTTAATGGTGAAACAGGAACCTATAAAATTATTAAACAGTAATGTTTCTCATAGTTTAGCTACTATGTAATTAGGTGAGCGGGCAGGAAACTGTCCGCTTTTTTTATTTTAAATTCTGAAGAATAAAATCGAGTTTGGAATTCGTGTTCTCGTTATTATCAAAAGCAAAGTTCTTATACCTGTTTTCGTATGCCAACCCTTCCTGTTTCCAGTTTTGAATTATAGATTCATTCTCTAAAGTGACTTTTCCTGCTAAAAGGTTGTCTAATGAAGCTTCTTTTTGATACAGACTATACACTTTCTTTAAACCAGTAAGGTATAAGTGATCTTTTGTAAAACCTCCTCCTCGATGAGCACGCAGGGTTATATTGTAGGCCTCTTCCCTCTTGAGCTTGTATTGATTGTGTAACAAATCGAACGTGTCACAAAAATTAAAACCTTTTCGTAAACTATCGGTCGCCAACACGCGGTAGCTCAATTCTTTTAAACGATATAGGGTTAAACATCCGCTCATGTATTCGCTAAAAACAGCTAATCCTTCTTGTGTTTCTACGTTTTTTGGAAAGCCATTGTGGAAAATTTTAAGCGGCTGATTTAAACTATTAAAAGTAGTGACCAGATGTACACCTATTTCGTGATTGGCTAATACTTTTAATTGGTTTGCGCTAAAACGATGATTTTTTTTAAGTACTAAGGTTTGCTTGTTATTTAAAACCATAGCAGCAGCTGAAATCTTGTTGGAAAGCTTAATGTTGAACTGAAAGTCGTACTGTTTGGTAAAGTCCTCAAAATATTCAGCTGCTTCGTTAGCATTAAACACAGGAATCATTTCTTGATTATATGCTTCATCTTCAAAATGAAGAATAAAACGTGCATTATCAACATCTTTTTCAGTAGGTGTACCAAATGATTTTAGCGAATTGAAATAAAACTTCTCTTTTTGCCCTACGGTTTCCACACATTGAACCAACCCTGAATAATCATAAATTACTTCTCTATAAAAAGCACGGGTCTCTTCATCTTTAATACTATCAATATCTTGCGAAAAAAGTTCTTGCTGTAGTTTGTGTGCATTAAAATCAAGTTTTCGATACTTAAAGTTAGGGTTTACATTGTATTTTGAAGAAAAGAAATTACGCTTTTCTTGTTCAATATTAATAGGGTTAACAAAGTTCAACACCTCTATTTTTTGAACCAGTTTATTCAAATTATAATCAATCCTGAAAAGATTGGGATATGAATCGATAATAGCTTGTGTATGCGTCATATTATTTATTAAACGTATTGTAAAACAACGTAGCGTGTTCTTTAACTTTCTGCTGAAGCTGTTGTTCAATGGCTGAAACTACTTCAGGGTAGATCAATTCTCGTAGTTCGTCACAATAAATTTTCTTGAATTCAGTTGCCAAAACTAACGTATTTTTAAAATTCTGGGTGATGAATTTCAAAAAATAACCATTTCCGAAAAAGGTATCGTTAATTTTTGAAGTAGCTTTTATGTCGTGTGGCAATTGTAATTCTGATAAAGATTTTCGCCAGCTTTCAACTAAGTCACCAAAACGATCATTGTCAACATTTGAAGTGCCTAAATTAATTACTGGCACTTCCCTATCCCATCGACGCCAATTATAGCTATGCATATCATACACCACAATAGTGCCGAACTTTTCTTCTAGTTTTGATATCAGGGCATGAACTACCGAATAAAATTCAGTATGTTTTTCAAGGCTTTGTTTTTTTTCTGAAGGGCTCAAAGGTTCTTTCCACAATTGTTTCCCCCAAGCTAAATCGAATATCGCATTATCTGGATCGCGATTCAGGTCATATTCAAACCTACTATCGCAACCAGCAATTACAATAGGATGCGTTTTTATAAACTCTTTGGTACAAGGATCTTCTTCAAACCAACGTTCATATTCCGTATGAATACAGTTTTCCCATAACTCTTTTCTAAATTGATGCCCATCGTGCACAGCACCACAAACGTAAGGCACGTATTCGTCAATCTTTAAGGTGAATGAGTAATCTTCAGCGACGGCTTCAAATGGTGCTTCCGCCTCAATTTTTTTAATGATTTCTGAAACAGCTAATCTTTCCATTACGCATCACTTACATGTTTACGAAGTTTTTGGCGGCGTTCAAAAGCACTAACACGTTCTAACACCTTATCTTCTACAAAATCGATGATTTTTTCTTGTACTTTCGTTTTATACACTTTATTAATATAGGTTATTCCGCCAGGAGACATTACATTTACTTCAACAAGCTTTCCGCCAATTACATCGATACCAACAAAATACAATCCATCTTTCACTAGTTTAGGACCAATACGACGGCATAGTTCTTTTTCTTGTTTACTTAACGTATGTTTTTGTACACTACCCCCAGCGCTTACATTACTTCTATGATCTTCATCACCCGGTACACGTCGCATCGCACCAATAGGTTGGCCGTTTAACAGCAAAATACGAACATCGCCTTGATCGGCTCCTTCAATATAGTCTTGTAAAATTACGTAGTTTGAAGTTCCATCTTTATTGTCTATATAAAAATCAAGTAAAGAGTTAATACTCTTCATGGCACTTTTTTCAATTAAAATCACCCCGGAGCCTCCAAAACCATTTAGAGGTTTTAAAATCATACGATCAGGGCCTTCTTTAATAATATTTTTTAGATATTGTTTATTTTTGGTTACGTGCGTTCGCGGAATCATCTCGTTGTTTTCGTCCTCAAAAACAGCCGTGTAAAGTTTATTATTTGCACGGCGAATTCCATCGAGATCATTCATGATAAATACATCATCCTTGACGGAATCTAAAAAGTTAAGCATAATCATATCTAACGGAGGGTTACTACGAAGGATGATTACATCAAAACCTGCCATAGGCAACATCTCGTCGTAAAACTCAGCATTTTTGTGAAACGCTTTTAGTCCTTTAGGCAATTTATCTTTTCGCTTTAAACATCTTGAAAAAGCAAAAGCAACGCTATCGCGAATCGTCAAATTAGCTGGCGTTGTCGTGACTATGCCGTGGCCTCGCTTGGCAAATTCTTTTATTAATGCTAAGGTTGAGTCATTTTCAGGATCTATTTCATCCCAAGGATACATGATAAAGCAAACGTTCATGAGGTTCAATTTTAATTAGTATTTTAAATATACTAATTATGTGGTAAGTTGAAAGGAAATAATATAAAAGATAGTGATTTCAATATGCTTACTGCCCGTAGACTCGAAAATTATCGAAGCCCGCAAAATCAAGGTCTCCATCTTGTTCAATTGAAAGCGTTATCCTAACATTTACAGCAGAAGGTGGAACATTGATTATTTCGGTTCCTTCAGTAGTAAGGTCTGCATTACCATTAATAAGGTTTACTACTCCTTGACCTACATTGTTATAAAAAACTTCATAATGTACATCATCACCATTGTCAAACTCAAAAATATCATAATCGAAAGCTACTCTCACATTTGTTAAAGATGATACATCGACATTTACAAAACTGATTTCATGCTGCATGTTTCCCCCTCCATTAGGATTATCCAGATCACGACAACCTAAAAAGTTTCCAGAGACCAAATCAATCGCTGAAGTATTGCCACTTCCCAATGAGGTTATTACATCCCAAATATCATTTCCCACGTTATAAGCCGTAGGGTTTAAACTATAAGCCCAAGTTAGATTACCATCAAAATCTTGAGCCGCTAATGTAGTAATATTAGTGTTTAATGTAGAAATGGTTTCCCAATTAACGCCGTTCCATATTTCTAATGTTCCAGTTTCCATTACAAAAACAAGAAGACCGATGTCTGTAGAACTAGCGTTTATTAAATTTCGGTCTGTTTGATCTTCAACCCTTGGCGGCATAAACCCTCTATAGGTATTCCCTCCATCTGCGGTGCTACTCACCTCTAACATAGATGCAGGTGATGGAGTAGTTGTACCAATACCCACTTGAGCTGATACAATACTTGTTAATAAGCTAAAAACGGTAACTAGGAAAGACTTCTTCATAACTATGATTTTTTAAAATGAATCATAGCATACTTTCGGTTACATGTAAATTTTGGGATATAGTTACTGGGAAGTATATAAATATACAAAAAAGTTTTATTTCTCCAATTTTTTTAATAAAAAAACACTTTAAAAAACCTGTAGACTAGCAAGTTACAGTCTTTTCCTTATTAAAATAACTGAATGTGATAAACTATTTCTTATAATTATCATCCCAATCCTTGACTTGTGGAACGCCTAATTTGCCTTGCGACTTTGCAACCATCATAGAAACGGCAGCATCACCTGTAACATTTACCGTGGTACGACACATATCTAAGGGTCTATCAATGGCAAAAATTAGTGCAAGACCAGCTTCAGGAATTCCAGCTTGTGCCAATACAATTACCAGCATCACCATCCCAGCACCTGGCACGGCAGCAGAACCTATAGAAGCCAAGGTTGCGGTTGCGATAATTCCTAGTTGGGTTCCAAAAGAAAGATCCATCCCAAAGGCTTGTGCAATAAATACAGCTGCTACAGCTTGGTATAAACTGGTTCCATCCATATTAATTGTGGCTCCAATTGGTAATACAAAACTGGTTACCTCACGCTTTACTCCTAAATGTTCTTCTACCCGTTCCATAGTCACTGGTAGGGTTGCAGCACTCGAGCTTGTTGAGAATGCTAATAATTGAGCTGGGCCAATTCCGTTAAGGAAACTCTTTGGCGTATGTCTTGTAAATGTCCATACCAATAAAATATATACTCCAATCATTAAGGCTAGTCCGCCAACAACACACAATGCATACATTCCTAATGCCGCAAAAAGATCGGCACTTGGGGCTTCCACCACTAAAGCTGCCAATAAAGCAAAAACACCATAGGGAGCGGTTAACATGATAAGATCAATCATTTTGAGGATGACTTCATTAAAGCCATCGAAAAAATCTTTTACGGGTTTTGCTGTTTTTTCAGGAATTAATATCAATCCTATTCCAAAGAAAATAGCAAAGAATATTACTTGAAGCATGTTTCGGTTACTGGAAGAAGCCCCAATTATATTATCAGGTACTAAATCCTCCAAGGCTTGTAATGGACCTGCATCTTTTTGACGCTGCGCATCCTGTCGTTTCATTTCAGCTTCACCCCCGTACGCTTCCACTAATTCAGAACGAGTTTCTTCAGTAATAGTCTTTCCTGGTTTTACCAAATTAACAACTCCCAATCCAATGGATACGGCAATTACCGTAGTAATTACATAGGTTATAATAGTACGTAACCCCATTTGCGATAGACTGGAAATATCTTTTAAGTCAGAAACTCCCTTAATTAAAGAAGCAAGGATTAATGGTACGGCGATTAACTTTAAGGCGTTTATGAATATGGTTCCGAAAGGTTTTACCCAATCTTCAATAAAACCAGGTCCCCAGCCAAAATTGGTTAATAAAAGGGCGAAAACAACCCCAAGTGCCATTCCTAATAAAATTTGCCAGTGTAAAGCCAGTTTCTTCATATATGTAATGCTATTGATCTTTTATTTTGATGTTTCGTAATATACAGATAATCTTTTAGAGTTTAGCGAGTTTGTTCAGTAGCCAAAAATCAGCTAATACTAATGCTGACATCGCTTCTACTATAGGCACTGCACGAGGTACTACACAAGGGTCATGACGCCCTTTACCTTGCATGTGAACCTGCTCTCCTTCACTGTTAATGGTTTGTTGTTTCTGCATAATTGTGGCGACAGGTTTAAAGGCTACATTAAAATAGATAGGCTCGCCATTGCTTATTCCTCCCTGTACACCACCGCTATAATTGGTTTTAGTGCTTCCGTCTTTGTTAAACAAATCATTATGTTCACTTCCTTTCATTTTCGTTCCTTCAAAGCCACTGCCGTATTCAAAGCCTTTCACGGCGTTTATGGAAAGCATCGCTTTGCCTAATTGGGCATGCAGTTTATCAAAAACAGGCTCGCCTAGACCAACAGGAATATTCTCAATGACGCACGTTATCTGTCCTCCAACGGTATCACCTTGTTTTCTAATTTCTTTAATATACGCTTCCATTTTTATAGCCATACCCTTATCCGCACAGCGAACCGGATTATTTTCTATTTCATTGAAATTGACTTCCGAATATTTTTTCTGAAGCGATAATTTGCCAACAGAAGATACGTAAGCTGTGATTTTAACATTTTTTAACAACTGTTTGGCTATGGCACCGGCTGCAACCCTGCAAGCGGTTTCGCGAGCTGAAGATCGGCCTCCTCCCCTATAATCACGATTACCGTATTTTTTATCATACGTATAGTCTGCATGCGACGGTCGGTAAGTATCTTTTATATGTGAGTAGTCTTTAGACTTTTGGTTGGTATTCTCAATGACAAAGCCAATAGGTGTTCCCGTGGTTTTTCCTTTAAAAATACCGCTGAGAAATTTTACAGTATCAGGTTCTTTTCGTTGCGTAACAATAGAAGATTGACCTGGTTTTCGGCGTTGCATTTCTGCTTCAATAGCATCTAGATCTATTGACAACCCTGCTGGGCATCCATCAATAATTCCGCCTAAGGCTTCGCCGTGCGATTCGCCAAAAGTGATGAGTTTAAAAATGTTTCCGAAGGAATTACCAGCCATATTCTGTTTTTAACAAATGTAAATCTTACAACTGAAACTTAAAAATAAACGTTCTTCTTAATAGTTTAAAAACACAAAGTATAACGCATAACTATTTCACCAACTATTGGTAACATTGTCTTAATGAGAATATTGGCAAATTTGAAAATCTTTGTATTCCAAATTGACATCTTGAAAAGAAAAGTAGAAATCGTTGTATTATCAGACATTCATTTGGGTACGTATGGCTGCCACGCCAAAGAAGTGTTACACTATTTGAATTCTGTAAAGCCTAAGAAATTAATTTTAAACGGTGATATTATTGATATCTGGCAATTCAGAAAACGATATTTTCCGAAAGCACATTTACAGGTTATTAAAAAAATAATTGCTTTGGCTGCAAAGGGCACCAAAGTATATTATTTAACTGGAAATCACGATGAAAAGCTACGCCGTTTTAGTGATACTAAGATGGGGAATATTCAAATATTGGATAAACTTATTTTAAATATCGACGGAAAAAAAGCTTGGTTTTTCCACGGTGATGTGTTTGATGCCTCTATACAGCACACCAAATGGATTGCTAAATTAGGTGGCTGGGGATATGATTTACTTATCCTATTTAACCGTTTTGTAAATCATTGTTTAGCAAAATTTGGAAAAGACAAATATTCGCTTTCAAAAAAAATAAAAAATAGTGTAAAAGGAGCTCTTAAATTTATTAGTGATTTTGAAACCACTGCAACCGATCTTGCCATTGATGAGGGATACAATTTTGTGGCATGTGGTCATATACACCAGCCTATAATAAAAAAAGTGACAAACAATAAAGGCAGTTGTATCTATTTAAATAGCGGCGATTGGATTGAAAACTTAACCGCTTTAGAGTATAATAACGAACGTTGGATGCTATACACACACGGTGAAAAAAATCCATTTCTAAAGCCAGTTTACGATGAAATTATTGACGATGATGCAGAAGCATACCCTGAGTTTCTATCAGCTTTTATTTATGAATAAGTGCTCTTTTTAAAATAGTAATTGGGTGTAATGCTTGCACGCCAGTTCCATCCTTTATTTGATGCCTACAACTCGTCCCATTGGCTGCAATGATAGTATCTTTTGAAGCTTTTCTAACCGCCGGAAATAGTTTTAATTCGCCTATCTGCATACTTACTTCATAGTGTTCTTTTTCGTACCCAAAACTTCCCGCCATACCACAGCAACCCGAGGGTATGATAGTCGGCTTGTAGTTTTTTGGTAAATTCAATAGATCGAATGTGATTTTTTGATTGCTCAATGCTTTTTGATGACAATGATTATGTATTTTAATGCGTCTAGCTTCGGAAGTAAATTGAGTTGCGGTTATATTCCCTAGTTTTATTTCTGAAGCTAGAAATTCTTCTAGTAAAAAACAGTTTATTGAAAGCACTTTTGCTGAAGCGATATCATCTGCCATTCTGAGATATTCATCTCGAAAACCCAAAATAGCGGAAGGCTCAATACCCAACATTGGTTTTTCTTCTGAAACGATATCTTTTAAATAATCAATATTGCTATCAACCTCCTTTTTAGCTTCTTCTATAAACCCTTTACTTATCAACGCCCTTGCACTGTCCAAATGATCTATAATCGTCACTTTATATCCTAAACCAATTAGTAAATCAAACGCATCTTCAGCAATCTCAGCATCGAGATAGTTACTGAATTCATCCACAAATAAAATAACTTCTTTGTTTTTAGTAGTTATTTGATTTTCTTTTGATTGATATATTTTACTAAAACTTTTTCTTGAAATAAAAGGTAAGCTTCTTTCAGATGCTACACCACTAATGTTTTTTAAAATTTTTGAAGTAAATCCATTTTTATAAACAGCATTTGTTAATCTTGGAAATCGTGCTCCCATTTTATTTAACTGACTGCTTTTTGCGAATAATTCGGTGGAAATTGAAGTGCCATTTGCTTTATTGTATTGATATAAAAATTCAGCTTTTGCAGTAGCCATATCCACATTACTGGGACATTCATTTCCGCAGGCCTTGCAGCTAATGCATAAGTCAAAAACATCTTTTAATTCGTTGCTGTTAAATTTATTTGCTGCCGTATTATTGGTCAACACTTCCCGCAACATATTGGCTCGGGCTCGGGTCGTGTCTTTTTCATTTTTAGTTACGTGATAACTGGGGCACATCGCTCCATCGGTTTTAGCAGTTTTCCGGCAATCACCGCTACCATTACATTTTTCAACTAACCGAAGAATCCCTTCGCTGTCTGAGAAGTTTAACATCGTTTCTACTTCCGGTTCTGCTCGATCAATTTCATATCGTAATGATTCGTCCATCTTCCAAGCATCGGTTATTTTACCTGGGTTGAAAATGTTGTTGGGATCGAATATTTGTTTTATTTTCTTCAGAAGGGAAAAATTCTGCTCCCCGATAAGCATTTCTAGAAATTCGGCACGAACAATACCGTCGCCGTGTTCTCCTGAAAAAGAGCCTTTATATTTTTTAGTAAGCATCGCAACATCGTTCGTAATCTTTCTAAAATATGCAACACCTTCCCCATCTTTTAAATTTAAAATTGGTCGTAAATGCAACTCTCCCGCTCCGGCGTGTGCATAATACACCGCTTTTTGATCATATTTCTGCATCAACGCAGTGAAGTCAGCTATATAACTAGGCAAATCTTCTAACGCTACTGCTGTATCCTCAATACAGGCCACGGCTTTTTTGTCGCCCACCATATTGCCTAAGAGTCCGAGTCCTGCCTTTCGAAGCTCCAATGCCATATTGATTTCACCCCCTTTTAAAACAGGCATCGTATAACTTAAACCTGAAGTGGAAAGAGAAAGCAACAAAGCCTCCGTTTGGCGTTCCAGATCTTTAACTGTATCAGCTTTTAATTCAAGCAGTAGCAAGGCTTTAGGTTCGCCTTCTACGAAAAAGCGATAGGATTCATATTTTTTACTGTCTTTGGTGCAATTCAAAATTACATCGTCCATCATTTCGCAGGTATGCAAATTGTGCTGCATCGCTACGGAAACGTCATTTAAACAATTTTCCAGACTTTTGTATTGCGACACCACCATGGCAGTGTATTGAGGCGGTAAATCATCTAACTGAAGCGTGATTTCGGTAGTAAAGGCAAGGGTTCCTTCACTTCCGCAGAGTAGTTTACAAAGGTTTATCTTTTCCTCTGAATTCTCATCAAATAGTTCGGTATCGATTAATGCATCGACTGCATATCCTGTGTTTCTACGGTGTATTTCAGCTTTTGGAAATTGGCTTTTGATTTCAGTCCGAGTTGCTTCTGAAGCTAATTCAGCATATATTGTTTTATAAATTGCCCCTTCAAATGTATTTTCTTTTGTTTTCTGAAGAAATCTCTCTTTAGATATTGAATTAAAGACTGACCTTTCACCATTTGCCAGAATCGTTTTTAACTGCAACACTTTATCACGTGTTACTCCGTATTGAATCGATGTTGTACCGCTACTGTTATTACCTACCATTCCGCCAATCATACATCGATTGGATGTTGACGTATTAGGCCCAAAAAACAAGTCGTATTCCTTTAAATAAGTATTTAATTCATCACGAATAACACCCGGTTGCACGGTTACCGCTTTATTCTGGATATCAACAGAAATGATATTAGTAAAATATTTAGAAACATCTACGACAATTCCATCGCCCACACATTGCCCTGCTAATGAGGTTCCGGCTGTTCGTGGAATAAGTGATGTATTATTTTTTTGAGCAAATTCAATTAATTGTTGAATCGCGTATTCCGTTTTAGGAAAAGCCACTGCTAGCGGAAGTTTACGATACACCGAAGCATCTGTAGCATAAATTGATTTATGAAGATCATCATAGTAAAAATCGCCTTCAAAAATGGCCGTAAAATAAGCAAACTCTTTTTTCATAGTATTTATGTAAATGTAAAAAAACGAGTGTTTCTTCTTTAACAAAACTTTCTAAAATACACTTTTAAAGTTAGGAACGCGTTAACACATACGTGTATATAATCAACCTACATTTGCTTAGTTAACAAACATAAAACAACAATTATGAAAAAATTAGTATTGATTTTAATAGCTATTGGAGCCTTTTCTTTTAGTGCACAAGCACAAGAAATTGCAGATAACGCAATTGGACTACGCCTTGGTGACAGTGATGGTTTTGGTACCGAAATAAATTACCAACGTGCTGTAGGAGATAATAACCGCCTTGAGTTTGGTTTAGGCTGGAGAAGCAATAATAATTTTGATGCTTATAAGCTCGTAGGTATATACCAATGGGTATGGAATATTGACGGCGGCTTTAATTGGTATGCTGGTCCAGGTGCTGGTATTGCTCAAGTAGATTTTGATGATGACTTTTTTGACAATGATGATGATAGGTTTGATGATACCGAAACCTATGTATTTCTAGCTGGTGATATTGGTATTGAATATAATTTTGATATTCCATTATTATTATCATTAGACTTTAGACCTGAATTTGGATTTGGCGACTACAATGACGATGTAGATTTCGACATTGCATTAGGTGTTCGCTACCAATTCTAAACAGTAAAAAGCATAGAAAATCAAACCCTTGTTATCAGCAAGGGTTTTTTTATGTCAAATTTCAGGATAAAACTCCTTTCGTTTGTAGATTATGTTGCTTAACTTTATGAAATACAACACGGTACAAACCAATTATGGAAACGCATTATACAGACATCCATTGCCATCCTTCTTTAAAACCATATAGCAAAAGTTTTAAATACATCCCTAAAAAGCAAAATGCACTCAACACTGGCCGTAAAAATTCAATTTGGCATTACAGTCCGCCAAACTTTTTGGAGAAGTTTGTAAACCGTATTGTAACACTCACCAAATTTACCCAAACCGATATGACGGCTTTGGCAAAAGCAAAAACTAAAGTAGTTATTGTGAGTCTCTATCCTTTTGAAAAACACTTCTTAAGCAGAAGAGTATGGGGTTGGAAGGGTTTAACGGATGTTCTTGTAAATCTCGCCGCTAGCATTAGCCAAAGTCGTATTGATTATGTGCTAAGTCACGATAACTATTTTGAAGACTTACTTTCGGAATACGATTTTTTCCTGCAACTCAATAATCAAGTTGAAAAAGTTGACGGTATTTTTTACACCTACCGAGTGGTCAGCAGTTATGCTGAGATTGAGACCAACAAACAATTAGAAACCGATACCAAAAAAATCATAAATATATTAATAACCATAGAGGGCGGTCATGCATTCAACACCGGATTGAAAATAAACGAAAACACAGCAAATCCTATTGAAGTTAAAGAAAACATACAAAAAGTAAAACAATGGAAACACAGACCATTATTTATCACTTTTGCTCATCATTTTTATAATGAACTATGCGGTCATGCTAAAAGCATTAGCATTGGTGCTTTAGAGAATAACCAAAAGCGGGGTATTAACACAGGGATAACACCGTTAGGATTCGAGGCAATCAATTTGTTACTGGATGATACAAACGGAAATCGGATTCCCATAGATGTAAAGCATATGAGCGAAGATTCCAGAAAAACGTATTATGGTTTATTGGACACCGCTTTTAATACTGAAGATATCCCTGTAATTGCCAGCCACGGAGCAGCGAATGGATATCGATCTTTGATTGAAAAGAATAAAACAGATTATCCAGATCGAGCTGAATATTTCAACCAAATAGATATTAATTTTTTTGATACTGAATTTATACGAATAGCAAGAAGCAATGGAATTTTTGGGATACAGTTAGACGAAAGACGAATAGGCAGCCCGAAAGCGATTAAGGAATCTAAAATCTACTTTCCGAATAAACGGAAACAGCTTCAAAAAAAATCGTTATTGGTTTGGCGACAAGTAGAACATGTCGCTGAAGTCCTGGATAAAGAAGGTTTGTTCTGTTGGGGGATACAATGTATTGGTAGTGATTTTGATGGAATTATCAACCCTTTAAAAGGTATATGGACCGCTGAAAACATTCGTGATCTGGCTGATGAGCTAGTTAAACACGCCAAAGCATATATATCCAAAAACCGAAAAAATTTAAAAGATTTTAATAGAATTACGGGCGAAGCAATTGTAGAACGCGTGCTACGCGGTAATGCAATGGAATTTATTGAACGAAACTATTAATGAATTTGTCATTCTGATGGAGGTACGACGAGGAATCGCAATTGAGCGTAAAGATAAAAGCACAATAAAAAAGCATCAAATATCAAACAATTCGTGACTGACAGAATGTGTTAAGTAGGATGTGATTTCTCCTTCGTCGAAATGACTAGTCTTCAAAAACGATTGGTAAAATTTGTTTGTTAAGTTTTATCATGGTGAAAGGAGTTGTGAGTACCATGGTTACATTATCTCCCTGGTTGGGCGAAGTTCCACCTACAAAAATCATTATATTATCTTTAGTTTCTTTTATACTCTCAACAGCAACAGTATAACCTCCTGTAGAGGTTTGCCCAAAATTAATAAAAGCCACTATTTCTTTATCAAAGTCTATTTCAGGGATTGGGATTCCCGGTTTTCGTGTCTTATTTATTTCAGCAAAAAGAGTTTGTAGTTCTTCTTGGCTTTTAATGATTTTACGTTGTGGTTCTTCAATATTACTTTGTGATGACGAAACCAACACTTGAAAAGGAATATTATTAGATACTTCAACCTGAGGTGATTGACCACCCTTACACGTAGAGAATAATATTACAATAGACATTAAGAGAATTTTCATCCGTATCAAATTTTTATGAAGCAGATAAACAGTGTATACTTTACACTTTCATTTTTACAGCTTGTTCATAAACTGCTTCGTATAAAGGTACAATATTTTTAGTATCGAAGGTTTTTGCGGTTTCTCGAGCCTGTTTTTTAAATTTTGCAAGAGTTTCTTTAGAAGAAAGTATTGAGACGGCATTTTTAGCCATTTCATCTACATTACCAACATCACTTAAATAGCCACTTACTCCATTTTTATTAACTTCTGGAAGTCCGCCGGCATTACTCGAAATAACAGGAACACCACTGGCCATAGCTTCTAAAGCCGCCAAACCAAAACTTTCTTTTTCCGAAGGCAACAAAAACAGATCACTAAAACACAAAATTTTACCTACTTCACTGCTATTCCCTAAAAAGACAACTTTATTTTTTATTCCTTTTTCAATACAAAGTTCTTCACAAGTTTCTTTTTCAGGTCCCTCGCCTACCATTAATAATTTAGCAGGTATTTTTTTCTGAATACGGTCGAACACTTCAATCACATCAGTCACCCGTTTTACTTTCCGAAGGTTACTTACATGTGTTATGATATGTTCTTGGGGTTCGGCCATTAAATCTCTTTGACAATCAGTAAAAGATGGATTGTGCTTCGCCATATCAATAAAATTAGGGACTACCTTGATATCGTCTTCAACAGTAAAAAGACGGTTGGTATCGTCTTTCAGACTTTGTGAAACCGAGGTAACCACATCACTTTTATTAATACTAAATGTTACAGCTGGCTTATAAAACTCATGGTTTCCTACTAAGGTAATGTCTGTTCCATGCAAGGTGGTTACCATAGGCAAGTAAATCCCTTCTTCTTCTAGCATTTTTTTGGCCATATAACCTGCATATGCATGGGGAATGGCATAATGTACGTGTAGCAAATCTATGTTGTGCAACTTAACGGTATCGACCAATTTACTGGATAGTGCCAATTCATAAGGTTGATAGTGAAACAATGGATAGTCAGGTACCGATACTTCGTGAAAAAATATTTTTTTTGAAAGTAGCTCTAACCGAACTGGTTGCTTATAGGTTACAAAATGAACTTCATGGCCTCGTTCTGATAGGGCTATGCCTAATTCGGTAGCAACAACACCACTACCGCCAAAAGTCGGGTAACATACAATGGCTATTTTCATACTTTATTTTCTTTTTAATAATCAATGGCATCATAAATAGCTTGCTGTATTTTTGTACGCAAATCACTACTTATCAGTTTTCTATTTCGGGAATCAGGATACGTTCTATTGGATAAAAATATGTATACTATTTCTGAATCGGGATCTGCCCAAGCAAACGTTCCTGTAAATCCGCTATGTCCAAAACTAGTCATGGAAACACACCCACACGTTGGCCCTGCATCGCCCAATTGGGGTTTGTCGAAGCCAACTCCACGCCTTACATCGTCCTCACAATAATAGCACGTGTTGAAAGCATCTAATGTTTCGGGTTTAAAATAGCGGGTTCCGCCATAAAAACCTTTCCATAGGTACATTTGCATGATTTTAGCAATATCATTAGAGGTGCTGAATAAACCAGCATGACCGCTTACGCCACCTAACATTGCAGCTCCTTGGTCATGAACATACCCTTGCACCTTTTGCATACGGAACGAGTTATCTATTTCCGTAGGAACAATCATACTTTTTGGAAATTTGCTTAATGGTAAATATGTAGTATGATTCGCTCCTAATGATTCATAGTAATTACGTTGCACGAGCGTTTCTAATGGAGCACCATAAAATTCTTCTAGATATTTTTTCAGAATATAATAAGGTAAATCACTGTATTTATATCCCTTAACCGGTCTTAACTCACTATCCTTGATTATTTTAAAAATACTGTCTTGGTAATCGCGACGCATGTAAAGATCCTCGGCAACTTCAACATTGAACTTTTCAGTTGCTGTGGAACTATAATATTTAGCAGCCGGCTTATGAGTAATGGTATCTAAAGTATGGGTGTAAAAAGGAATCCATGCTTTAAACCGGGCATAATGTGACAGCATTTCTTTGAGTGTGACATTAGCTTTGTTTGAGTTTTTATACTCCGGAAGCATTTCGCCTAAGGTAGTATCCATAGTAAGCACACCTTGATCAAATAAATTCATTACCATAGGCAAAGTGGCTAAAATCTTGGTAAGTGATGCCACATCGTACAGGTTATTATCCGTGATAGCGCTCTTCTTTTGCTGGGTTTGATGCCCAAACGTCTTATTGTAAATTACCTTTCCTTTTCGGGCTATCAAAATTTGAGCACCAGGCATCATATTACCCCACAATCCCACCTTAGCCAAGGAGTCAATTTTTTTAAGCTTATAACTGTTTACTCCTACACTTTCCGGTGTTCCGTATTGTAAGCGCTTTAACGATTTTGTTTGAAAATGTGTGTTGAGCGGAAATGCCTCTCCTAACGTTACCGGTAGCTTTCCATTGGCTTCTCTGGCTCCAAATATTAATTGTGCTGAAAGTTGCTGGGAAACTTCACTGTTTTGATAGGATAGAATTACACCTTCAAAATTGGCAGCTGTTTTGAGGTCTGAAAGTGCATAAGGCCTAGCAAAAACATCTAAAATAACCGTGTTAGTCCGAGCAATTTCATATATCCATACCAATTCCTTTTCAGTAAACTTGTAACCTTTCCAAGGGTTTTCATTGCTTTTATGGAAACCAATAACTACATAATTATAATCTTTCAGCTTTTGCACATAGCCATCTAAATTATTTGCTTTTACCCAATCTATATTGGCATATTTCCGAAGCTCTTCTAAGAAAGGTTTTCCAGATTCATCACCAAAATTTACATATGCGATTTTCTTTTTCTGAAGGTCTTTAATAGGTAACGTTGCTTTGTCATTCTTAAGCACGGTTAAAGCATTTTCCATCGCTTTTTCATATAAAGCATCATCATTTACAGTGTTTAACTCTTCAACCAAATAAGTAGTGTCAACAGGCTGGTAATCGTTTAAACCCACCTTGTATTTGGCATACAGAATTTTTTTAACGGAATGCGCTAAGCGCTCTTCAGTAATAGCTCCTTCTCGATATGCGTTAACCAATAAGGTATGGGCTTTCGGTATATCTTCGGAAATAAGTAACACATCGTTTCCTGCTAAAAAAGCTGCGAGGTCTATCTCACCAGGTTTATCGAAATTAGCAACACCACGCATATTTAAGGCATCGGTGAATATCAAACCATTAAAACCAAGTTCTCCTTTTAATATATCGGTTACTACTGTTTTTGATAGTGACGACGGAAAGTTTAATTTATCTTCTAGTGCTGGAACATTTAAATGGGCTACCATCACGCTGTTCAATCCTTCTTTAATTAACTTTCTATATGGGTATAATTCAATATTGTCAATCCGCCCGCGAGTATGATCTATTGTAGGTAACACTTTATGCGAATCGTCTTCAGTATCACCGTGGCCTGGGAAATGTTTAGCACTACCCAAAATACCAGCTTGATGAAAACCTTTCATAAAAGCTAAGGCCTTTTCAGTTACATTCTCCTTGTCTTCACCGAAAGAACGATTACCGATTATGGGATTGTTAGGATTGGTATTAATATCAACAACAGGCGCAAAATTTATATGCACCCCCAATCGTTTACTTTGCTCTCCAATTCGTTTTCCAACTTGACGAACTATATCATTATCTTCAATGGCACCAAGAGTCATGTTCCATGGATACGCGAACGTTGTGTCAAGTCGCATAGCGAGTCCCCATTCGGCATCCATACCAATGAGCAAAGGAGTTTTTGAAAGTTCTTGAAATTCGTTGTTTAATTTTGCTTGTCGCTTTGGGCCTCCTTTTGAAAATATAACCCCACCAATATATTGGTTATTTATTAGGTCTTTTACTTTATCAATTTTAGCTTTTGGTGCGCTTGAAAAAACATCGACCATAAAAAGTTGACCAATTTTTTCTTGCAATGACATATTGCCATAAATACTATCCACCCATTTCTGTTGATTTTCAAAGTCTTCTTTAATAATCAATGGGTTGATTTGCTGACTATAAGCGGATGTAAAAAGTAATGTAAGCAGTGAGGTTAAAAGCAATTTTTTCATAAACCGAAAGTACTAAAACTATGATAAAAAACGATTGTGCCAAGATTCCTTTGCTGGCACTTCCCAATTCTCCAAATATTCTTCTTTAGTATTCACCAAATTATTGAAAACAATTGTGTTTTTAGAAACAGATTTACTTTTTGCCATTTTCCTAAAATCGGAAAGAGGTTTGTGGGCTATGTAATCACCGGAATAAAACGTAACGTTCATTTTATCCATTAAATCTACGTTGTATTCTTTCTCCAACGATTGAATAAAATGAACTGACGCATCAATGCTACAGCCTGATGCCGTAGTAATAGATTGATTTAACGCTATAACTATAAATCGATTGTGTTTAATTTCAAACCCAGCTTGTAAATCAGAACCATGAGCAGTCCATTCTTTTAAAAATGACGCTGTTTTTGGTTCAATTTCAGCAATTTCTTCATCGGTGAATTTACGATTGGTTTGATATATCCAGATACGGGAATCGTCTGGTAAGTTTTCAAAATCTGTAAGCATATTTTTTTATTTTTTTTCAGAAGTAAAGATACTTTAGAAAATTATTATTCTTTAATAACTATAAAAGAAGCTTGGTAACCGGTGCCTAAATTCCACTCTTTGGCTGAAATTAATTGAGCTTTATCATCATATACGTGCAATTCGGCTGTGTTAGGACCTGAAGTTCCTTGATTCAATGCTTCAAAAACTACGGTATTAATTCCTTTTTGTAACGGTAATTTTATTGTTGTAAATGAAGACGTTAAAGAAATATCTGACCGTACTACATCATCATTAACAAATACTCGAATGCGATCACCATCAACAAATTCGTGATCGCGACACATTACATTTACAAATTCTCCATTAGTTTTAACATCTCCTAACTTTTGGTCTTGTAAATATGAAGCTAAAACGGGCTTGTCTTTTTTCTTAAAATATTTTGGTGCTTCATCGGTTTTATAGTCCAACAAACCATCATCTGTATTAAAGTCAATATCAGGGTCTTCTTCTCCTAGGCCTGGGTTTTCATCATTTGGCTTTCTTGGATTGGTAAGGCTCGGTGTATCAAGATCTGGAAGCTCAAGACCTGTTGGAGTTTCATCTGGAGTGTTATCAATAGCTTCAAAACGGACACTTGTATTTTGACTGTCAATTTGAGCCACGCCGTGAAAGGTCGTGAAACCAATACATATAATTACCAAAATAAATCTCATAGTCGCCATAAATTTCTTGAAATAGATAAACAATAAGCACGCCAAAGATATACAAGTGTACAATGCATTTTCTTAAAAAAAACAGAAATTAAGCACTCACATTGTTTAAAGTTTCAATTTCTGTGATAGTGAGCTCTAAGATGGCTGCTTCTTTAAAAGCTGTAAGGTGTTCTTTTTTGGTTGCGCTTACAATGGGAGCTGACACTGCAGGTCTGTGTAAGACCCAAGATATTGCAACAGCGGCAGGAGATACTTTATGGCTTTTTGCTATACTATTTACAGTCTTAATTATGTTTTTTGTTTTTTCATTCCAATGTTTCTTCACATAACTTACTCTGGAAGAATTTTCAATATCTTTTTCAGATGTGTACTTACCCGTAAGTAACCCACTTGCTAATGAAAAGTATGTAGCAACACCAAGGTTAACTTCTTCACAAATATCTTCTATGCCTCCTTCAAAATTAGAGCGTTCTATTAAGTTATATTCCGGTTGAAAAACAGAGTATGCTGGTAAATCATTTACTCTTGATACTTCTAAGGACTTACGTAATCGTTCTGCTGAAAAATTTGAAGCACCTATATATTGTACTTTTTTTTCAGCAATTAAATCTTTAAAAGCTCCTAAAGTTTCTTCAGGAGGTGTTGTTTCGTCATCTTTGTGAGCGTAGTACAAATTAACATAGTCGGTTTGCAGACGGTTTAATGAATTGTCAATTGATTTTTTAATATGTTTTTCTGAAATATCAATACCGCCTTGCCCCATATCCATTCCGGCTTTGGTACAAAGAATGATATCCTTTCGGTTTCCGCGTTCTTTCATCCATTTACCAATGATTTTTTCAGACTCGCCACCTGAATTACCATCAACCCAACGCGAGTAAACATCGGCCGTGTCTATACAATTAATGCCCAAATCAGTTATTGCATCAAGCATTTCAAATGATTCTTTTTCGTTTAAGGTCCAACCAAAAACATTTCCTCCAAAAATTATGGGTGAAATCTTTAAGATTGTATTTCCTAGTGGATTTTTTTTCATAAAAATTTATTTTATATACTAAAGTTGTAAAATACATGTTATTTCAGCAACTAACATTCGACTAACTATTTATTCTTCTTTTTTCGCTTACTGCGCCAAACGAAGAACAATATTATAAAAACCACAGGGATTATAATATAAATTATAATGTCGGCAGGATTTGATAAATCTAACGGTTTATTATTGTCCGGATGCGGAACTTCTTTCGGAATTTGCGCTTCTGCCTTTGAAATTAAGAACATTAATGCTACAAATAAGCTTGAAATATATTTTTTCATGACTTTATTTTAGCTTGAATGTACTTATTTTAGTCCTTTTCGGCATAATATTTAACAAAAGGTGTTAAGAATTTGGATTTATGGATTCTAAGCCTTATCATGCCCTGTTATTAAAATTAAACATAGGCTATATATATGAGACAACTTAAGATTACGAAGCAGGTTACCAATAGGGAGACAAAGTCTTTAAACAGTTATTTACAAGATGTAAGTAAAATAGACATGATTACCGCCGAAGAAGAGGTGGAATTGGCACAACGTATACGTGAAGGTGATCAAGCAGCCCTCGAAAAGCTAACGCGCTCTAACCTTCGTTTCGTGATTTCGGTAGCAAAACAATACCAAAATCAAGGGTTAAGTCTTTCAGACCTTATAAATGAAGGAAATGTTGGTTTAGTAAAAGCTGCAAAGCGTTTTGATGAAACTCGTGGTTTCAAATTTATTTCGTACGCTGTATGGTGGATTAGACAATCTATTTTACAAGCAATTGCAGAACAGGCTCGTGTAGTACGTTTACCGCTTAACAAGATTGGTGATATAAGTAAAATAAACAAAGCGGCTATTCACTTAGAGCAAGTACACCAGCGTAAGCCTACCGCAGAAGAAATTGCTAAAGAGTTGGACATATCTGTACGTAAAGTAAAAAGTTCGTTGAAAAACTCTAACAAGAGTTTATCTATGGATGCTCCTTTTCAAGAAGGCGAAAATGATAACAACTTATATGATGTTATTAGCTCTGGTGAAAGCCCGAACCCTGATAAGTCTTTAATACACGAATCACTCAGAATTGAGATTGATCGTGCACTAGACACCCTATCTCCTAGAGAAGCAGATGTTGTAAGACTTAATTTTGGCCTAGGCGGACAACCAGTAATGACCTTACAGGAAATTGGTGATACGTTTGATTTAAGTAGAGAGCGTGTGCGTCAAATTCGTGAAAAAGCAATTCGGAGATTGCGTCAACAATCTAAAAGCCATATCCTGAAAAAATATTTAGGATAATATTTTAAGAATTTTTAAGAAGCGAGTATACTTTCTTAAATGTATCTTTATGTAAACCAACTAAAGATATATGACAATAGAAATTATACTCGTTTTTTCTATTCTACTTATTACTATAGTGCTTTTTGCCTTCGAGGTATTCCCCGTTGATAAAATTGCACTCTTTATTATTGTATCTTTAGCTATATGTGGTTTGGTAAACCCAGAGGAAGCTATTTCTGGCTTTTCAAACACGGCTACAATAACAGTACTCGCATTAATGATTGTCGCCATTGGTATGGAAGATACGGGAGTGATTTCTACTCTTGCCCGTTTTTTAAAGAAGCTTCACATCCTCCCCTTTATTATATTGCTTCCTGTTTTTATGTTTATAACGGCAGGAATTTCAGCATTTATAAGCACTACGGCAGTTGTAATTGTATTCATCAAGATTATTTCTGAAATTTCTAAACGGTTTAATTTACCAGAATCAAAATTATTAATGCCAATTTCTTTTGCGGGAATATTGGGCGGTAGCTGTACGTTAATGGGAACTTCTACCAACCTAATTGTAAATTCCGTAGCCTTAAATTTAGGTGCCGAACGTTTTTCTTTCTTTGAATTTTCTCTCTACGGTATTGTTTTTTTAGCCGTTTCAATAGTAGTAATAACTATTGCTTCTAGATGGTTGCCTGGCGAAAAAAAAGAGACCATTGAGGATGAATACAAAATTGAAAACTATGTAACCTCAGTTGTTGTTACTGAAAACTCTTCCCTTATAGGAAAAAAGATTGAAGACACCTTTTTGTTCAATAATGAAGATATATCCTTGTTAAAAATTTCACGAAACAGCCAAACCAACAATGCTCCTGGGCGTTATATTACGTTAAAGAAAAGTGACAAGCTTCTATTACTTTGCAATCTAGATAACTTAATGCGACTTAACGAATTTGAAGGCTTAGATATTCGTGAACGTTTAAATGTAGGTGAAACAGTTTATAAACTTGAAGATGTTGAGGAAGAGGAAAAAGATAACCCAGAAAATTTGGGTTTTGCCGAATTATTAATCTTACCGGGTTCCGCATTAATAGGAAAATCACTTAAAGAAATAAGAAGGCAATCCATTCAAAATGCAACTCCTATTGCGATACGAAAACGAAAAAATATTAGAAACACAAAAGAACGGCTCATTAGGAAAGACATAGGTCAAATAGCATTAAAACCTGGTGATAGGCTTTTGGTAGAGATTCCTAAACAAGATATTCCTCGTTTGGAATTATTAGAAAATGTTGCTATTTTACAAGAACATGAAATCCCTGCCGAAAAAGATAATTTAAAAAAAGGTATTGCTTTTGGTATATTGTTATTAATAATTGGATTAGCTGCAAGCGGAGTATTAACAATATTGATAAGCTCTCTACTTGGTGTTAGTTTACTATTACTTTCAAATTGTATAAAACTTACCGATGTATATCATCGTGTAAACTGGCAAGTTGTTTTTCTGCTAGCAGGTATGATACCATTAGGTGTGGCAATGCATAATACAGGTGCAGACCAATGGATATCAGATCAATTACTAATGGTTTTAAGTGGCAAATCAAACGTAATTATAATTGGGCTTATCTTTTTAATCACTATGGTAATGAGCGGTGTAATAAGTAATAACGCCACTGCAATAATAATGACGCCTATCGCCATATCGGTGGCCGTAGGTTTGGAATTACCTTTTAAGCCTTTTATACTAGCTGTATTATTTGGGGCTAATTTCAGCTTTTTTACTCCAATGGGGTATCAAACAAATACTTTAATATATGGTATGGGCTTTTATAAGTTCAGGCATTTTTTAATCATAGGAGGCATTTTATCCCTAATCCTTTGGATTTTGGGTACCTTTATGCTTTCCTCACTACTTTAATTCAATAATAAAAAATTATAATACACTATGGATGAGAAAACATTTTCAATTAATGATGCAGTTTCAAGCTTATGGGATAAATTAGGAGGCTGGTTAGATGCCATTATTTTAAAGCTACCCAACTTTATTGTGGCTATCTTGGTAATGGTTGTTTTTTACTTTTTGGCAAAGATACTCACGAATTTTTTCAAAAAGATTCTCTTGAAAAAAATTAATGAAGAGTCAATAAGGCAGATGCTTGGAAAGATTGTTTTTTCCATAACCCTTATTATTGGTTTCTTCATTGCTTTGGGTGTTATGGACCTTAACAAAGTCTTGACGTCTGTTTTAGCTGGTGCTGGAGTGGTAGGACTAGCTATTGGTTTAGCCCTACAAGGAACGCTAAGCAATACTTTTTCTGGTCTTCTTTTGTCTTTTTTACCAAAAATAAGAATTGACGATTTTGTAGAAGCTGGAGACCATAAGGGGTATGTTACTGAAATTAGCCTTCGCAACATTACTATTCGCCAAACAGATAATGAATATGTGATAATTCCAAACTCGATATTTGTCGATAATCCATTTACAAACTATTCATTAAGTGAACGCTCTCGCGTAGATGTAAGTTGTGGTGTCGGGTATGAAAGCGATCTTCAACAGGTAGAGGATATCGTACTAAAAATTATAAATGAAACCTTTGAACATCGAGAAGGAGAAGCCATTGATTTTTTCTTTACCGAGTTTGGTGACAGTTCTATTAATTTTGTGACTCGCTTTTGGATTGACAGTAAAAAACCGAAACCAAAATTAGCAGCACAACATAAGGCTATTAAACTTATTAAGAAAAACTTTGACGAAGCTGGTATTAACATTCCATTCCCAATACGCACGTTGGATTTTGGAAAAAATAAGCTTCAAATGGCCTCAAAACAGGAGGAATAATTTCTTTTTAAATGCTTAAAAATAAAACGGATACAGCAGTGTCCGTTTTTTTAATGTCCTGATTTTAAGTTTTTTTAACAAAATAATAGGAAACCTTAACTATCCCGTTATACGTGTTTACACGTATATTTGTCCCAACAATAAACCTAAAACTAATTACAATGAAAAAGTTAATCACACTAACCTTACTTTCGGGCGCATTCATATTTACGTCATGTGTATCGAAAAAGAAGTATGTCGAACTACAGAACGATTATAATGAAACTCGTTCAGAACTAGCTAAAACACAAGTCGAAAAAGAAGAAATTGAAGCTAAGTACGCTAAAATTGAAGATAGGGTTTCCGATTATAACTCTAAAATTCAATCTTTAAAAGATACGAATGATAGCCGCTTACAACTAGAAGGTAATGTGGTTGTTTCAAATAAAGACAAAGAAAAAATGAGAGCAGCTCTTGCCAATGTTGATCAAAACGAATTGGCACAAGCAGAAACGCTTGAAGATAGTATGAATCTTATCGTTTCATACAATCTAAAGAAAAACCTTGATAGTTCTTTAATTGGCGAGGGAGAAGAAGATGATATTCAAATTGATATTGACGAAACAGTGGTAATGATTACCGTTTCAGATAAGTTATTATTTAAATCTGGTAGTGCTCGCGTTAACCCAAAAGCTAACAATCTTTTAGAAAGATTAGCTGGAGTTATTAATAGCGAACCTGCTATGGAAGTAATGATTGAAGGTCACACAGACTCTCAAACAGTAAAACCAGGATCGTATATTAAAGACAACTGGGAGTTGAGCGTTAAACGTTCTACAGCAGTTATTAGAAAGTTACAAGACGACTTTGGTGTAGCACCAGAAAAATTAATTGCAGCTGGTAGAAGCAGCTTTCACCCACTTACTGAAGAAGAAACAAAAGAAGCGTATTCAAAAAACAGAAGAACACGAATAGTGATTCTTCCAAACCTTGATAAATTCTTAGCCTTGCTTTCTTCTAATTAAGAACATAAAACAGACACTTTAAAAAGCGGCTTTAGAGCCGCTTTTTCTATTTAATCCACTTAAAACACTAAAAATCAGCATCTAGCAAGTGTTAATATTAACATAAATAAATGTTAAGCAAATCATAATATTCTGTATCTTTACAGAACTTCTTACTTGAGAAGTAATTAATTATGATACAAAGAATAGATACAGACTTTTGTGAACTTAGCATTTATGCCAAGTATGCTATTTTAAAGGTTTTTGAAAATGTCTTTTACGATATTGAAAAAGCAACTATTGTTCATCAAAAATTTCAAGAGTTTTTTCAAAATAAACCATTCGTATTAATTACTGAACGGAATTTTAAACACGAAGTAGATTTCAGTGTTTATAAAGGCAATGCATTACAAAATATAGAAGGGCTTGCCATTGTATCTGCAAATCCTGAGGAACGCGAAAGGGCTGTTTTAGAACAACCACTATTTAATAAAAGTTTCGCTTTTTTTGAACAATTGACCGATGCTCAAAATTGGGCGGAAGCTTTTTTTAGGTAAAGTAAATAATATATAAACACAAAAAAGCTGCTATTTTATGATAGCAGCTTTTTTATTTAATATAAATCTAATACTTAAAATAATACTTTATTTTTTAGCACTTGGCGGAACAGTTGGTCGTACTTCAATTTTACTTGGTAACGTTCGTGGATGCATCGTCAATAGGTCGACCACCAACTTACCAATGTCTTCAATTTGAATTTTCCAAGCTTCATCTCCTTCAGTAGGTTCATTTCCATTAAAATGAGTAGAAACACTACCTGGCATAATCGTACTAACTTTTACATCGTGTTTTCTAAGGTCAAGCATAGCAGCTTGCGTAAATCCTGTGATTCCAAATTTACTTGCGTTATAGGCCGCTCCACCTGCAAAGAAGTTAGTTCCTGCTAAACTGGAAATGGTTATAAAATATCCTTTTTCTTTTTTAAGGGAGTCTACACTCGCTTTCAGCGTATAAAAAGGCCCGCTTAGGTTAGTGTCTATAGTTTGTTGCCATTGCTCTACCGTAAGCTCTTCTACAGAACCAAAATGGCCTAACCCAGCATTAGCAATTACAATATCTATCTTTCCAAGCTGTTCTATCACTTGGTTTACCGCCTTTTGCTGACTATCATAACTTCTAACATCAGCTTCAATACCAATGGCTTTACCTTTACTATTTTCAGTTTTGTTTAATTTTTCAGCTGCTTGTTTTGCTGTTTCTTCTTTTCTTCCCGTTATGGCTACGTTTATGCCTTGTAGCAATAAACTTTCAGCAATTCCATAACCTATACCTTTTGTTCCACCAGTTATAAGTGCAACTTTATCTTTTAAATTTTTCATATAAATTGTTTTTCCCAAAGTTACAAAGCCACGCTGCCAATTGTTATAATTTATCCTTAAATTTGATTTGCTTGCCTTCTTTTAAATTCTTTCAAAATGCACCGTTGTTTATTCATATTATTACTTCTTTTCATTTTTTCTTCGGAAATGAGCGCTCAAAACAAATTAGTTGATATTTCAGAAATGTCTACAGAATTCGATTATGAAATTCGCTATGCAACCGAGAATAATTTTATAGGCGAAGTATTATACGATTGCGCAAAGTGTCTTTTGGTAAAAGAAGTTGCTGAAGCTTTGGTTAAAGCCAACCAATATTTCTGCGAAAAAGGATACAAAATAAAAATTCACGACTGTTACCGACCGTTGGACGTTCAGAAAAAAATGTGGAAAAAAGTGCCACGAGCTACTTATGTTGCTAATCCGTATGACGGAGCATCTGTTCATAACCGTGCAGCAGCTGTAGATATCACATTGGTTACCTTAGAAGGCTGCTATGTGGAAATGGGCAGCGATTATGATTATTTTGGTCGTGAAGCGCATATTGATAATTATAATTTTTCTGAAGAAATTCTCGCCAACCGAAAACTACTTATCGACGGAATGCGAAAACACGGTTTTAAAACCATCAGGACCGAATGGTGGCATTACGGCTATCAAAAAAACTGGCAATACCCTGTTTTAAACGACCCACTTCCCTGCTCTAATTAGGTTTTTTTCCCTCAGCAAGTAAATCCCTTGGATCCTTCCGAACGCGTAAGGGTATGTCTTCTTCGTTTCCGTAGAGTTTCAGTTCAGTAATATCTGCAGGTAAATTAAATCCTTTCTGCTCTAAGGCTTGTTTTACCTCTTGAATAATCTGCCCTCGCAAAACTCGAGAAGCTTTTCTATAGTCAATGGTATGTACCCAAAACAGTACTTTTAAGTTTACTGTGCTGGCGGCAAGCTCCGACTCAATCACGAAATTATCGTGTGTATCGTTATGGACAATATCTTCATTGGTATCCAATATATTCTGAATAATCGACTTTGCAGATTCAATATTATCTTCATATCCTATTCCCACAGTAAAATCAACACGATAAAAGCCATCGGCAGTGTAGTTTTCAACAGGTTTGGTCAATACATCACTATTTGGAACATAGATATCACGACCATCCGTGGTTTTTATATGGGTGTAACGAAAACTAAGTGCCTTCACTTTTCCGAAATGCGTATCAACCATAATCGTATCATTAATATGAAAAGGTCTATTAAATGCTAAAATAATACCTGCTAAAAAGTTTTTTCCAATATCTTGAAAGGCAAACCCTAAAATAATTGCAGCTCCACCAGCAGCGGTTAAAATTCCGGTTGCAATGCCGCCCAAACCGGCAACATCTAGAGCGATCATAATGGCAATAAGGCTGAGTATAATTTTTAATGCCTGTGCAAGAAAACGAGCCATTAACGGGTCTTCCGCTTTTTTTAAAATCCGTTTCTTAAATACATTGGTAATAAGCTGAGCAATTAATATACCAGCAACAACTATAAAAATACCTAGCGCAATGCGTGGTAGTATCGTTAAAAAATGATCATAGTAATTTTTTATTGCGGTTGTTATGGTATCCGTTGCTGATGATTCTTGAATTAATAGCATATTCTTTTTATTTAACCGGATTTCCGTGGATGTCTAACTCAATTACATTTTTACCTAATTTTTTTACTTCTTCAAATTGTGTGGCTTTATCTCCTACTACCACGTAGGTCATTTCACCTTCTTTTATGTATTTATTGATGATGTTTTTAAAGTCTTCCACATTCATTTTCATTAATAAGTCTTGTTCTTTATTAATGAAATCTTCAGACTTTCCATATTTATCAATCTGAGTTAAGAGTCCTAGTTTTGCATTCAATGACTCGTACGCACGTGTGTTTTGCTTTATTACTTTATTTTGAGTTAACTCAACATCTTCCTTGGTAAAGCCAGGGCCATAGTCTTTTACCATGTTCTCGATAATTTTCAACGAAGGTAGGGTTGCATTTGCTCTAACACTTGAAGTAATGGTAAACGGTGCTGTTTCATCTCGCGACGGAATATAAGAGTAAGCGCCATACGTATATCCTTTTTCAATTCTCAAGGTTTGAAAAAGCCGTCCGCTAGAGCCGCCCCCTAATATTTCATTGGCAAAATCTAGTTTTGTATACGCATCATTATTTGCTGAAAGAGCAGGTAAGCCAATGTAGATTACAGACTGCTTAGAGTTGGGAACATCAATAAAATATAAGTTTCCTTCTGACCCACCTGCCGGACGGGCAGGATTATTTTCAGAAATATCTTCGGAAGGAATCGTTACCTTTTCTCCTTTCCATTTTTCAGAAAGTGAAGACAGGGCATCTGTTACACGTTGTTCTTTAATATTCCCTACTACTTTAAAGGTAGCTCCATTTGGAGAAATATTTTTATAAAACTCTTTTGCATCCGCCAATGAAATATTGTCAGCGGTTTCTAATGTTCCTTCAGATGAAACAGCATAACTATTCCCTTCGCCATAAATAAGTTTATTGAAGTTCAGTGACGCAATTGCCCTTGGATTGGCTTCATTACCTTTTAACGAAGTTATTAATTCCTGTTTTAAGCGATCGTACTCTTTTTCATCCCATCGAGGTTCTAACAACATTTCTTGAACTAGCTTAATGGTTTCTTCAAAATTACGTGATAGACAATTTCCTGAAACGTTGATTTCTTCCAAACCACCTCGAATTGATATACTAGACCCCAATAAACCAATGGCTTCTTCAAGCTCAGCAGCTGTTTTGGTTTTGGTGCCTTCGTTCATCAAATCGGCAGTCAACATAGCTAAACCTGCTTTATTTTCTGGATCTAATCTATGACCTCCAGGAAAAGTGATTGTAAATGTCACCAAGGGCAATTCGTTATTTTCAATTCCTAAAACCTTCATTTCATTACCCAGTTTGGTTTGCCAAACTTCAGGCATTACAAAAAGAGGCGCTTCTCCAAAGGCAGGCTCCGATCGATCATATTTTGATGGAGTCTTTTCGTATTCAGCTTCTTCACCTTGCGCAACTTCTTCACTGGCATCCATCGCAGTTACTTTCTCTTCCCAAACACTTGCTTCTTTAGCACCCGATACTGCCAAATTTGGGGAATCTTTTGGAACCACACTCGTCATCACGAAGTTTTTACCTTTAATATATTGGTTGTAAACACGCATTACATCGGCACGGTTAATTTGCTGATATAATTTAGTTCTCTTAGAAATATAACCAGGGTCGCCGCCAAATTCATTATCCTGCACCAACTGAAACGCTTTGTTAAGTACCGTTGCCACTCCGTAATATAACTGGGTTTCCAGTTCAGCTTTAATACGCTGTAGTTCGGTATCGGTAAAACCATTGGTCTCAAAATCTTGTAACCCTTTCTCAATTGCTTTTTTTACTTTATCTAAATCCACTCCTTCGTTGGCGCGGGCACGAATTACAAACTCCCCAGCCAATTCTGAACTACTGTTGTATGAACTCACATTAGGCGCCAATTTCCCTTCTTCCACAACCGATTTATACAAAGGCGATTTCCGACTTCCACTCAATAATTGGCCCAATACATCTAAGGCATATTCGTCTTTATTATAACCTTCAACTGTAGGGTATACCATACGTAGCTCTGGTAATTTTGCGAAATTATCTTTAAAATATAAAGATTTGGTTTCGTTCAAGGTAACTGGCATAGGGTTTAATGCATCTACTTTTGGACCTCTAGGAATTTCACCAAACCATTTTTTCACTAATTCTTTTGTTTTGTCAATGTCAATATCTCCTGCAATGACCAACGAAGCATTAGCAGCACCATAATACTTATTGTAAAATTCTGTAACATCTTCAAGAGTCGCGGCTTGCAAATCTGGCAAGGAACCGATTACCGTCCAACTGTATGGATGACCTTCAGGATACAGATTTTTACGTATAATTTCATCTGTATATCCATAAGGCGCATTGTCAACTCGTTGTCTTTTTTCGTTCTTTACTACTTGTTTTTCACGGTCTAATGCTGCTTGGGTAACGGTATTAATCATATACCCAAAACGGTCACTATCAATCCAAAGAATTTTTTCAAAAGCATCTTTAGGCACAACTTCATAATAAACGGTACCATCACTCCAAGTTCCGCCATTTCGGCTACCGCCCCACTCAGGAATCATTTTACGGTTGGCTCCTACTGGAACATTTTCAGAATCGTTAAAGGACATATGCTCAAAAAAGTGCGCAAATCCTGTTTTTCCAGGTTTTTCACGGTTAGAACCTACGTGCATCATCGTTGCTACTGCTACAATAGGTTCACTTTTATCAACGTGAAGAATTACTTCTAAACCATTTTCTAACGTAAATTTTTCGTAATCGATGGAAAACTCTGTTGCAGCTTTATCCTGAGCTTGAACAGTACTAAAAAATAAAGAAATAAATAAGAAAGAAAGGATTGATGAAAATTTCATAATGTATGTATTTTTTTGGTGTGGTAATCAGCAAAATTTAATTAAAATAACTGCTGAAAAATGGGTATTAAAAATACTAAAACTATGGTTTGATACCGTATCTTTGCATAAAAATTTTGACAATGGATATTTCAACTAAATCCTTTAAGATAATCAGTACGCTTGAAGCCATATCATTTCTGGTTTTATTAGGTATAGCAATGCCTTTAAAATACATTTGGGATATGCCTCAAATGGTAAAAATCGTTGGAATGGCACACGGTGTCTTATTTATTATTTATATTATTGGTGCTTATATTATGAAAGAAAAACTAAAATGGTCTTGGGGAACATTAGGCATTGTCATGTTATGTTCAGTACTTCCTTTTGGCCCTTTTTACGCAGAACGTAAGTATTTATAATGAACCAAGAAATCCTAAAATATTACCTTTGTTGGTTGCAAAATTATTTTGTCAATTCTGGAATGAATGAAGATTTGGCAATTTTTTTAAATACAATGATTAACTCCATTGTACTTACGTTTGTGGTTACCT
This sequence comes from Marixanthomonas ophiurae, assembly GCF_003413745.1. Taxonomy (NCBI): domain Bacteria; kingdom Pseudomonadati; phylum Bacteroidota; class Flavobacteriia; order Flavobacteriales; family Flavobacteriaceae; genus Marixanthomonas; species Marixanthomonas ophiurae. Next base: position 538,126 of record NZ_QVID01000002.1, on the reverse strand, counting down.
TGATCGATATTTTTGTTAGAAAATTCATTGTTCAAATATTTAAAGCATTTAGTGATAAAACAAAGACTACGTTTGATGATTTTCTTATTAAAAGTAACTTTCCACGCTTTGTAGCACACTTTCTTCCAGTTATTATCGTATGGTATACGATACCCATTATTTTTATTGAATATCAACTTATTTTAAAGTTCCTACTTCGGATAATTGATGTGTATCTAATTATACTTATCGTTCTTATTTTCCGAAGTATTTTAAAGACCACCCGAAGTTACTTAGAACACAAACCCCGTTTTCACGACAAACCCCTACAAAGTTACCAGCAAGTATTAATGATTTTTGGTTGGGGCATTGGCATCTTCTTTATCATTAATATTTTAACTGGATACTCCATTTTTAGCCTTGCAACATTAGGAGCTGCATCTGCTGTACTGTTACTTATTTTTAAGGATACTATTTTAGGCTTTGTGGCTAGTATTCAGGTATCGGTAAATGATATTGTACGTATTGGAGACTGGATAACCTTTAGCAAGTATGGGGCAGATGGCTATGTTACCGAAATAAGCCTTGCAACCGTTACAGTTCAAAACTTTGACCATACGTTTACTACTATTCCTACGTACAGTTTAATTTCAGATTCCTTCCAAAACTGGCGTGGTATGCAGGAATCTGCTGGAAGACGCATTAAACGATCGTTGTTTATTAAGCAAACTTCCGTTAAGTTTTTGTCTTCGGAAGAAATTGAAGAATTGAAAAAAGTTCAATTAATCAAACCTTATATTGAACACAGAGAACGGGATGTTCAAAAATACAACCAAAATACCGAGGCCGATAAGTCAGTTCTTTTAAATGGTCGTAATCAAACTAATTTAGGAATTTTCAGAAAATATGCTGATGCGTTTCTTCATGAAAATCCTGCTATCAACAAAGATCTGTTTTTAATGGTGCGTCATTTAGCACCGACTGACCGTGGTATTCCTATTGAAATATTCTGCTTTAGTTATGACAAACGTTGGGAAAATTACGAACATATTCAAGCCGATATTTTTGACCACCTAATTGCAGCAATTCCCTACTTTGGGTTGGAGCTTTTTGAAATACCTTCAGGAAAAGATGTTTCTCAAATTTCTGCTAAATTTAATTCAAGTAACTAACAAAACTTTATCTTTAGGGGAACAAACTATTTTTTCCCTTCATGAAATTAAAACCAATACTCCAAATTTTTGGTGGATTAGCAATTATTTTAACCCTAATTCCTTTAATTGCAATCGACTATTGGTGGATTAGAATATTCGATTTTCCTCATATTCAACTTACTATTTTAACCTTCACGGCACTTGTCACCTATTTTATGCGTTTTGAAATTAAGCGTGCGGGCGATTATCTTTTCGTTATAGGGCTTCTTAGTTGTTTTATTTTTCAACTTACTAAAATATACCCTTACACCCCCTTTGCGGATTATGAAGTATTAGAAGCTAAAAATAATAATCCTGAAAAGACCATTTCATTATACACGGCAAATGTGTACCAAAAGAATAAAGAAAAAGAGAAACTTATTCAGGATATAAAAAAACACAATGCCGACATTCTTCTATTTGTTGAAACCAATACTGGTTGGAAAGAAAATATTGATGCTAACATTTCCAAAGATTATAAATACAAAGTAGCAGTTCCTTTAAATAACACATACGGAATGCTGCTTTATTCTAAATTCAAGTTAATAGAACCACAAGTAAAATATTTGGTTGATAAAGACATCCCGTCAATTCATACACAGGTTTTATTACCTTCAGAAGACACCATACAGCTATACACCATCCATCCTACACCGCCTATGCCGCAACATAACCCCAAATCTTCTGACAGAGATGCAGAAATGATGAAAATAGCAAATTTGAGTAGACAATCTAAACACCCAGTACTTGTAATTGGAGATTTTAACGATGTGGCCTGGTCTGCAACTACATCACTTTTTTATAATGTTGCCGAGTTATTGGACATTCGTAAAGGACGTGGATTTTATAACACGTTCGATGCAAAAAGCTTTATCATGCGTTGGCCGTTAGATCATATTTTTATTTCAAGTGAATTTAGGTCTTTAGAGGTTTCATTAGGTAGCGATATAAATTCAGATCATTTTCCTACCTATACTAAATTGAGTTATGAACCTGAAAATGCTTTGGAGCAACAACCAAAAAAACCTACAGAAAATCAATTACAACGTGCCAAAGAACAAGCCAATGGAGTCCAAAAAGTAGAACTAGACATGTAGCGATTTACATTTAGTCTTCTAATCGATCTTTTACAAATTCTATTTCTTTTTTACCGTGAGGTTTAGGCTTTCCGTTTTCATCTAAACTTACCATAATAATGGTATCTATAGTAATAATAACCTCTCGGGTCATTTTATTACGGACTTCACAAGCGAGTGTTAACGAAGAAGTTCCAAACTTTACAGCTTCTAAGCCTATTTCAACAATATCCCCTTTTTTTGCTGAGCTTCGAAAATTAATCTCGCTCATATATTTAGTTACTGTTTTTGGATTTTCTAGTTGAATAATGGCATATAAAGCCGATTCTTCATCGATCCACTCTAACAATCTACCGCCAAATAAGGTGCCATTTGGGTTTAAATCTTCAGGTTTTATCCATTTACGGGTATGAAAGTTCATTTAAAATAAGGTTTTAGTTTTATCCATTTTTGGAATTTTTACATCGGTGCCAAAGCGCTCATTTGCTTTTTCAATAAAATAAGCTGAAAGTAAAGGTGATGCTTTTTCAATATTTTGATGTACAAAAAAGTAGATGTTTTGTAAGCCTTGATCAACCCATTCTTCTAGTCTATCAAGCCAATCATCTAAACGCGTATAATCACTTTCATGATTAGAGCCGTTATATCGAATAAAAGCACTATCGGTTGTCATGCGCATATGTAGTAAATCTCGCCGTCCAGCAGAATCGACTATAATGTTTGTAACATCATTCTTTTCAAGAATATCATACAATTCCTCTGAAGCTGCTTCATCATTAAACCAATCTGTATGTCGAAATTCCACCGCAATACGCATATCATTAGGTATTGCCTTAAAAAATAGGTCTAACCTATCCATATTGGTTGGCTTAAAGTTATTGTGTGTTTGCACAAAGGGCATTTCTAATTTTTCTTTTAAATTAGAAGCATTTAATAGGTAATCATTCAAATAGTCTTCAAAATCATTGAGCCGCTTCCAATGTGAAACACCTTGAAAAAACTTCGGAAAAAAACGAAAGTCATCTGGGGTTTTATCGTACCAACCTGCAAAAACATCGGCCGGAAAAATGCGGTAAAAAGTAGCATTTAGTTCAATACTATTAAATTGTCTAGAATAATATTCCAACTCATCTTTAGTACCTCTAGGATAAAAACCTTTTAAATCTGCGCGGTTCCATTTGGCACAACCTACATATAAATTAGGTGTGGAAACAGGTTTATAGTTAGAAAGCGTTTTTTTAGTGTCCGGATGGTCTACAGGTAATGTAAAATCTATTTTTGAGGGGTCGTCAACTTTACCAAATTTCATAGCATCTATCTTTTAAAGTAAAGATACGAGTTTTGTTACTTTTTTCTTCTGAAAAAAAATTCAATATATTGTAACAAAATCATTAAAAAAGTGTCTTACTTTTACAATAAACCATAACATATAAAACATGAAAACTGCAAAAACACTATTCATCGCTTTATTGCTCGTTACTGTAGCTCCTATTTCGGCTCAAACAGCAGATGAAATTATTGATAACTATTTTGAAACAACTGGAGGTAAAGATAATTGGGGTAATCTGGAAGCCATTAAAATTTCAGGAAGTGTAAGTGCGCAAGGAATGGAAATTCCTGTGGATGTTATCCAAACCAAAGATGGAAAACAATTAGTAACTATCAACTTTCAAGGTCAAGAAATTAAACAAATGGCTTTTGATGGTGAAACACTTTGGACTACTAATATGATGACCATGCAAGCTGAAAAAAGTGATGCTGAAATGAACCAAAACATGAAGCAGCAAGCTAAGAAGGACTTTCCTTCTCCATTTTTCAACTACAAAGAAAAAGGATATATGGTGGAATCTATGGGTAAGGAAACTATTGAAGGGACAGAAACGTATAAAGTTAAATTAACTAAAGAACCGATGATGGTTGATGGCGAAGAAGTTCCAAATGTAACATATTACTTTTTTGAAACCGAAAATTTTGTTCCAATTGCCACTCAAAATGAGGTTCAACAAGGTCCTATGAAAGGACAAACTGTAACAAATTCTATGAGTGATTATCAAGAAGTGGATGGTTTATATTTCCCTTTTGATATGGGAATTTCTGGCCAGAACCTTAAAGTAAAAGATATTACACTAAACCCAGAAACCAATGAGGGAATGTTTGCTTTCCCTGAATAATTTAATAGTACAACTTAAAAATCCCCGCTCGACGGGGATTTTTTATTCTAAGTCGTAATTCACTTCAAAATACCAACCCATGAAAAAACTACTGTACACCATATTGATATTAGCCTTCTTGCCCGTATCAATTTCAGCTCAAGAAACCGCTTTAAAAGGAAAAGAATTATTTGGCGATATGGAAGCTCGCCATATAGGCCCTGCATTAATGAGCGGTCGCATTAATGATATTGAAATGCACCCTAGCAATACTCGTATCATATATATTGGTACCGCCGGTGGTGGCGTTTGGAAGTCTAGTAATGGAGGAGCTACATTCTCCCCTATTTTTGATGAACATGTACAATCTATTGGAGTAGTGACATTAGACCCAAAGGATCCCGATCAAACTATTTGGGTAGGTACTGGTGAAACTTGGACACGTAATTCAGTTTCTGTTGGCGATGGATTGTTTAAATCTACAGACGGTGGAAATAATTGGGAAGAGATTCCTGGTTTTGAAAACAGTGAACGAATTGCCTCCGTAGTCATTAACCCTAATAATACCGATGAAGTATATGTAGGGGTTTTAGGCGCATTATGGAGCGATAGCGAAGATCGAGGTGTTTATAAAACAACTGATGGCGGAAAAACTTGGAATAAAATGTTATATGTGGGACCTTCTACTGGAGCGGCAGATGTAATAATGGACCCAAAAAACCCAAATGTATTGTATGCTTCTATGTGGCAATTTAAGCGTACGGGATGGAGTTTTAATTCTGGTGGTGAAAACAGTGCCTTATACAAATCTACCGACAGCGGAAAAACTTGGAATAAAATACATAACGGTTTCCCCGAAGGCGATTTAGGTAGAATTGCTATTGCAGTTGCTCCAAGTGACAATAATACTTTGTATTCTGTATTGGAAACTGAAGAAAAAGATAAAAACGGACTTTGGAAATCTACAGACGCCGGAAAAAGTTGGGAACATTTAAACAATGATTTTGGTTTAACCGTTCGCCCTTTTTACTTTTCGCGTATTACCGTTGACCCTAAAAACCCTAATATTGTTGTAAAAGGCGGTCTCACTGGTTCCATAAGCCGAGATGGTGGTAAAACCTTCAAAAATCTTGGGAATATGCATGCTGATATTCATGATATCACGTTCCATATAAACGATAGCGATATTATGTATTCAGCTACCGATGGTGGGCTGTACCGCTCTTGGAATGGTGGTTCCGTATTTGAGATTGTTGAAGATCTTCCTCTCTCACAATTTTATCACATAAGTACTGACGATGCCGAACCTTATAACGTGTATGGTGGTTTGCAAGACAATGGAAGCTGGTATGGACCATCTTCTTCTCCAGGAGGTGTAAATGCTCGTGACTGGAATAGTGTGGGATATGGCGACGGATTTAGAGTTTTAAAACACCCAACCAAAAACATTATTTATTCTGAAATGCAAGGAGCTCAAAATGTTTGGCAGTATGATGTAGACAGAAATAGAACTAGAACCATCCAACCATTACCAAAAAAAGGAGATGCTGAATTACGCTTTAATTGGAATGCTCCAATGGCAGTAAGTACTCACGCCCCTGATCGTTTTTATATGGGAAGCCAATTTTTACATAAAAGTGAAGATATGGGCGAAACGTGGCAGATTATTTCTCCAGATTTAACAACTAATGACCCTGAGAAACAAAATCAATCAGAATCTGGAGGGCTTTCGGTAGATAATAGCGGCGCTGAAAACCACACAACCATTTTTACAATTGCAGAATCTCCTTTAGATGAAAACATTATTTGGGTAGGAACAGACGATGGAAATGTACAAGTAACAACAAATGGTGGAAAAAACTGGAAGAATGTTACTGAAAACTTAACAGGTGTTCCAACAAATACTTGGGTATATCACATTGAGGCAAGTGTACATGGAAAAGGAACAGCTTATGCTGTTTTTGAAGGTCATACCACAGGCGATATGAAACCCTATGCATTGAAAACTACAGATTATGGTAAAACTTGGAAGTCGATTGTTTCAGAGGACATTCAAGAGAATGCTTTTGTTCGAAATATTCAAGAAGACTACGAAAATGAAGATTTGCTATTCTTAGGAACCGAAATGGGTTTATATGTTACTATTGATGGCGGAAACAATTGGTCACAATTCACAAATAACATGCCACCGGTTGCCGTTCATTTTATCGATATGCAAAAGCAAACTAATGATATCGTAATGGGCACACACGGACGAGGCGTAATCATTATAGATGACATTAGTCCTTTACGGCAACTTACCCCATCAATTTTAGAAGAAGATGTTCACTTTTTCGATACGGAAGCTTTCACTATGCCAGAAGAAAGTGGCTTTAGCGGTAGTTTTGGAACTGAAACACAATTTGTAGGGGGCAATAAACCAACTTCAGCTAGGATAGCTTACTATTTGAAGAAGCGACATACATTCGGAAAAATGGAAATGGAAGTCCAAGATATGGAAGGAAACAAAGTAGCTTCCCTTACTCCTGGAAAATCAAAAGGCATCAATATTGTAAACTGGAGTTATACAACTTCTACTCCAAAAATGGCAGCTGGGAAAACACTTTCATACGGAGGTTTCACAGCACCTCGGGTACCTGCAGGAACATACAAAGTAGTATTGACAAAAGGTAAAGACACCTACGAATCTTCAATAGATGTAAAATATGATGAAAAATCATTAACTACGTTAGCTGAACGTAAAGAGCAAGAGCAATTAACAACACAACTATTTAATATGGTGGAAGATCTAGCCTATATGGTGTATGAATTAGGCGAATTGCAAACCAAAGCTAAAACTATAATTGAAAATAACCCTAAAGGTAAAAAGGATGCTCAAAAACTGTATGACGCATTGGAAGACCTTCGGAAAGATTTGGTTGTGACAACCGGTGATAATTATGTTGCTTCTGCTGAACCAGAATTAAGAGAACGCATGGCAGATTTATATTCGAGTATTGCAGGTACTTTTAGTCGAGTAACAGCATCTCAAAAGCAAAATTTAGAGTTAATTTCTGAAGAGTTTACAGAGGTTAAAAAACGTTATCAAAAGATTAAAGATAAGGAAGGTGAAAAATTAATGAAATTCTTAGAAAAGAATGAGATTGAAAAGCCAACCATCAAAACCAAAGAAGAATTTCTTTCGAAAAAATAGCTAAACAATACTCTTAAAAAAAGCTCGCAATTAAATTGCGAGTTTTTTTTGTGTTATTTATTAATATAAACGGTTTTTCTATTTACAAACTCTGTAATTCCATGGTTGCTTAACTCGCGTCCATACCCACTGTTTTTAACACCTCCAAATGGTAAACGCGGATCACTTTTCACTAATTCATTAATAAAAACGGCACCTTCCTCAAATCGGTAGGCCATTTTTTCAGCAGCTTCAATATCTTCAGAAAAGATAGAAACTCCCAATCCAAATTTTGAATTGTTAGAAAGTTCAATAGCCTCATCTACAGACTTAAAGGTTGTAATAGATAATGCGGGACCAAACGTTTCTTCTTTAAACATAGTCATTTCAGGAGAGACATTACTCACTACAGTAGGTTCAAAATAAGCGTTTTGTCGTTTTCCTCCTATTTCTAGTTTTGCACCAGATTTCACAGATTTATTTACTTGTTCTTCTAAATCTTTCGCTAAATCTTCTCGTGCCAGTGTACCAATGAAGGTTTCTTCATTCATAGGGTCACCACTTTTCAATTCCCGTACTTTTATTATTAGCTTTTCAATAAATTCTTCTGAAATTGATTCATCTACCAATAACCGTTTACCCGCGATACAACTTTGACCGGTGTTTTGAAAACGAGCCTGTACACAGGTATCGATTGTTTTATCTACATCGCAATCTTTTAAAACGACTAAAGCATTGTTACCACCTAATTCTAAGACTGTTTTTTTAATATTTTTCCCTGCCGTAGCTGCTACTTCAGAGCCAGCAGGGCCGCTACCCGTTAAGGTTACGGCTTTTACAATTGGGTTTTCTATAATTTCTTCAATAGCATCACTTCCCACTTTTAAAGTAGTAAAACAATTGTTTGGAAATCCAGCACGTTTAAATACTTTTTCTATGTTTAGAGCACTTCCGAAGACGTTGGAAGCATGTTTCAACACCCCAATATTACCAGCCATTAATGCTGGTGCAGCAAATCGAAACACCTGCCAGAATGGGTAATTCCAAGGCATGATAGCTAATACTACTCCCATAGGCTCATAACTCACATAACTTTTTTGAGCATCAGTTTTAATTATTTCATTTTTTAATTGTTCTTCTGCATTTTCGGCGTAATATTCGCAAACCCAAGCGCACTTTTCAACTTCTGCAATGGCTTGTTTTATGGGTTTCCCCATTTCCAAAGTCATATCCTTTGCATATTCTTCTTTATTATTTTTTAATTCAGAAGCAGCTGCCAACATTAGTTTTTTTCGTTCTGCAAATGAGGTTTCTCGCCACGAATAAAACCGCTTATCGGCTTTTGTTAAAATATCTTGAATTTCGGGTTTGGTGTGTGTTTTGTAAGATTTTATTTCAGAACCAGTGTATGGATTAAATGAAGTTTTAGTAGCCATCTTTTTCTTTTAAAAGTACCGAAAAGACTGTAAACAAAGGGACGGATTAAGACGATTTTAACGGCAAAATACTGTTGAAAAGCCGTTTATAACTATGTGCTGTTTTAGAAAAAAGAGGCTTTTAAAATATATAATTTTAGTAAAACCCAATTATTATGGAAACTAAAGACGAAGTTTTATTGCAGTTACGACCCGAAATTCCTTCGGCAACATTCAATGACCAAATGAGTGATGCAGAGTATTTTCAGAACAATACCTTGCGCCCCGTTGTGAAGCTTCAGAAAAATTTATTGTTAGCAGCTTTTAGAAATTATGTGCGAAAACATAAAAATGTGTTTTATGATCTTTCGATTGAAAAACGGATGGATTATATTGACAACGCCATACATAAGGATATGAAGTTTCGAAATTCGTTAAAAGGAATGGTCATAGGCCAATTTACTTTGTACGAATATGAAACGTACATAAATGACTCTTCTGCTTTAAATAAACGAATGATGAATATTGTTATCGAGCGTTTAAAGAGCAATGTGCAACTATTAGAACCTGAATTTGCATAAAGTATAATCAATAAAAAAGCCCTTCATTACTGAAGGGCTTTACTTTTATAACGAAATGAAGGCTTATTTACCGCTCATTTTGTCTTTCAATTCTTGAAGCTTAGAGTTTGCATCACCGAGAGTCGTTTTAGAGTCTTCGGCTTGAGCGGCTTGCTTTTTAGCAGCATCTTTTACAATTTTAGCTTCTTCTTCTTTATGGATAACCATATGTGAAACTACCACTTTCTTGAATTCTTTGTTGAACTCAATAATTTGGAATTCTGCTTCTTCACCTTTTTGAAGATCTGTTCCATCTTCTTTTTCTAAGTGACGTTTTGGTACAAATGCTGTGATGTCGTCGTTAAACTCGATCGTTGCTCCTTTGTCTACAATTTCGTCAATTTTGGCAGTGTGCTTAGTTCCTACAGCAAACTCACCTTCGTACTTATCCCAAGGGTTGTCTTCTGTTTGTTTGTGGCCTAAACTTAACTTGCGTCCTTCAACATCTAATTCAAGAACAACAACATCTAATTCAGCTCCAATTTCAGTAAATTCACTTGGGTGCTTGATTTTCTTAGTCCAAGAAAGATCACTAATGTAAATTAGTCCATCAATTCCTTCTTCTAATTCAACAAATACACCAAAGTTTGTAAAGTTACGTACAATACCTGTGTGTCTAGAACCTACAGGGTATTTAGTTGTAATATCAGTCCATGGATCTGGTGTTAATTGCTTAATACCAAGAGACATTTTACGGTCTTCTTTATCCATAGTTAGTATTTGAGCTTCAACCTCATCACCAACATTTACGAAATCTTGTGCGCTACGTAAGTGGGTAGACCAAGACATTTCGCTAACGTGGATTAATCCTTCAACGCCTTCAGCAACTTCAATAAATGCACCGTAGTCTGCAATAACAACTACTTTACCTTTTACGTTATCACCTACTTTTAAGTCGTCTCCAAGAGCATCCCATGGGTGAGCTTTTAATTGCTTAAGACCTAGTTGGATACGTGTTTTATCCTCATCAAAGTCAAGGATTACAACGTTTAATTTCTGGTCAAGGTCAACAATCTCGTTCGGGTGGTTGATACGAGACCAAGAAAGGTCTGTAATGTGTACCAATCCGTCAACACCTCCAAGGTCAACAAATACACCGTATGAAGTAATGTTTTTAACAACTCCTTCCAGTACTTGTCCTTTTTCAAGCTGCCCGATAATTTCTTTTTTCTGTTCTTCGATATCCGCTTCAATAAGTGCTTTATGCGAAACAACAACGTTTTTAAATTCGTGGTTGATTTTCACAACTTTGAATTCCATTGTTTTTCCTACATATGCATCGTAATCACGGATAGGCTTCACATCTATTTGCGAACCTGGCAAGAAAGCTTCGATACCGAATACGTCTACAATCATACCACCTTTAGTACGGCACTTAACATAACCGTTAACAATAGTAGCATCATCATGAGCATCATTAACACGCTCCCAAGCTTTAATAGTTCTAGCCTTACGGTGTGAAAGAATTAATTGTCCCGTACTGTCTTCACGTACATCAATTAACACCTCTACTTTGTCACCAACTTTAAGGTCTGGATTGTAACGAAACTCGTTTAAAGAGATAACACCTTCACTTTTCGCATTGATATCGATAATAGCATCACGATCTGTAATATAAACTACTTCTCCTTCTACTACCTCATCATCTAATGTGTCAACAAAGTTTTCTGTAACTAATTTTTCAAACTCTTCTAACTTACCATCATCGATTGGATCAATACCCTCTTCGTAGTTATGCCAGTTGAATTCTTCTAAAAATTGTTTAGGATCTCTTTGCTTTAAAGAAAGTTCTTCTTGAGGTTTTTGAGTTTCCTCAGTAGCTTTTTGTTCTGCAACAGCTACATCTTCTTGTTTTTCTGCAGCTTTTTCTTTTGCTGCATCTTTGTTTGCTTTATCAGCCATTTAGTAAAATGTTTGTGAAATTCATTTTAAAAGATTCTGAATTTCAACAATTTGTATTCTGTGTTGTTACAAGAAGTTACCGCGACCATCCCACAGAAGGATTTAGATTAAATTTTATCATTCCTTTTATTCTTGCCTCGTCGCTAAAAGGAGTGCAAAATTACTGTTTTTCTTTTGATAATCAAAGTGTTTTGAAAAGAAAGTGGTAGGTGTTGTGCCTTCGATACTTTCCTCCTATCGTCGGGACACTCAGGCACTAATAAAATAGGATTTTTCCTGAGGTAAAATTGAAGAGTAATTAAACTCTTCCTGCTATTCGGTCTTTGGCTAGTTGCAATATGATATGAAATTGATCTTCTAGATTCATTTCACTATTGTCAATTTCAATGGCATCTGCTGCTTTTCGTAAAGGAGAATCTTTACGGGTAGTATCTATATGATCGCGTTCCTGAACGTTTTTCAAAACTTCTTTAAACGTAACATGGTCACCGCGTTCGGTGAGCTCATCGTACCTTCGTTTCGCGCGTTGTTCTGCGGAAGCATTCATAAAGATTTTCAGTTCGGCTTTAGGTAAAACAATGGTACCAATATCGCGACCATCCATCACAACACCTTTTTCAGAACCCATTCGCTGTTGTTGTTCAACCAATTTTTTTCGTACTTCGGAAACAGTGGCGATTGGGCTTACAAATTCTGAAACATCTAAAGTTCTTATTTCACTTTCTACATTTTTTCCATTAAGGAATATTTCAGCTTTTGCTGTAGGACTACTTTTTTTGAATTCTAAATGAATTTCTGATAGTTTTTTGATAAGTGCTTCCCTATCAAATTCTTCTTCAGAAATAAAACCATTTTCCATAGCATATAACGTTACGGCACGATACATTGCGCCAGTATCGATATATACATATTCCAACCAATCTGCCAATTGCTTGGCAACTGTACTTTTTCCGGTAGATGAGTAACCGTCTATGGCAATGGTAATTTTATGCATTATTGTAGGTCTATATTGAGTCCAAAAGTACTCGTTGAAGCCGCCAAACTATACTGTGAATAGGAATAACTTAGCCGCAATTTATTCAGTTTTAAGGAAAATCCAGCGCTTAACCCAGCAAAAGCTCTTTGCTCTATTATTCTAAGTTCTTCTCCCCTACGTAAATTATAGCCTAACCGAATGTTAAAACCTCCTTTGGGGAAAAGTTCAATTCCCACAATCATATGGCGAAATGCATTATCAATAAAGTTGATTTTTTCACCTGTGGAATTTCCTTCTAAATCTGTTTCATCACGATTGGGATTGGCGAAAGCTACATTCCATCGTTGCATATTTTCTAAAGTAAAATGCCATCGAATAGGTATGTTTTTAAGGGTTTGTGATATTCCGAAGATTAACTCAAAAGGAAGTTTTTCATAGGTTTCGTGATATGGTGTAATTTGCGTCCCTAAGTTTCTAGCAACTCCAGTAATGTGTAAATCCCATTCTTCATAAAAATACATAATACCAATATCGGTTGCTATACCAAAGGAGCTGTACTGTTCTAATTTTGAAGATATAAATTTTACATTGGCTCCTACATAAAAATCGGTAAACGCAATATTACGAGCGTGACCAAAAGAAAGAGCTACTTCACCGCCACTAAAACTATTAGTTGCGTTTCCTTGTTCGTCATAGCCATCAAACTTTCCGTAGTTAATATAGGTAACCCCTGCATTAATTACTTGTGTACGGCGGTCCCAAGCATAGGCATAAGCTGCTGTTCCGTAATTTACATCACCTATATAATTGGCATAATTGAGAGAGAATTGATTATCCATCGCTGGATTAATAGTAGCAGGGTTAAAAAGTGCCTGCGTAGGATCGTAATCGTAATTTGTTATTGTCTTCCCTCCTAAAGCTGCTTGTCGTGGGGAATTTACTAAATTTAAAAACTGATACGTTGAACGTCCTCCTACTTGCGCTACAGCAGTAGTTGATAGTAAGATTATAAATAATAAGAAGTAAACCTTTTGGTTCATGTACAGTAGTTAGCTTTTTCTATACCTTTTAACGACTGCAATATTAATTTATTTTTGAACCGAATAAAAGGTTTTCAAATATAGATATAATTTACCCCTTGAAAAACCAATTGTTTTAATTGAAATTCACAAGGGGTATTTAAATTATTAGAGCTTCTTAGCGTTCTTTACTTTTTGTTTGGTAAGTGCTAAATCTAGTACATCGCTCATATCTTTTACATAATGAAACGTCAACCCTTTTAGGTATTCCGGTTTAATTTCATCTATATCACGCTTATTGTCTTCACATAATAAAATTTCTTTAATGTGAGCACGCTTGGCTGCCAATATTTTTTCTTTGATTCCGCCAACGGGAAGCACTTTTCCTCGTAACGTAATTTCACCGGTCATTGCGATGCTTTTCTTCACCTTACGCTGTGTAAACAACGAAACCAAGGATGTTAACATCGTTATACCTGCACTTGGCCCATCTTTAGGCGTAGCACCTTCTGGTACGTGTACATGTACATTGTACTTTTCAAAAATATCTGGTGAGATACCCAGTTCTTCAGCATTAGATTTTATGTATTCTAACGCAATAGTTGCTGATTCTTTCATCACTTTCCCAAGGTTTCCAGTCATATTTAACTGTCCTTTTCCTTTAGAAAGTGTAGATTCAATAAACAAGATATCACCACCTACACGCGTCCAAGCCAATCCGGTAACTACTCCAGCTACGTCGTTATTTTCGTACTTGTTTCGTTCTAGTTTTGGGCTTCCTAATGCGTCAACTACAATTTCATTGGTTACTTTTTTCTCATACTCTTCTTCCATTGCAATTTTCATTGCAGCGTAACGAACCATTTTAGCAATTTGCTTTTCTAAGCTACGGACACCACTTTCACGAGTGTATCCTTCTACTATTTTTTCTAATTGCTTTTTACCAATTTTAAGGTCGTCTTTTGTAAGACCGTGTTCTTCCAATTGTTTTGGCAATAAGTGACGTTTTGCTATTTCTACTTTCTCTTCAACTGTATATCCCGTAACATTAATTATTTCCATACGGTCACGTAGCGCCGGTTGAATAGTACTTAAACTATTAGAAGTAGCGATAAACATTACTTTAGACAAATCGTACCCTAATTCTAAAAAGTTATCGTAAAAAGAATTGTTCTGCTCTGGGTCCAAAACTTCAAGCATAGCCGAAGAAGGATCTCCTTGACTTCCTACGGAAAGCTTGTCAATTTCATCTAAAACAAAAACTGGATTACTAGTTTCTGCTTTTTTAATGTTCTTAATAATACGTCCTGGCATAGCACCTATATAGGTTTTACGGTGTCCGCGTATTTCAGCTTCATCCCGTAAACCACCTAACGACATACGCACATATTCTCTACCCAAGGCTTCGGCGATTGATTTACCCAGTGAAGTTTTACCAACCCCTGGAGGTCCGTACAAACAAAGTATGGGCGATTTCATATCGTTCCGAAGTTTTAAAACGGCAAGGTATTCTATAATACGTTTTTTAACATCGTCTAATCCGTAATGATCACGGTCTAGAATTTTTCTTGCTCTTTTTAAATCAAACTTATCGGTGCTGAATTCATTCCAAGGCAAGTCAAGCATTAAATCCAAATAATTGCTTTGAATGCTATATTCTGCAACTTGTGGATTCATACGCTGCAATTTGGTAATTTCTTTGTCAAAATGCTCTTGAACTTCATCACCCCACTTTTTTGCTTTCGCCTTTTCGCGCATTTCTTGTATTTCAGCTTCATTGGAATTTCCTCCCAATTCTTCCTGAATAGTCTTCATTTGCTGTTGAAGAAAATATTCACGCTGCTGCTGATTAATGTCGCTTTGCACTTTTGACTGAATGTCGTTGCGCAATGATAATTTCTGCAATTCAACATTCATGTACTTGAGCGTTTCCATCGCACGCTCTTTAAGATCGTTCATTTCAAGTAAACTCTGTTTCTCTTTTACTGAAATGTTCAAGTTTGAAGAAACAAAGTTTATTAAGAATGAATTGCTTTCAATGTTTTTAATGGCAAAAGCCGCTTCCGAAGGAATATTAGGGCTTCCCTTTATAATTTCAAGAGCAATCTCTTTAATAGAGTCTATAATTGCAGAAAACTCTTCACTTTCTTTAGCAGGTTTTGCTTCTTTAACTTCCCGAATGGTGGCCGTCATATACGGTTCGGTAGTAATTACCTCTGTGGTTTCAAAGCGTTTTTTACCTTGTATGATTACGGTTGTATTTCCGTCAGGCATTTTTAAAACCCTAAGAATTTTTGCAACGGTACCAACGGTATTTATTTCGTTTAAATTAGGATCCTCAACTTCTTCATCCTTTTGAGAAACAACTCCAATGGTTTTGCTTCCTTTATTGGTTTCATTTATTAATTTGATCGATTTATCGCGTCCAGCAGTAATAGGAACTACTACTCCAGGGAATAATACCGTATTTCGAAGCGGAAGAATAGGAAGTATTTCGGGTAATTCTTCTTTGTTCATTGCATCTTCGTCTTCAGCCGTCATTAAAGGGATTAACTCGGCATCTTGCTCTAATTCTTGCAATGACAAACTGTCTAATGTTTTTACTTTTGAATGGGCCATATAGTATTTTAAGACATTGTGTCACCAAAATTGGGTGCACAATAGCTGTTTTTAAATATTTCTTTATGCATCTTATTATGAAAACCAAGTGCTTAGCGTTATGCCTATTGGTCTTCAAACTATAATATTCAATAGTTATGCCAATTACTTAGTTCTTGTAAACAGTCCTTTTTTAAAACTTTTTTAACCACAACTGTAACATATTGCAACAATCCCTATCTTTAAATTAAACAAGCTTGTTTTTGACATTGACCGACCAACATATTGACTCGTTATTAGTGCTGTGCAAAAAAGGAAACCATTTAGCTCAACTAGAAGTGTACAACCGTTATCAACGTGCTATGTACAATGTAGCCGTGCGGATTGTAAAAGATACTGCAGAAGCAGAAGATATTATGCAAGAATCTTTTATAACTGCTTTCAGCAAGCTGGACACTTTTAAAGGTACAGCAACTTTTGGAGCTTGGTTAAAACGCATTGTTGTAAATAACAGTATTTCACAATACAAAAAACAACAACGTTTTATCGATTTGCCAGATGAAACCATTGCTGAAACTGTAGAAGCGACTTCTGGAATTACAGAAAACGATTATAGCAATGAAAAGGCTGCAGCTGTATTAAGTTGTATGAGTAGTTTGCACAGTAGCTACCAACAAGTATTAACACTTCATTTAATTGAAGGATATGATTATGAAGAAATGTGCGAAATATTGGATATTACCTATGCAAATTGCAGAACATTAGTTTCACGAGCCAAAGAAAGCTTACGGAAAAAATTAAAAATTGCATCATGAAAAAAGATGATATAGATACTTTATTCGAACAAAACCGAACAGATTTTGACGTGCACGATACGCCACAAGGACATCAAAAAAGGTTTTTAGCGAAGCTGAACGCAAAAACGGAAGCAGAAAAAAATGTTTCAAAAGAAAAACAAACTGAGAAAGGAAACTGGTGGAAACCAATAAGCATTGCTGCTACCATTGCTGTTTTGATAGCTATCGGATTTTTATTTCAGAATAATGAAGCAAAAGCTAGTGATCTAGCTAGTGTTTCCCCAGAAATGGAAAAAACACAGTCGTTTTTTACATCAGCAATTAATAAGGAGTTGCAAACTTTAAAAAGCTTTGACACCCCTGAAACCAAAGAACTGGTTGCTGACGCGCTAACACAAATAGAAGTGCTCGAGAAAGAATATGAAACCTTAAAAGGCGATCTCGCAGAAAGCGGAAATGACAAGCGAGTAATTTATGCGATGATTACTAATTTCCAAAACAGGATCGATCTTTTGGAAAACGTAATTAAAACTATTGAAGAAATAAAAACACTTAAAGCGAATAGAAATGAAAATACAATCTAAAACACTACTTTTTCTTTTATTGCTACCCGCATTGGCTATGGCCACAAATGGTAAAATGAAAGGAAAATACACCAAAGAGAAGACCGTCAAAAAAGAATTTAATGTAAACTCAGGTGCCGGTCTTACTGTGAATAACAGTTATGGAAACATAGATATTGTAACCTGGACCGAAAACCGAACGGTTATAGAAGTTACCATTAAAACCAACGGCGATAATGAAGAAAAAGTTAATGAACGGCTCGAAGAAATTAATATCGAGCTTAGCGGAAATGCTTCATTAGTAACTGCCAAAACTATTTTTAACGAAAAAAAGTCTGGCTGGAGCTGGTGGGGAAGCAATAATAAAAATAATGTTTCAGTAGAAGTCAATTATTCCATTAAACTGCCTATTACAAATACAGTAGATTTGAATAATGATTATGGCGCCATCCATATCAATAAACTTAAAGGTAACGCCAAAATAAACTGTGATTATGGTCAATTAATCATTGGTGAACTATTGGCAGATGATAACTCCCTTACTTTTGATTATACAGATAAATCTACTATTGGTTATATGAAAAGCGGCCGTATTAACGCAGATTATTCAGGGTTTACCTTAGAAAAAACGGAACGTTTAGAGTTAACCGCAGATTATACAAAGTCTGAAATTTTAGAAGCTCAAAGCATTAACTATAATTGCGATTACGGAAAAGTAATTATAGGGAAAGCACAAAAAGTAATAGGGAAAGGTGATTATGTAAATAATCAAATAGAAACCGTAACAGGCTCAATAAATTTAAACACTGGTTATGGATCTATTAGAATAGAAAATATCACAAATACTGCAAAAGATGTCACTATAAAAGCAGATTACACAGGTATTAAACTTGGGTTTGATAGCGGTTATAATTTTGATTTCGTCGTAGATTTATCCTATGCTAGCTTAAAAGGCGAAGAAGATGTAACCGTTTTAAAATCATCCAAAGATTATAGCAGTAGAAATTATAGTGGTTATCACGGAACACAAAACTCTGGAAATACTGTACATATAAATTCCGATTATGGCGGAGTTACTTTTAATAAAAACTAAAACCAAACAAACATATGAAAACACTAACAAAAAGCATACTTATTGTCTTCTTACTGTCAATAACAACACAACAGGCAATTGCTCAGAACTGGAACAATTCAAAAGTTAAAGGAAATGGAAATGTAACCACGAAAACCGTTTCAACAGGTGATTATGACAACATACACGTAACTGGATCTATGGATGTAACCTTTGTTAGTGGCAAAGAGGGTTCCATTACCGTTTCAACAGATAACAATATACACGAACATTTAGATATTAGTACAAGTGGAAATACCTTGACAATTTCAGTAAAAAAAGGACATTCCATTAGCACTAAAAAAGGAATTGACATAATAGTTCCGTTTCAGGATCTTTCTGAAGTAAAATTAGTTGGTTCTGGCGATATTACTTCTACTAAAAAAATTAAAACCAATAATTTTGAAACAAGCCTAATAGGCTCTGGCGATATTATTTTGAATGTGGAGTCAAGTTCATTGAATGCAAAGATAGTGGGTTCTGGGGATATGAAGCTAAATGGAAGCACTAGTGATTTTGAATTGAAACTTAGTGGTAGTGGTGATTTTGACGGTAGAAATTTTGAAGCTAATGCCACCGAAGTATATATTTCTGGTTCTGGTGATGCAACCGTTTCAGCAAAACAAAGTATAAAAGCTCGGGTAAACGGATCAGGCGATATTTCTTATAAAGGAAATCCATCAAAAAGTGACACCAAAGTTTTGGGAAGCGGATCGATTAAATCGATGTAGTTTACATTATGTGTCTTCAATACTTACCTCCTATTGTCAGGACACTCAGACACCAACACTATGAAAATTAAATACAAATCCTAAAAAGATATTTTAACCATTCTTTTTAGGATTTTCTTTATTCTGAAACTTTCACGTTTCGTGGCACGCGAAACAACAATACAAGTCCTACCACAAAAAATAATATAAAAAACAATATTGCATACCGAATGCTACCTGTTACTTGTGCCACAAAGCCGTAACTAAACATCCCGATTACAATCCCGATTTTTTCAGCCACATCATAAAAGCTAAAATAGGAAGCCGTATCGACTGCTCCTTCAGGGATTAATTTGGAATAGGTTGAACGCGAGAGTGACTGAATTCCGCCCATCACCAAACCTACAAACCCTGCTGTAACATAAAACTGTTCAGGTGTCGTTATGGAATAAGCGTATATACAGATGCAAATCCAAATAATATTCAAAACAATTAACGTATTGATATTTCCAAATTTTGCAGAAGCACGAGACGTTAAAAAGGCTCCTAAAACAGCTACTAATTGTATTAATAGTATACTTACTATTAACCCAACGGTTACGTCGGTTTCGCCTCAATCTAATTCTTCAATTCCAAAATAGGTAGCGACCAACATAATAGTTTGTACTGCCATACTATATACAAAGAAAGCGGTGAGATAACGTTTTAGACTTTTGTTTTCGCCTAGATTATTCCAAATTTTCTTTAATTCTTTAAACCCATTGAAAAGAAGGTGTTTTGTAAATTTTTGTTTTTTGTTTCCCTTAGGAAGATAATAATACGTGTACTGACTGAACCCAATCCACCATACTCCTGTCAATACAAATGATAACCGTGTAGGTAATCCTTCATCTTCAAATCCAAAAGTATCATACATTAAAATCATGGCTAAACAAACACACAAAAGGATTACACTTCCAATATATCCTAAAGAGTACCCTTTAGCACTAATTTTATCTTGCTGTTCGGGAAAAGCTATATCTGGTAAATATGAATTATAAAAAACCAAACTAGCCCAAAACCCAATCAGAGCTAAAAAGTAACACAACAATCCAAACCATAAATGGTCTAAAGAAAACCAAAAGAGACCAATACACGAAACAGCTCCCAGATAACAGAAAAACTTCATGAAAATTTTCTTATTGCCTACATAATCAGCAACCCCACTTAACAACGGACTTAAAATAGAAACCACTAAAAAAGCAGCTGCAGTAACATAGCTAATAAGTGTATCGTTATTAAAATCAAACCCTAAAAAAGTAACGGTATCGTCCAATATCTTACCATTTTCATCTTTTACAAGTGTCAAGGCACCATAAAAAATGGGGAAAATAGCCGAGGAAATCACTAAGTTATAAACTGAGTTGGCCCAGTCGTAAACAGCCCAAGCATTCAGGAGTTTCTTGCTACCCTTTGGTAAGTTGGTCATATTTTAATTTTTACGAATAAAAAATCCCGTTCAAATTACTATCTGAACGGGACTAAATTACTTGAATTTATTCTTTTTAAAAACTTATTTCTGAAAAGTAGTAACACCAAATTTGCGAGCTTCTGCTTTTGCACCAGCTGCCCAACTTTGTATATTTCTAATACGAGTATCGTTAGATGGGTGGGTACTTAATATTTCTGGTGGTGCTCCGCCTCCTTGTTGTTGCATGCGCTGCCATAAATCTGCTGCTACTGCAGGCTCATAACCAGCAATGGCCATTAAAGTTAGGCCTATTTTATCGGCTTCGGTCTCATTGCTTCGGCTAAATGGTAACATAACTCCCACTTGGGTTCCAACGCCATAATATTGATTAAATAATTGTTGATTTTCAGGATTTTTGGCCAATGCCAAGTTTCCTGCTACAGCTCCTAATTGTTGTAACTGCCCAGCGCTCATGCGTTGTTGTCCGTGATTGGCCAATGCATGTGCCACCTCGTGCCCCATAACGGCTGCTACACCTGCTTCATTTTGGGTAACGGGTAAAATACCAGTATAAAACACTATTTTCCCACCTGGCATACACCATGCATTTACAGCATCGTCTTGCACCAAAGTATATTCCCAACGGTAATTTTTTAAGTAACCAGCGTATCCATTTGCAGTTAAGTAACGCTCGGAAGCTGCAGCAATTTTTTGACCTACATTTTGAATCATTCGAGCATCCGCAGTCCCTTTAACAACTTTATTCTCAGTTAAAAACTGGTCATATTGCTGAAAGGCCATCGGTAATATCTGTGAGTTAGGTACCAATGCTAAGGTCTTTTTTCCTGTAAACGGATTGGTACTACAGGCTACAGCAAAAATAAGTACTGTTAGTAAGGATAGTGTTTTTTTATAATTCATTGTATGTTTTTTTACATTTCAAATTTAAAGTTAAAAATAAAACTACTGCTTTTTATTAAAATTTATATAAAAACTGGAATAGCTTTTGATATATTACAATTAAAACAAACAAATTATGAAACAGATACTCTTATTTTTAGCGCTTTCCACTACTTTTTTATTTTCATCATGTGAAGGCGACCCAGGACCTGCTGGACCTCCGGGAGATGATTTTTTGGCACAAACTTTTGAAGTAACAACTACACTTCAGTTAAATACTCAAAATAATTTATATCAGACAGATCGAATAGCTTATCCTTTTGAAGTCTTTGAAAGTGATGCTGTATTAGCATATCGTTTAGAAGATGTAGATGAAGATGGTTTTGACGTATGGACACAGCTTCCAAATAATTTCTATTTAGGTAATGGAGAAGTTATTCAATACCTTCACTTGCAAACTTTTATAGACGTTCAGGTTATAATAGATGGTGATTATGATCCGCAAACACTTTCTACAGATTTTACAGATAATGAAACATTCCGTTTTGTTGTCGTACCAGCAGAATTTGCAGATGCAAAAATGAGCATGGACGAAGCTATTGAAACTTTTAACATTCAATTATAAATTTTCACAGTTAGGTTCAGACTATCAAAACGACCAAATATTTAGAATTGCCATCGTCCCAGCTGAATTTGCAACTGCGGATTTGACAATGAGTGACATCATGAGCAACTCAGAAATTGAAATCATTAATCTTGAAAATTAAACTATGAAAAAGATCATTTTTTTAGTGTGTAGCTTAGTATTGATAAGTTGCAACTCTAAAGCACAAGATAAAAAAGAACAAAAAGAATACGAGGTTACCAAAACAGATGCTGAATGGAAAGCAGAGCTTACCGATATGGAATATCAAGTACTCCGTAAAGCAGCAACCGAGCGTCCCTTTTCAAGCGAATTAAATAGCAATAAAGAAAAAGGAACATACGTTTGTGCTGCTTGTGGAACACCTTTATATAAAAGCGAAAACAAATTTAAAAGCGGAACCGGATGGCCCAGTTTTGATCGGTTTATCGAAGGGAACGTAGAATTTTCAACCGACAATAAATTAGGATACAGCCGTAATGAAGAGCATTGTGCTACTTGTGGTGGTCACTTAGGGCACGTTTTTAACGATGGCCCTCAGGAAACCACGGGAAAAAGACACTGTATTAATGGGGCCGCTTTAGACTTTATACCAGCAAAAGATGAGCAATAATAAGTATTCTATACAAAAAAGCGAAACTGAATGGCGAGAAGAGCTAGGTGACGAGCGTTACCGCATTCTTCGTGAAGCCGGTACCGAACGTCCGCATACGGGAAAGTATAATGTTCACTTTGAAGATGGTACTTATAAATGTGGTGCTTGCAACACACCGCTATTTAATAGTGATAGCAAGTTTGAAAGCAACTGTGGATGGCCTTCTTTTGACGAAGCCATTGATGGCGCTGTAGAATATGTGCGTGATACTTCTTTAGGAATGATTCGCACCGAAATTCTATGCGCTACATGCGGAAGCCACTTAGGTCATGTTTTCAATGACGGTCCTTCCGAAACTGGACAGCGATTTTGTGTGAATTCCCTTTCAGTGGATTTTGACGAAAAATAACATTCTTTCCATGAATGGAGATGGCATTAGGTTCCAAATTATCAAAATTTGGAATTTGATGCCTCTTTTTTTAGCACGTACCCCTAACATTTTGTAAATTCGTAGCTTCAAAATAACGACATAAAACAACGAAATGAGTAAATACGACGTAATCGTTTTAGGAAGTGGTCCCGGAGGCTATGTTGCTGCAATCAGGGCTTCACAATTAGGCTTAAAAACAGCTGTTATTGAAAAAGAAAGCCTTGGAGGCGTTTGCCTTAACTGGGGTTGTATCCCAACTAAAGCACTATTAAAAAGTGCGCAGGTTTTTGATTATCTAAACCACGCTGAAGACTATGGTCTTACGGTAAAAGGTGCAGATAAAGACTTCGGAAAAGTAATTGAACGTAGCCGTGGCGTTGCAAACGGCATGAGTAAAGGTGTTCAGTTCTTGATGAAGAAAAATAAAATTGACGTTATTGATGGTTTCGGAAAACTAAAACCCGGTAAAAAGGTTGATGTTGATGGAAAAGAATATACAGCCGATCATATTATCATTGCAACCGGAGCGCGTTCTCGTGAGCTACCTAATCTTAAACAAGATGGCAAAAAAGTAATCGGGTATCGTGAAGCTATGTCATTAGACAAGCAGCCTAAAAAGATGATTGTTGTAGGTAGTGGTGCCATTGGTGTTGAATTTGCTCATTTTTATAACGCAATGGGTACCGAAGTTACCATCGTAGAATTTTTACCAAATTTGGTTCCCTTGGAAGACGAAGACGTTTCAAAGCAGTTTGAAAAATCGTTTAAAAAAGCTGGAATTAAGGTGATGACTAATTCTTCTGTAGAAAAAGTTGACACCTCTGGTAAAACGATAAAAGCAACTGTAAAAACCAAAAAAGGCGAAGAAACCCTTGAAGCAGACGTTGTACTTTCCGCAGTTGGTATTGCCGCAAATATTGAAAATATTGGCTTGGAAGACGTTGGCATAGTTACCGATAAAGGTAAGATTATGGTAAACGATTATTACCAAACCAACATTCCTGGGTACTACGCTATTGGTGATGCTGTTCCCGGGCAAGCTTTAGCACACGTTGCTTCTGCTGAAGGAATTACATGTGTCGAAAAAATTTCTGGAATGAACGTAGAACCTATTGACTACGGAAACATCCCAGGTTGTACCTATGCAACTCCTGAAATTGCAAGTGTTGGTATGACAGAGAAACAAGCTAAAGAAGCTGGTTACGAGCTTAAAATTGGTAAGTTCCCGTTTTCGGCTAGTGGTAAAGCCAGTGCTGCAGGAACAAAAGATGGTTTCGTAAAAGTAATTTACGATGCTAAATACGGTGAGTGGTTAGGTTGCCATATGATTGGTGCCGGTGTAACCGATATGATCGCTGAAGCCGTTTTAGGTAGAAAGCTAGAAACTACAGGACACGAAGTATTAAAAGCAGTACACCCACACCCAACCATGAGTGAAGCGGTGATGGAAGCAACTGCTGCTGCTTATGGTGAAGTAATTCATTTATAAGATTAAATAATATATTTACCTAAAGAAAAAGCGCTTCAACTTATGAAGCGCTTTTTTTATTTTGGAACTAAATCGCAGTACCAAAACTTTGTATCCCAACTTTTATTATCATCGGTAAAACAGTCGTCATCGTTATCTTTTGAAGGACTATAGCTTTTTGATACCTTCTCTCCTATTTCAAAAGAAACTGGATGGTTAAAAATTGGACCATCGTATACAAACGTATGGAATTCACCATTTTCACCGCACGGGTCTACCGTATCGGGTAAATCGGTTAAAAACTGTTCGTTCACTTCTCTTCCCACCAATGATTCATCTAATAGTTTTGCATTTACACAAACAGTAATAGCTTTAAAACCGAGACTTAAAAACTCTTTCATTATCGTGGTAGTGTCTTTTTTCCACAGCGGAAAAATAGTTTGTAAGCCCACTTTTTCTAATTGTTCTTCTCTATACTTTTTTAAATCTTCAAGAAAAATATCACCAAATGCAGCGTGGGTGAATCCTTCTGATTTTAATTTTTGAGTAGCTTCTTGCATTTTAGAGTTATAAAGCTGCATAGAAGTTTTTTCAGGCAAGTATATTTTCTGAAGTGGTAATCCCATGCTTTTTGCTTGAGCATCTAACAATGCCTCTTGCAAACCGTGCATAGAAACACGGCTTACAGCTGTATTTATAGTAGTAACTAATTTTGAAACGTTATAATCAGGATTATTTTTTAAAAGATAATACGCCAATACCGAATCTTTACCAGAACTCCAATTTAGATAGGTTTGTTTCATTATTTATCCGTCAAAAAGCTTTGTACCGCTAATTCGTAACTTTGTAAACCAAATCCTAAAACAATGCCTTGTGCATTTGGGGAAATGTAAGACTTGTGCCGAAAATCTTCCCTCGAAAAAGTATTGGAAATATGCACTTCAACAACAGGAGTTTCAATGGCTTTTACTGCATCGCCAATCCCTACAGAAGTATGCGTATAGGCGGCTGCGTTTAAAATAATACCATCGTACTCGTACCCTACTTCTTGTAATTTATCAATCAATTCACCTTCTATGTTGGATTGAAACTGTTCTAGTTCCACCTCTTTGTATTTAAACTGAAGCTCCGTAAAAAAATCTTGAAACGATTGATCACCATAGACATCGGTTTCGCGTTTACCAAGCAGGTTTAGGTTGGGCCCATTAATGATTATTATTTTCATATTTCAAATATAGAAAATAAAAAAGCAGAAGCCTTAGACTTCTGCTTTAGTATTATTTAAAACAATTTCTTCTTAGAAAGAATACCCAACCGAAAGTTGAATGACGTTGTTTTGCCTTTTAAAGTCATCAGAATCTTCCAATTCAATATCTTCATCATCATCAATTATATTGGACAAACCAAGAACATAACGAGCACTAAAAAACACACCGTTTGTTAAACGATAGGAAGCTCCAGCGCCGATACCTAAATCAATTCCTGAATAAAATTCTGATACATCATCTTCTTCACTTTCGCCTCCTCCTTCAAATTCTTGATTTGCAGATACCAAAAATCCTATTTGCGGGCCTGCCTCAATACTAAAACCATCAGCAACATAGAATTTAGCGAGAATAGGAATATTTATATAATCTAATTTAGTTTTACTTTCAAAATTTTCTCCATTGAAACTATCTTCAGTCTTAGCTCCTTGTGATGAGTACAATAGTTCAGGTTGTACTGAGAATACTTCTGAAATAGGAATTTCAACAAGACCTCCTACGTGGAAGCTTGTCCTTCCATCAACTCCATCAGTTTCATCTCCTCCGACAGAAGCAAAGTTAACACCTGCTTTAGCCCCTAAACGGACTTCTTGAGCATTAGTAGTTGTTAATCCGAATACAGCCAAAGCTGCCATAAGTAATAGTTTTTTCATAATAAAAATGTATTTTTGATTAGTTTATGAAATAAATGTACTAAAATTTTATGATATTCATAAATCTATAACATTATTAAAGTTATTTAACCATCAACATTAACAAAAAAAAGCAAGGCTTGTAGCCTTGCTTTTTCTATAATTAAGTGTTTCACTTTTTAGAATGAATATCCAGCCGAAACTGCAAATACTGAGTTTTTAGCATCGCTATCGATTAACAAATCTTCATTGTTAAATACATCACTTAATCCAAAGTTATAACGCGCATTTAAAAATAACCCATTATTAAATTGATACCCAGCTCCTACTCCTACTGAAAAATCAACGTCATTAATAATATCTTCATCTATTGCGATATCACCTGAACCCTCATCATCTGGATCGCTATCAATTTCACTTTTAACGTTAAAACCAATTTGTGGGCCTGCTTCGGCATACAATCCTTCAACTATATACACTTTGGCCATTACTGGCACATTTATGTAGTCTAATTGTACTTCCGTGTCGTCGGCACCTTCCCTGCTTATTAAATCGAATCCTTGTCCTGAGTATAAAACCTCAGGTTGAATAGAGAAGCGTTCACTTAATGGAATCTCTGCAAAGGCACCGATATGAAAACTGGTTCTACCTTCAGGATCATCAAAGGCATCAAAGCCATCCCCAGAAAAAGAGGAAAAATTTAGACCACCTTTAGCTCCTAATCTTACTTCTTGTGCTTGTGTTGCTGTTACCCCAAATACAGTTAGTACAGCAATAAAAAATACTTTTTTCATAGTTCTTGTTTTTAAATTTTGAACAAATCTAAAGTGAGGACTACAAAAAAAGTATTAATAATATTATAAGCTTTTATTAAAGGCTCTTAAAGGAAACTGTAACCCAGTGATAATGTGAACACACTGTTTTTACTTTTATTAAAATCCGCTCCACTTTCTTCGGGTACATCAGTTAAACCAAAGTTATAACGTCCCTCTAGTCGTAACCCTAATGGAACATCAAAACCAACACCTACTACTCCAGATATGTCAAATTCGTTTGTACCTATATCATTAATAACCTCTCCTATAACAGTTTGTGCTTCATCATTTACAAGCACACCAAATTGTGGTCCTGCTTGAATGTTAAACTTATCGGTAAGGTAAATCTTTGCAACAATAGGTACATTTACATAGTCTAAGTTAAATTCACCTGCATCAAATTCCGCACCTTGTTGTGAATACAGTAAATCTGCTTGTATGCCAAATTTATCGCCCAATTTTGCACCTACAAAAGCACCGGCAACAAATCCGGTACGATTATCTAACCCACTGGCATCCGTTAAAGTAGCAAAGTTAACCCCTGCTTTTATTCCTAAATCAAGTCCTTGAGCTTGTGTTGTTGTAATAGTAATGAGTGCCAGAGCGGCAAAAATCAATTTTTTCATAGTTTTTGTTTTTTTAAGTTTGTATCCTAAATATACAAGAAATAACGCATCTACCCATTTATTATTTTTTAATACCGCTATATTTAGTAATATCGTACTATGAAATGGCAGCAGGCTTTACAAGATTACCAAGACTATTTACGTATAGAACGCGGACTTTCAGCTAATTCTATTAAAAACTACTCATTAGACCTTAAAAAGTTGATAAAATGGCTTGTTGAAGCAGAAATCAATGAATCACCTATTTCTATTTCAGAAGAAACCATTCAGCAATTCATTTATACGATTGCGAAACAAATGCAACCGCAATCGCAAAGTCGGGTGATTTCTGGCTTACGCGGGTTTTTCAATTATCTTGTTTTTGAAGAATATCGACAAACAAATCCCTTAGAGCTCATTGAAAGTCCAAAAATCGCCCGAAAACTACCCGACACCCTTTCTACCGAAGAAATAGACTCCTTAATTGAAGCTATTGATTTGCATCACCCTCAAGGCGAACGAAACCGTGCCATACTAGAAACCTTGTATGCGTGCGGCTTGCGAGTTTCTGAATTAACTAGTTTAAAAATTTCGGATTTATTTTTTGACGAAGGGTTTATAAAGGTTTCAGGGAAAGGCGATAAAGAACGCTTTGTTCCCATTGGCGGAAACACCGTTAAGTATATCAGCATTTACAAAAACGAAGTACGTATTCACATACCCATTCAACCAAAAGCAAAAGACACGTTGTTCTTAAACCGAAGAGGAAATCCACTCACACGAGCCATGATTTTTACCATCGTAAAACAGTTGGCTGAAAAAGCGGGAATTGAAAAAAAAGTAAGTCCACACACATTTCGGCATTCGTTTGCTACGCATTTATTAGAAAATGGAGCCGATTTACGCTCTATTCAACAAATGCTAGGACATGAAAGCATTACCACAACCGAAATCTATACACACGTAGATACAACCCACCTTACTGAAGTAATTAATAAGTTTCATCCTCGGAAATAGTAAAAAACGTATTAATTAACTCCTATTACAGGTTAAAAAAACGCTAAAAGCTTCTATCTCCTTTTTTGAAAAACCAGTGTTTCGTATCTTAAAGAAAAAGAAATTATTTATGAAAACACTCACATTTAATAATGGCGACAAAATGCACGCCATAGGATTAGGAACATGGAAAGCAACTGGAAGCGACGTTAAAAACGCTGTAAAAGAAGCTTTATACGCTGGTTACAGACATATTGATACGGCAGCCGTTTATGGAAACGAAGAAGTTATTGGCGAAGCATTAGCTGAAGTTTTTGCTGAAGGAAATATTTTAAGGGAAGATGTATTTATTACATCTAAACTTTGGAATGATGCCCATCAAGAAGGACAAGTAATTCCTGCTGTGGAAGATTCTCTTAAAAAGTTAAAATTAGATTATTTAGATCTTTATCTAGTTCACTGGCCTGTTGCTTTTAGACCTGGTGTTGGTTTTCCAGAGAAACCATCAGACTACTTATCTCCTGAGGAAGTTCCCGTTATTGAAACTTGGAAGCAAATGGAAGCTGCCAAGAAAAATGGTCATGCTAAACATATTGGAGTTTCAAATTTCAGTAAGGAAAAATTAAAAGATCTTATTTCAAAAGCTGAAATAAAACCTGAAATGAACCAAGTTGAAATGCATCCGTACTTACAACAAGATGATTTAGTAGATTTCTGTAAAAGTGAGAGTATATTAATGACTGCTTATTCTCCGTTAGGCTCTGGTGACCGAAGTGCCGCTATGAAAGGTGAAGATGAGCCAAATTTGATGGAGATTGATGAAATAAAAGAAATTGCCCGGAAAAAAGGGGCTTCAACTGCTCAAGTATTGATTAACTGGCACAACCAACGTGGAATTGCTACTATACCCAAGTCGGCTAGTAAAGAACACATTAAAGACAATTTTCAAGCTGCTAGCGTGCAGCTGGACAAAGATGATTTAAAAACCATCAAAAGCTTGAACAAGAACTACCGTTTTATAACTGGGAAGTTCTTTGAGTGCCCAGAAAAAGGCTATGAAAATATTTACAACGATTAATTAAACTCGTTATAGAAAATAAAAAGGCGTGGTTATATAACTACGCCTTTTTTATAAAATTAATTTGTAAAAATCTTATTTAGCTACGTTTACGGCTCTTGTTTCTCGTATCACAGTTACTTTTACTTGTCCTGGATATGTCATATCAGTTTGAATTTTCTGAGATATTTCAAAGGAAAGTTGTGCTGCTCTGTCATCGCTCACTTTTTCACTTTCTACCATAACTCTAAGTTCACGGCCCGCTTGAATAGCATACGCTTTATTCACACCATTAAAACCAAAGGCGATATCTTCTAAGTCTTTAAGACGTTGTATATATGAATCTAACACTTGGCGGCGAGCACCTGGACGAGCACCGCTTATCGCATCACAAACCTGGACAATTGGTGATAATAGGCTGGTCATTTCGATTTCATCGTGGTGCGCACCAATGGCGTTACACACTTCAGCCTTTTCACCGTATTTTTCAGCCCATTGCATTCCTAAGATTGCGTGAGGTACTTCTGTCTCAGTTTCTGGTACTTTACCAATGTCGTGTAATAAACCAGCTCTTTTAGCTAGTTTTGGATTTAAGCCTAATTCCGAAGCCATTACACCGCATAATCTAGCAACTTCACGAGAGTGGTGTAATAAATTTTGACCATATGAGGAACGGTAACGCATTCTACCAACCGCTTTAATTAACTCTGGGCTTAATCCGTGGATACCCAAATCAATTACAGTTCGCTTTCCAACTTCTAATATTTCTTCTTCAATCTGTTTGGAGGTCTTTTTAACAACTTCTTCAATACGAGCGGGGTGAATACGACCATCGGTAACTAATTTATGTAAAGATAATCGTGCTACTTCTCTACGTACAGAGTCGAAACATGAAAGAATAATAGCCTCTGGGGTATCATCGACAATAATTTCAACACCAGTAGCAGCTTCAATCGCACGGATATTTCGCCCTTCTCTACCAATAATACGCCCTTTCACATCATCGCTTTCCAAATTGAATACAGAAACACAATTATCAATTGCTTCCTCTGTACCTATTCGCTGTATTGTGTTAATTACAATTTTCTTGGCTTCTTGCTGTGCTGTCATTTTGGCTTCTTCGATAGAAGATTGCACAAATTTCATAGCGTCAGTTTTAGCTTCATCTTTTAAGCTTTCAACCAATTGTGATTTTGCTTCTTCTGCCGATAGGCTTGAAATAACCTCTAATTGCTCAATTTGACTTTTATGTAGTTTTTCAACTTCATTTTGCTTCTTTTCAAGAAAGTCTAGACGTTCATCGTATTCTTTCTTTTTGCTTTCAATTTGTGAGTTTAGCTTTTTAGATTTTGCTAATTCACTAGAAACCTGAGATTCTTTATCTTTAGTACGCTTTTCAGCATCACCCATTTTAGATTCGCGCTTATTGATCACTTTTTCGTGTTCAGATTTAAGCTCGATAAATTTTTCCTTCGCCTGAAGTATTTTATCTTTTTTAATTGACTCAGCTTCGGTTTTGGCTTCTTTTAAAATAGAAGCTGCATTTTTCTTTGCTGATTTTATTAAATGGGAAGAGTTATTACGCTCTATTAGCTTAGCTATTAAAAAGCCTATTGCTAAAGCTACAATTCCCACTATTATTAGGGTAACCATATTGTCCATAATTTAAACTTTATATATAAAAAAAGCCTGCACTAATGTGTTTTGAATAAACTCCTAAAAGAAAGTTTAGGGCTAACAAACTGGTCAAACATCCGCTCAAAGACGGCTCGTTTTAACAGCTTTAACTCACCCTTCTTATAAGAATTAGTGTTGAGTTTACCAAAAAGATATTAATGCAGGCAGTAACCTTTGTTATGTAAAGAACGTTTATGACAGGTGCTCTTGCAGTAATTGATTTAAAGCCTCTAGCTTTTCCTCCATTTCCTGCTTGTCATTTGTTTTATCTATCTGTTTTTGCTCTACCTGGGCTGCAAATTGTAAGGCACACATGGCCAAAACATCTTGCTTGTCTCTTACGGCATAGCTTTTTTCAAACCGTTTAATCATTTCTTC
The DNA here is from genome assembly GCF_003413745.1 of Marixanthomonas ophiurae. Lineage (NCBI taxonomy): Bacteria > Pseudomonadati > Bacteroidota > Flavobacteriia > Flavobacteriales > Flavobacteriaceae > Marixanthomonas > Marixanthomonas ophiurae. Next base: position 505,934 of record NZ_QVID01000002.1, on the reverse strand, counting down.
TATTTTCTTAGTGGCTAATCGCAGCCCCTCTTCTTGTGAGGGATTTATTGTTAATGGATATACCCTATCGGCAATAGAAAGTTTTATTTTTAATTGGTTCGACATTTTTGTTTTATCTTTTTATTCAGAAAGTTGGGTAATACATTGGTCAATTTCCCGAACTAAAGCATTTATCTTGAGCTTTGTATCTCTTTTATATTGGTCGCTGCCAAGCATTGAATTTGCCATTTTTAATGAACTACATTTTTCACGCAGGGTTTCAATTTCTTTTTCAGATTCTTCCTTTTGTGAACGTAAAACGCTGAGTTCTTCTTCTAATCTAGTGTTTTGTTGCTTCAGTTTTTCGTGCCTGTGCAATAACTTACTAATCCTATTTTCAAGAGAATCAACAATTTCTGAAAGCTTGCTCATTAAAAATTATTTCAATACTTCTAACACAAAGTTAACATTCGAGTTTCAATAAGACAACAGTTTTCTGTAATTTTTTGTAATATTGAATAATTGCATAATAAATTTACACTACTCCCCTTTTTAAATAAGCATATTCTTATTTTTACAATATGAAGAAATTTATATTCTGCTTTTTATTGGTGGGCTTTACCGCTTACGGACAAAAATCGATACCTCAAGATTATTTTAGTAATCCATTGGAGATTCCCTTAATCCTTTCAGGAAGTTTTGGAGAGCTTCGCAGCAACCATTTTCATAGCGGGTTGGATATAAAAACGCAACAACGAACGGGGCTGCCAGTATATGCTCCTGCCGATGGGTACGTAAGCCGAATAAAAGTGTCTCATTATGGCTATGGCAAAGCGTTATACATTAAACACCCCAATGGCTATACTACCGTTTATGCCCATTTACAAAACTATGCTGGTGATATTTTTAAATATGTACGCGATATTCAGTATAAGAAAGAGACGCAAGAAGTTGAGCTCTTTCCTAATGCATCGGTGCTTAAAGTAAATAAAGGCGATTTAATTGCCTATTCAGGCAATACCGGAGGAAGTGGTGGGCCACACCTTCATTTTGAAATTCGTGATGGAGCTTCTAGACCTATGAACCCCATGCTTTTTGGCATTACCGTTCCAGATTCTAAAAAGCCACTAATTAGTAGTCTGTTAGCGTATCCTATTAGTAAAGATGCACAGATAAATCATAGTCAAAATCGCACCAAACTCCGTTTGATACTTCAAAAAGACGGCAGTTACAAAACAGAAAAAATAAAAGCGTTTGGAAAAATAGGGTTTGGCGTATCCACCAATGACCAATTGGATGGTGCTTCAAACAAAAACGGGGTCTACCAAATTAAAACAACCTATAACGGACAAGAAAAAATAGATATTCTTTTTGAAAAATTTTCTTTTGCCGAAACACGATATCTTAATAGGTTTATCGATTATGATTATTGGATGACCAATAGGAGCCGTGTTCAAAAATTATTTAGGCAATCAAACAATCCGTTGAGCATCATTGTAAGCGAGGACACCGATGGATATATTGAGGTAAAAGAAGGATTTAACGCCAATTACACCATTAAAGTAACTGACTTTGAAGGAAATGAAACCGTTATCACCGTTCCTATTGAAGGGGAAAAAGAAGAAATCACTACCCCAAGAGAAATTGATAAAACAGATGATTATATCTATGCAGACCAAGCCACATCTATAACTAAAGGCAAATACAGCGTATATATTCCAGCTAACAGTTTATATGAAAACACCTTTCTTAACATTAAAACATCCAGCGACACACTCGATTTTCATACTGATTTAATTCCCATTCATAAAAATATTACCATTACTGCAGATGTTTCAAACTATGATGATGTTGATAAAGATAAACTATATATAGGTCGTTTAAATTATTACGGACGCCCTTATTACAATACAACGTACCGAAAGGGCGACAAACTTTCTGCCAAAACTCGAACGTTTGGAACCTATGTTATTGCAACAGATACTAAAGCTCCAACAATTAAACCTATTAATTTTGATGATGGTAAGTGGATAAGTAGCAATAAAACAATACAACTTTCCATTAATGATGACCTTAGTGGCATAAGTTCGTATCGGGGAACTATTAACGGAAAATTCATTTTAATGGAATATGATTACAAAAAAGACGTTATAACCTATAATTTTGATGACGGTATCATATCAGAATCCGAAAACAATTTGAAAGTAATTGTTACCGATAATGTGGGAAATAGTGCTACATTTGAGGCAACTTTTTTCAGAAAACAATAATAACTACTGCTTTTGAGAACAAAATCGCTACCCCTACTGCTCATCCTATTCTTTATTTCCACAATTGTATTTTCACAGCAAGCAGTTGTTAAAGGAGTTATTCTTAATGAAGAAAACCAACCGGTTGTTGGAGCTTCTGTCTCTCATGGGGATGAAGGGACCTTATCAGATTTTAACGGGTATTATTTAATGGAAATTCCCGCTAATGAAGATGTGACCCTTACTTTTTCGCACGTAGGCAATAAAAAAATAGAAGTGACTTTAAATCTAGGTGCTAACGAAGATTATGAACTTAACCCCGTAATGAGCACCAATATAGAACAAATTGCTACTGTCGTAATTTCAGGAAGAGAACGAAAACGTATAGAAGGTATTACCACTATAAGTCCTGAAGCTATTCGGAAAATACCGGGTGCCAATGCAGGAGTTGAAAATTTACTGAAATCACTTCCTGGTGTAAACAGTAATAATGAATTGAGTACGCAATATGCTGTCCGTGGTGGAAATTACGATGAAAACCTCGTGTATGTAAACGAAATTGAAGTGTATCGTCCGTTTTTAATTAGAAGTGGCCAACAGGAAGGACTCAGTTTTGTAAATAGTGATTTAACTTCGAATGTTGATTTTTCAGCAGGTGGATTTCAAGCTAAATACGGTGATAAACTATCGTCGGTTTTAGATATTACCTACCGTAGACCCGCAGATTTTAGTGCCACGGCAGATTTAAGTTTGCTGGGAGCCAGTGTTTCAGCAGGCGGTATATCAAATGATGGAAGATTAACTGGTATTGTTGGGCTACGCTACCGCGACAACAGCTTGCTAGTAGATGCCAAACAGACTGAAACCAACTTTAGACCTCGATTTGCCGATGCACAAACCTATTTAACCTATAAAGTCAGCAATAAATTTGAATTAGGTTTCCTCGGAAATGTCTCTATAAACAGTTATGATTACGAACCCTTAACACGCCAAACCAACTTTGGTACTATTGCAGATCCCGTTGCGCTATTGGTGTTTTATGAAGGACAAGAACAAGATCGTTATAACACCTATTTTGGAGCTTTTAAAGGCACGTATGTAGCTTCTGAAAATTATACTGCAAAGTTTATCGCTTCAGCTTACCAAACCACTGAACAGGAGTATTATGATATTTTGGCAGAATACCGGTTAGGAGAAGTGAACACTAATATTGGGGATGAAGATTTAGGTGAAGTAGAATTTACTGAAGGAATTGGAGGCCAACTTACCCACGCCCGTAACGACTTAGATGCTTTAATTTTTAATGCCGAACATAAAGGAACAGTTACCTTAGAAGAAAACACCATTGAATATGGTGTAAAATATACCCACGAAGACATCCGTGATCGAGTACAGGAGTATGAAATTATCGATTCGGCTGGGTTTTCCATTAGACCACCTATTGCTGATTTTGCAAACAACCAACCTTATGAGCCTTTTACTTCCCCTATTGTGCCTTACACTACGATTAGAGCGCAAAATGATGTGCAAATAGACCGAGTTTCAGGATACGCACAATGGAGCCGAAGAACCTCTTTAGGTTCCAACGATGTTTGGTTAAATGCCGGCGTACGAGCACATAACTGGAATGTAAGTGGTGATGGCATTGAAAGTACATCACAAACAGTTTTTAGTCCCCGTGGACAAGTATCGCTAAAACCTGATTGGGATATGGATATGTTATTCCGTTTATCTGGAGGGTTGTATCACCAACCGCCATTTTATCGTGAATTACGTGATTCCACAGGAACGGTTAGACCCGATGTGAAAGCACAACAATCCATTCATATTGTATTAGGAAACGATTACAGTTTTGACCTTTGGGGACGGCCATTCCGCTTAAATTCTGAATTATATTATAAAAGCCTAAGCGATGTAAATCCATACACACTAGAAAACGTGCGTATTCGATACCGTGCCAACAACAATGCGGTTGCTTATGCGTATGGATTAGATGCACGCCTTGCAGGAGAATTTGTTCCAGGTACAGAAAGTTGGGTAAGTTTCGGTTATCTTAAAACCGAAGAAAATATTGATGATCGTGGCTATATTTTTCGGCCAACTGACCAAAGGTTAAAGTTTGCAGTATTGTTTCAGGATTACGTGAAAATTATACCAGATCTAAAAATGTATTTAAATCTAGTATATAACACTGGTTTACCAGGTGGCTCACCAAGTTATGCAGATCCGTACGACTATCAAGTACGTTTACCAGATTATAAACGAGCTGATCTTGGAGTTTCCTATGTGATTGTTAATGACAAAAAATTACGAGACAACGGTTTTCTAAAACCATTTAAAGAACTGACTATCGGCGCAGAGATTTTCAACATTTTTGATGTTCAAAACTCCATCACCAACACCTTTGTACGCGATGTGTACACTAAAGTGCAATACTCCATCCCTAATTACTTAACGCCGCGAGTTTTTAATGTTAGGTTAACAGCTAAGTTTTAAATTTTACAGATAGATGAAAGCACTTGGAAGCAATAAAGGAAAGCAATTGTTAATCGTAGGTTTATTAACCATAGTAGCGTCACAAGTTATCATGCATTACAGTGATTTGCAGGATAGCATTAAAGGAGTATTTTTTGGTATAGGAATAGGATTATTGGTAGTTGTGCTATATCAAAGAAGAATTAAGCTTACTTCTTAAAAAGAACGCTTACTATTTCTCAATAAATTCTTTCAACACCCCAACCACATAATCTACTTCGTCTTTTTTATTGAAGCTTGAAAAGGAGAAGCGAATAGAAGGTTTTTTCATATCTTCTTCACTCAATATTTCATTCAAAACATGAGAGCCTTTACCACTCCCACTTTGACATGCACTTCCTTTAGAACAAGCAATTCCGTTCAAATCTAATTGAAACAATAACATCATTGCTTTTTCTGGCGAAATAGGCAGACAGACGTTTAAAAGCGTGTACGTACTGTTTGCATCATCGTCGCAAGCACCATTAAACTTAATTCCTGGAATTTCAGAAGTCAGTTTTTCTTTAAAGTAGTTTTTAAGGGCAACGATATAATTCCGTTCTTTCTCTAGGTTTTCGTAGGAAATTTTAAGTGCTTCGGCCATTCCGGCAATAGCAAAAACAGATTCTGTTCCTGCACGCATACCACGTTCTTGTTCCCCACCAAAAATTAAAGGCTTTAATCCGCTGTTTTTCCGAATAAAGGCAAAACCAGCTCCTTTGGGACCGTGAAATTTATGGGCTGCCACAGCCGCAAAATCAATGGGAATTTCAGAAAAATCCAACTCATAATGCCCCACCGATTGTACGGTATCACTATGAAGCAACGTATTGTATTCTTTACAAAGCTTAGCGGTACGTTCAATATCCAGAATATTACCTATTTCATTGTTAACGTGCATTAAACTAACTAATGTTTTTTTATCGCCTTCTTTCAATAAAGATTCTAAATGATCAAAATTTACGTGTCCACATTCATCCAACTTTACATAATCTACTTGAATACCATGGTTATTTTCCAGTTCGGTAAGCGTATGTAAAACGGCATGGTGTTCAATTTTACTTGAAATTATTCGAGTAACCCCTAGATCACGTACACAACTATTTAATATTAAATTATCGGCTTCGGTACCGCCTGAAGTGAAAATAATTTCAGCAGCCGAAACATTTAAATACCCAGCAATTTGCTTTCTTGCATTTTCAAGTAATGATTTAGCTGACCTACCATAAGAGTGCGTAGAAGAAGGGTTTCCGTATTCAACCTTTAACACTTCGGTGATACATCGTATTACTTCGCTTCGCAATTCAGTTGTCGCTGCACTGTCAAAATATACTTTTTTCATCTTCTTTGTAAAAATTATCTTTTTCGGTAGAAAAACCTGATTTATTAGCTTTGCTGAAATAGTTCAGAACTGATTTTTTCAGAATTATTTCTTCAAAAATACATATTAATATTATTCTTGAATACGTTTCAAGTGCAAAGAAATATGTTACTTTGTAAAAACACAACATTCTCGTATTGTTTATGAAAAATCTCTTGTTTTTTATCCTCGTATTCGCAACGCTACAATCTTGTGATGATGGTGAAGTAATCGTTACTACCTTTGACTTTGAAGATGCAAGCCTTAACCTTTGCAACAATGGCAATCAATATGTTTTCTACAAAATAAACAATGACGTATCAGAAAGCATTTCGCTTAAAATAACGACAGACGATCAACTTTTTCTACAAAGCGAAACTAAAATCTTTGAACTGGACGGTAGTGCAAATGTTGTTAACTATCGTAGGTTTAATGACAATGTAACAGGTGATTATTTTTGCAGCACCATTCCGCCAACATCTCCAACCGTTGACGTAGATTATTTAGGTGCTTCTGGCACGGCAAGTTTAAACACAACTACGGTTTTAGATGATAATGATGGCTTGGAAGATGAAAGTGGTGATACCGATGGTGACGGCATTCCTGATAGTTACGATTTTGATGATGATGGTGACAACGTTCCTACATCTGTTGAACTGGGCCCGAACTTCCCAGATGAACCGGCTCAAGATACAGATGGAGATGGCACACCCGATTATTTAGACACTGATGATGATGGTGATGGTATATTTACTGTTTACGAAGATATAAACCAAAATCAAAACCCGCTAGACGACATTACCGATTCAGAAGTTGGCGCCGATTATTTAAATCCTGCAGTTGCAAATCAATATGACATACAATTGTTTCGTGAGCACACTTACACTTTTGATAGTGATGTAGTAATTCGTTTAACTAATCTAGTTCTAGTCAATGGTGCAGAACAGATAACTCAAGATGCCCTCTCTTTAGGTAGTATAGAAACTGTGAGTAGTGGCGAATTTACAGGTACCCCAGATTTTATTGCCCCAGAATAATCGAACTACTAAAAAATAAGCTACTGTCGATAGAGAAAACTTATATTAAAAATCAAGGGGTTTTGTTTTGAAAAATATACACCTCAGTTGCCCCGCGGCCGTATTCCCTATAATCTGCTTCGTAGTATTTTACATTATCATACCGTCTAAAAAGATATTCTAACTCAGCTTTTAATACACCCTCGCCCACTCCGTGTATAAAAACAATGCGCTGTATTTTTTTATCGATAGCAAAATCCAGTTGGCGTTGCGCTGTATAGGTTTGTAGCACCAACATATCGTGATTGTTCATCCGTTTGTATTGTTGCGTTAATTGATGAATGTGCAAATCGACCACCATGGGCGGGCGATTTCGCTCCTTAGGCTTCACTTTTTTGGAGGATTTTGGTTTTTTGCTTTTTTTTTCTGAAAGAATTTTTGAAATATCCTGTTGCATAATATCGGTTTCTAAAAGCGCACCCGTAATAACAACTAGTTCATTATCAGAAAATTGCATCTCAAAATCATCTTCTGTCAATACCGTAACCATATTACCATCAACAGCAGTCACTACTCCCGAAATAGCATCATCTACCACCGAAACCGTATCTCCTTTTTTCATATAAAACCAAAGTTATTTATTATTCGTAAATTAAACAGGTAATCCTTTAAAAATGAAAAAAATACGTTTTTGAAAGGAATTGCTTCAATATTAAAAAAATTATTTTATTTTTATCGTAAAATTTTGGCTATATTATACCCAAACTATATAGCTATTAAAACTAATTAATTATGAAACACCTACTACTCTCATTGATAGTATTAAGCAGTGTTGGCGTTACGGCACAAGCAGATTTGTTTGTTAGGCCCACAGCAGTTGGCACTAGCACCGACTCCTATGTATATGTGGACGATGTTGTGCTATACGTAGAAAATGATGTAAACCTACAAAGAAACAATAATATTGAGACCGAAGGCAGTATTTACCTACGTAACAGGGCTCAATTAATTCAAGGTAGTGAAACTGCTAGAAACACTGGTAATGGTTTTTTATCAGTTTACCAGCGAGCAGAAGACTCTGACCAATGGACCTATAACTATTGGTGTTCTCCTGTTGGGGTTGCAAATGCAACCACAAATATAAATAGCGACTTTGGTGTTGGTAGTTTTTATGATATACAAATAGGTGATCCAGACGAAATAACCTATTCGGAACCTACACTTTTAACCACTAACATTAACGGATCTTCAACCCCCTCATTAACCATTTCTAAACGATGGATCTATATTCACCCAGATGGTTTTGAAGCCTCTACTGACTATGATAAGGTTAATGGCGCCAATATTATTGGTCCGGGTGTGGGCTTTACCATGAAAGGAGTTAACGAATTTCCTGTAGGAGGCAGCCCTACCGATAACTATGGCGAAGGTTTTCAATACGATTTTAGGGGACGGCCTAACACAGGCGAAATAGTAATCCCCGTTGTTTACAACACAACCTTAAGCACAGGCGAATATACCCTTTCTGGCAACCCGTATCCTTCTGCTTTGGATCTAAACCATCTTTGGTATGACCCTGACAATGCTGGGAAATTAGAATCTATTAAGTATTGGGATGAAGACAAAACCAGTAATTCGCATTTTTATCATGAAAATGCCGGCGGATATGGTTCATGGGTACCTATGGGCGATGATCCTGACGGAACACAGCCAGGCATGTATTCCAGACCTCTCTTTAATGTTTGGAACGGGAACGGAGACATTGTTACAGGTGGTAGTCAAGGTGGACCAACAGGCTTACAAAAACGTTTTGCGCCAATAGGCCAAGGCTTCTTTTTTGTGCCTTCTAACAGCGGAGACAATATCCATATTAAAAACGAACACAGACGTTTTATAAAATATGGAGATAATAATTCTATTTTTAGAAGACCAGAGCGTGAAGGTGATGATACTACAACGTTAAAAGACAACCCTGGCAACGAGGAGTTTGTTTTAGCGGAAAAAGATCCACGTGTTCCCCACTTCCGTATAAATGTATTTTTTGACAAATCGCACGTACGTGATATGGTATTAGCGTTTTCAGACGATGCAACTGACGGCTATGACAATGGGTATGATGCCAAAAGCCCAATGGATGCAACCTCTGATGCTTATTTCCCTGTAGGTCAAGACAACAACAAAAAACCGTATGTAATCAACACAATACCTTTTGATGTACAAAAGCAAATACCAATTTCTTTTAAATTAGATAAAGGTTTTAAATTTTGGTTGGAAACTGTAGAAGAAGTAAAAGTGAGTGGAAAAAGAGCCTATATTTATGATAGTATGGAAAACACCTATCAAGAAATTACTAATGGTAAGTCTGCAACGTACAACTTAGATGCTGGTACATATGATAACCGCTTTTTTGTAGTCTTTAAAGGAGATAGCGAGCTTACTGCTTATGTAGGTGAAACTCAAGGAAGAGCTCAAGAACAAGTAGACTTTTTCCAGAACAACAACTTAGGTGTTCTGGAGGTTACCAACCCAGAAGGCTATAACATTAAACAAGCCCTTGTTTTTGATATGACAGGTAAATTGGTTTACGAACAAATGAACATTGGTGCCGAGAAAAACTTCTCGTTCCCTACCTCAAACCTAAGCGATGGTGTTTATATCGTTAAATTAAAAACAACCGATAATATAGACATCAGTCACAAAACATCGGTTTATAATAGGAAATAACCAATATGGCATTGGAAGGCATTGAAGACTATATGTTGCAATGCACTAGCAAGCAACTTTTTGGAATAGAATGTTTAGGCTGTGGCACACAACGTGCCACAGTCTTATTTTTTAGAGGTGAGTTTGCTGCTGCATTCCATATGTACCCTGCTATTTATACGCTTATCCTTTTACTCCTTTTCGTAGTATTCAATCTCTTCGTAAAATTTAAACACGATTTTAAAATTAAAGTGGGTTTGTTACTATTAAACGTAGTAATTATTGTGATTAGTTACTTTGTAAAAATGAGTCCTTTTTTTTAAAGTATTAATGACTATTCGCCGCTTTCAATTATTTCCCTTATTTTTAAAGCATAGTAACCAACTAATGTAAACACTCATGGAAAAACAAAAATTACCTAATTCAACCCTTATTTTGGTCTTTGGTATTTTATCAATAGTAACGTGCTGTTGCTATGGAGTACTAGGTCTTATCTTTGGTGTCATTGCTATTGTAATGGCTAAAAAAGCAACTGCTGTATATTTAGAGAACCCAGAGATATATTCTGGTTTTCAAAATGTAAAGACGGGAAAAATACTAGCTATAATTGGTATTGTATTAAGCGCTATTTATTTATTAATAAACATTTATTTCTATGCAACCATTGGTATGGATGGCATACAAGAAATGCAAGAAGAAATGATGCGTGAGTACGGAATGTAATCTTATTAAAGATACTTTCATTAAAAAAGCGGCTAATTAGCCGCTTTTTTATTTGTGTTTCTTAAATTTTATAGACTTGTACTTATAAGTCTTGGGGTTGAAAGCTTTGTTAATTCTTCAGAATTACTAGTAATAGATCTCAAAGGAGTAACAGGAACAAGTCCTGATGTATCTAATATTATCCTCCCGCCAGCAATAAAGGTTCCACCAGTATCTGCAACTAAATAATACCCGTTACCGTCAAGGTTATAACAACCTGGCTCTGTAATTGGTGGATCAAAAAGATATTGCCCAGTTATTGCAGGATTAAAAACACCTCTATCATAGGTAAGCCCATTTGCATCCATAATGTTCTTTGAAAAACCAAAGTCGTAAATAATGGTCATCCCATTGGGTAATTCCCAAACTTGTCCTATACTGTACATTTCATAATTATTTACAGCAGGATCCAAATCTTGGAAAAAGAAAGGGTATAGTCCACTACCATCTCCAGTTGAATAACACCCCACGTCTGATGCTTCAAAATTAGCCGCTACATCGGTGTTCATTTGTCCGGCTGTTGTTGTAATGATGATATCAGTAATGTAATCAGTTGATGTATTTACTAAAAAATCCCAAGTTCCAGTAAAACCTGGTAGAAAGTCTTCATTAAATATCCCCAACACAGCTTTTATTTTTGCTGCACTAGTTTCTTTTACAACTTTGGCATTTCCCGCTGTACCATCAATATTTACATTAGATATTACGGGATTATTAAAGTCTGAAAGATCTAAATCAAAAGACCCCCTATTATTAAAAAAGGTAAGTAAATCAATACTCCCTGCAGAATCTTTTAAGCCGAATAATAGTTGTTGGTTTTCAACGGTTTCTACTACTGCCAAATAATTACCATCATTAGCAACATTTATACGTAAAGTTCCGTGAAAATTGGTTTCATTCGCTATAATAACGCCAGTATATAAGCCTTCTTTTCTATTGTCATTGCGTTGTAAAGCTTTTTGAATACTTAAATCGCTATTTAAAGTCATGGACAGGTCTTCCTGCGTTTCAATAAATGGTTCTTCAGTTTTCGAACACGAAAAGAGAAGCGTAGCTACTACTACTAAAAGTAAAATTCGTTTCATTTCGGTTTAGTTTTTAATTAATTATTTGGTTTAAACACGAAATATATAGGATTTGAAAATAGCTTGTAAATATTTCTACAAATACTCGTTATAAGTTATTTTTTGCTCGATAAATAACAAAAAAGAGGACTATTTTTCAATAGTCCTCTTAAATTTTTAAAAAATATGTATCCTATTTACTCCTCAAATTCTTTCAAAGTATTGGTGATAATTGAAACACAATCTAACAATTGCTCTTCATTCATTACCAATGGAGGAGCAAAACGGATGATGTTCCCATGTGTTGGTTTTGCCAACAATCCGTTATCACGTAATTTTAAGCACATATTCCAAGCGGTATCGCTATCTTCAGAATCGTTTATCACAATAGCGTTTAACAATCCTTTACCACGTACTAATTTAACAATAGAACTAGTCTCGATGTACTTATTTAATTCACTTCTAAAAAGCTGTCCAAGTTTCTCAGCATTCTCCGCTAAGTTTTCATCTTTAACCACATCTAACGCTGCCATAGCAACAGCTGCAGCAACCGGATTACCACCAAAGGTAGAACCGTGGTTTCCAGGACGAATAACGTTCATCACTTCATCATCTGCTAATACGCCAGAAACTGGATATGCTCCACCACTTAACGCTTTACCTAAGATTAAAATATCGGGTTTTACATTTTCATGATCCACTGCTAATAATTTTCCCGTACGTGCAATCCCTGTCTGTACTTCATCGGCAATAAATAACACATTATTTGCTTCACATATTGCTTTTGCTTCTTTTAAGTAACCTTCAGAAGGCACATAAACTCCTGCTTCACCTTGGATAGGCTCTACTAAGAATCCTGCTATATTTTTGTTGCTTTCAATGGCTTCTTTTAAAGCGTCTAGGTTATCATATTCAATTTTTGTAAACCCTTGTGTATACGGACCAAAATTATTTCGCGCTACTTCATCGTTTGAAAATGAAATAATGGTCGTCGTTCTTCCGTGGAAGTTATTGGTACAAACGATGATTTCAGCTTCATTTTCTGAAATTCCTTTTTTCTCATACGCCCATTTTCTACAGATTTTTAAAGCCGTTTCAACTGCTTCAGCACCAGTATTCATAGGTAACAACTTATCGAAGTTGAAATATTCCGAAGCATATTTTTCGTACTTCCCTAACATATCATTATGAAAAGCACGGGATGTAAGCGTTAACGTTTTTGCTTGTGCATCCATCGCCCCTACAATTTTAGGATGACAATGCCCTTGATTTACAGCACTATAAGCAGAAAGGAAGTCATAGTATTTTTTACCTTCAACATCCCAAACATAGACTCCTTCTCCCCTGTTTAATACTACAGGTAATGGATGGTAATTATGGGCTCCATACTTGTTTTCTAAATCAATCGCATCTTGCGTAGCTTTTTTTTCTAAAACTGCCATTTTCTTTAATTATTTATCGTGTAACTGCATTGATTCCTGCTTTGCGGAGAGAAATCATCCATAAAGTCGCAAGTTACTAAATATTCTATGTTTTTTGAAGCTTCAAGTTGTTATAAAAAAGTTATAAATAGTACTTTTGCGGTCTATGGCAAGACGTAATAAACGCAAAGTATTTGAAGATCTGGAAGTGATTGATGCCGGAGCAAAAGGTAAAGCAGTCGCAAAAGCACCTGACGGAAGGGTTATTTTTATAAACAACGCCATTCCTGGCGATGTAGCTACGATTGAAACCTATAAAAAACGCAAATCGTATTACGAAGGTAATGCGATAGCTTTTTCAACCTATTCTGATAAACGAGTAGAGCCTGTTTGTCAACATTTTGATACGTGTGGTGGGTGTAAATGGCAAAATATGGGCTATGAGCATCAATTGTATTTTAAACAGAAAGAAGTAGTCAATAATCTGCAACGGTTAGGAAAGGTTGAACTACCAGAAGTCACTCCTATTCTAGGTTCAAAAGACATTTATTTTTACCGAAATAAAATGGAGTTTTCGTTTAGCGATAGCAAATGGCTTACGCAGGAGCAGATTGACAGCGGGGAAGTAATTGAAAACCGAAATGCCCTAGGTTTTCACAAACCTGGAATGTGGGATAAAATAATCGATATAAAAAAATGCCACTTACAACGCGACCCTAGTAATGCTATTAGAAATTTTGTGAAAGAGAAAGCTCAGGAGCTAAATTTGTCCTTTTTCAACCCAAGAAAACAAGAGGGTTTTTTACGAACCTTAATGCTTCGTACCACTACTACTGGTGATATAATGGTATTGGTTCAATTTTACTTTGAAGATAAAGAAAACCGTGAGAAACTTTTGGATGCTATAACTACTGAATTTCCTGAAATTACGTCACTTCAATATGTGGTTAATTCTAAAGGAAATGATACAATTTACGATCAAGACGTAATTTGCTGCCACGGAAAAGACCATATAACCGAAGAAATGGAAGGACTACAGTTTAAAATAAACGCGAAGTCTTTTTATCAAACCAACTCGGAGCAAGCACACGAGCTGTACAAAATAACCCGAAATTTTGCCGATTTAAAAGGAGACGAATTGGTATACGACCTTTATACCGGAACGGGAACCATCGCCCAGTTTGTTGCCAAAAATGCTGGAAAGGTTATTGGTGTAGAATCCGTGCCCGAAGCTATTGAAGCAGCGAAAGAAAATGCACAATTAAACAAGATTGAAAACGTTGAATTCTACGTAGGCGATATGAAAAAGGTGTTCAACGAAACCTTTATAAACACTCACGGAAAACCTGATGTAGTGATAACCGATCCGCCGAGGGATGGCATGCATACAGACGTGGTAATGCAACTTTTAAAATTGTCGCCCAGTAAGATTGTGTATGTAAGTTGTAATAGCGCTACACAAGCTAGAGATTTGGCATTATTAGACGAACGCTACAAAGTAACAAAAGTGCAACCAGTAGACATGTTTCCCCAAACACATCACGTGGAAAATGTTGTACTTTTGGAAAAACGATAAATTCCTTCGAAATAATTTCGAAAAATTAATATGATAAAAAAAATCTGCTTCGCTTTCCTCATCCTGCTAGTCTTTCATGGCTGTACGCGTGATGACATTTGTCCAGACACTACCCAAACCACTCCCCTGCTCATTGTTGTTTTTAAAAATGCTGCTATTCCTACGGAAGGAAAAGAAGTCCCGGGACTAACAATTGAAACTATATTAGAAAACAGCGAAATAGTTATTGATAATGCAACAACAGATTCGATAGCCATTCCATTATATGCCGGAGCAGATATAACAACTTATAAATTTACAATGAACAGTCAAAGCGAATTAGAAACCCCCAATACAGATATGGTAACATTCAATTATAGTCGGGAAGATATTTATGTAAATCGGGCTTGTTCATTTAAAACTATTTATAACAACTTAGAAGCTAGTTTTGAGGATGAAGAAGAAGACAATTGGATTTTTCAAATCAACGTAACCGCATTAAATAATATAGTAGAAAATGAAAACGACACACATATTACTATTTTACATTAGTGTTTTTTGTGTGTCATTTTCAACTGTGGCACAAGAAGACACTGAAAAAGAAGAGGCTGTCCTCGACTCTACAGTTACGAATAACAAATATGGTATTCGGGTAGGGACTGATTTGTCTAAGTTTGCCCGAACTGCTTTTGAAAAAGGCTATTCCGGTTTTGAAGTGATGGGTGATTTCCGGGTAACCGACAAATTCTATGCAGCCGCAGAAATAGGCAACGAAAAAAAAGAACGTTTTGAAGACAATTTAAACTCTATAACTACCGGAAGCTACGCTAAATTAGGTTTCGATTATAACGCCTATAACAACTGGATAGGAATGGAAAATGCTATTTTCGCTGGATTACGCTACGGTTTTTCTACTTTTAAACAAGAATTACTATCGTATCAAGTATATACTACCAATCAAGATTTTCCGCAGACTTTTAAAGATAATCCTGTTGATTATAAAGGGTTAACAGGTCATTGGCTAGAATTAATTGTAGGGATTAAAACTGAAATTTTAAACAATTTATACCTTTCGGTAAATTTGCAATTAAAACGTAAATTAGGAGAAGATGAGCCTGATAATTTTGGAAACCTTTACATTCCTGGCTTTAACCGAACGTATGATTTTAGTGAATTTGGCGTAGGCTATGGATATACCATTTCGTATTTAATTCCTATTTTTAAGAAGTAAGAAACTTATAAATAGTAGGCATAATTTTGAATAAGAGTTGTCTTCTTGATTCGTGGTTCAAACCGTCTAGGCTCTTAAATTCTAATAACGCCACCGTCTTTCTTCGTTGAGCTCTTCTTCTTTTTCAATTTCTTTTTCCGGAATAACCTTTAAAAAGGAAGGATGTTGTTCTATAGCATATTCCAGTTTTTCAACAATTTCTTGTACCGTATCGTTTTCGTAATCTATATCCAGTGGTTTTTTAATTTCCATAGACTGAAGGATACCTCGCTTTTTTATACGAATCCCTTTTTTATCAAAGGAACGTCTAAACCCATCAATTACAATAGGGACAACAACAGGCTTGTTTTTTTTGATAATATGGGCTGTTCCCCGTCGTATAGGTTTCCACGGTTTAGTAGTACCCTGTGGGAATGTAATTACCCAACCGTCATTTAATGCCGTGGTAATGCTACTTACATCGCTCATTTTTACTTGGCGGTTCACTTCTTCACCTTTAGCTCGCCAAGTACGTTCAATACTTACAGAACCTGCATATGCCAGTATCTTTGGCAACAATCCAGATTTCATAGTTTCCTTGGCAGCTACAAAATAAATATTCATTTTTGGGTTCCAGAGGTACCCAATATTCTCAATGGTATCAACACGACCACTCAAACTGGCGTTAAATACATGGAACATAGCAACCACATCGGCAAAATAAGTTTGGTGGTTAGATACAAAAAGTACATTTGTATCGGGTAAATTTTTAATAATCTCACTACCTTCTATCTGTAAGGTATTAAACCCTTTAAAACGTCTATGTGTTGCAGCACCCAGAATACGAATGAGCCATTTTTTTAAGAATAATATATGTCCGAAAGGATTTTTTTTAAAAAGCCCCATAAAAAGATCTCCGTTTTTTTAACCCTTAAAATTTGGGTCGAAATGCAAAGATACTAAATTTAACGGCTTATAACACCTGTTTTAGCAGTTCACGTACCTCGCTCAACATCATAGCAGTAGCACCCCAAACTACATGTCCGTTAAGCAAAAAAGCAGGCACATCAATATTAGTTGCATACGAAGTAGTTATTTTTTTAGTAACAAGGGTTTTATCGTCCATAAACAATGACAACGGAACTTCTACCAGCGCTTCCACTTCCTCATCTTGCTTGATAAATTGCGGCGTAGTTTTAGTAATACCTAAAAATGGTTGCACAAAAAAGTTACTAGGTGGAATGTAAATTTCGGTTAATTGCTTCACTACTGAAATAACTTTTCTAGAAACGCCAACCTCCTCTTCTGTTTCCCGTAATGCGGCTTCTTTAAGGGAAGCGTCTTCGGACTCTAATTTGCCTCCTGGAAATCCAATTTGAGCAGAATGCACTCCTTTGTATGTTCTGCGTAAAATAAGAATTATCCGTGTTTCATTTTTTTCTGAAGGGTAGAATAACGCCATTACTCCAGCTTTTCGGGCATTTTGTTTTAGCAGGGCCTGTTCCTTTAATTCTTTTAAGCGTTCTACTGGCGCCATTTTAAACTGGATTGCTTCGCCAGGAAGCTCCATTTTTTTTACCTTTACAATCCTTTCTTCAAATGATGAAAAATCCATTATGAAATACTTAAGTTACCTGTTATTGACTGCCATTCTGCTTTTAACAAGCTGTGAAGATAAGAAAAACGCTTCCGAAGTAAAAAAAGAAACTACCACAGAGAGTAAAACGACTTTAGAACATAAGTCAACTATCACAAAAGATACTGCAACTGTTGATACTTCTGAAACTAAAGAAAAAAAAATTGGTGCTGGATACCCCAAAATAACGCAAGAAAACCTTGTTGAATTTTTAACGAAATACGGAAAGGACAATCCAGAGACTAAAGTAAAAATAGCTACACGACTAGGCGATATTGTTATCGATCTTTATGAGGACACTCCGCTACACCGCGCTAATTTTATCTATTTAGTGAAACAAGGGTATTTTAATAAAACTTTTTTCCATCGTATTGTTCCAAACTTTATCATTCAAGGAGGTAACAGCGATTTACCTTCAACAAACGAAAAGCGCTTTAAACTGGGCGATGATTACTTAATACCGGCTGAAATAAATGGCCGTAACCACTTTAAGGGCTCAGTAAGCGGTGCTAAAGAATATCGTGAAAATCCAGATAAAAAATCAGCTCCTTTTGAGTTTTTCATTTTCTTAGGCCCTCAAACTTCCACCGGTCATTTAAACGGTAATTACACCGTATTTGGGCGCGTAACAGAAGGAATGGATGTGGTTAATAAAATAGCAGCATTGCCTTCCGATGAAGGAGATTGGCCGTTACAAAATGTGTATATTGAAGCTGAGGTATTATAATCTAATGTTCTCTTCTTCTTTATAAATAGTAGGAAATGACAAATTAAAAGTAACTGCTAATAAGCGAATTGTAATAACGATAGCACCAGATATTACAACCACCCAATCTACCAGCAAAGGTGTTTTCAATAATAAAAAATATGCAATACCGCCTAATATACAAGCTGTTGCGTATATTTCTTTTCTAAAGATTATTGGGATTTCATTACACAAAATATCACGAAGAACTCCACCAAAACAAGCAGACATAGTACCCAAAGCAACACAAATTAATGGTGGTAGTCCTACTGAAATTCCTTTTTCAACGCCTACAACTGTATATAAAGCAATCCCAATGGTATCGAACAAAAAGAGCGAACGGCGTACGTAGCTCAATTTTTTCCGAAGAATAATAGCTACAATTGCTGAACCTATTATAACATACATATAAGTTAAATTACGCATCCAGGCTATATTAGCGTCGATTAATACGTCTCGAAGCGTACCACCACCCACAGCTGTAACAAACCCAATGATAAGAATACCAAAAGGATCTAACTTTTTTCGCATGGCTGTTAACACTCCCGAAATGGTAAAAGCTACCGTACCTAAAATATCAATTATAAATGAAAGGGTCATAGTTGCTGTGTATAGTAGTTATAATCTTTTATTACGGTGTCGATAAAGGTAAGTGGCGTAGTTTCATATTGAACCTCCATCACTTTTGAAACCCGATTAGATAATTTTAAAATAACATTGTGGTTTCCGTTGTATTTAGCTTGCTGAAACATGTTTTTAATGGTTTGCATTTCAGCATCGGTAAAGATAGTTACTTGTGGATACTCTGGGTTATAATTCTCAGGCAAATCGGTTAATACGGTTTGTGCAAACGAAATAGTTTTCTTTTCTGAAATAACCGTTGTAGCAGCAGCCAAATCCCCCAAGCGTTGTCCTCTACCATTAAACAGAATAACAACTAAAGCTACAGCACCACTTAAAATAGTGATATCTATTATTCGCAATAACCATCTTATTAAATAGTTTGAAAAGGCGGGTTTCGAACCGTCGATCTTTACCACACGTATTTTCATCACAGCTTTTCCGGGGCTTTGTCCGTTCCAGAACTGCTCCCATAACAAATGGTACAACAACAAAGGCAGCATAATTGTCATCCATAACAAAAAGGAATCTGAAAAAAAATCAAGGAAACCGAACAAAAAAGAAACCAGCAAGATATATATAAACATAATGGCTGAGTCAATCAAAAATGCTAATATGCGATCACCCACCCCGGCTACATTCTGCACAATATTTACATTTTGCGCTGTTTCTATTTGAAATTTATCCATGAAAACTGTTTCTTTGAAAGAAAATACACAACCCCATGCGCGAGGCCGCATTTGCAAAGCAAAATAAAGACAAATGGTTAAAATTTGAAAGTGTTCTTCGGAATAATATTCAAATTAATCCCGATGAGCTAAGTGCTTTGTATGTAGAAGTTACCGATCACCTTAGCTACGCCCAAACATTTTACCCCAATAGCAATACAGCACAATATCTTAATAACCTATCGGTATTGGCGCATCAAAAAATATATAAAACCAAACGGGAGTCGCGAAAACGCTTTATTACATTCTACACCAAAGAGTTTCCGCTCTTTTTTGCACAATACCACAAACAGTTATTAATCGCTTTTATAACTTTTGCACTTTTTGCGGTTGTCGGGGCGTATTCTGCAGCAACCGATTCAGACTTTGTACGGCTTATCCTCGGCAACGGATATGTAAATATGACCTTGGAAAACATTGAAAACGGTGACCCTATGGCCGTTTACAAAGAAATGGAATCCACAGATATGTTTCTGGGTATTACTATCAATAATATTCGGGTGGCACTTTTTGCCTTTTCTCTTGGTGTTTTTTTAAGCCTTGGCACCTTATTTATTGTGATGCGCAACGCCGTTATGCTGGGCTCTTTTCAATACTTTTTTTACGATCAAGGACTACTTTGGGAATCGGCCCGTACCATCTGGATTCACGGAACCATTGAAATATCGGTAATTATCATTGCTGCTTGTGCCGGGCTAGTGATGGGCAATAGCATCCTGTTCCCCGGAACCTATACCCGATTACAATCCTTCGTAAGAGGAGCCAAGGATGGGTTGAAAATTTTGATAAGCACCATTCCGTTTTTTATCATTGCTGGCTTTTTGGAAGGCTTTGTAACCCGACATACCGAAATGCCCGACTGGCTTGCCATTTTAATCATTGGCGGGTCGTTAAGCCTCATTATTTTCTATTACGTTATTTACCCCATTAAATTAAAACGAAAAAATGAACAACGATTACGTGAACTTTAAAAAACAGCGCGAGCTGGGTAGTATTTTGACCGACACTTTTAAATTTGTCCGTTTGGAAGGGAAAACCCTAATGGGGTTACTTTTAAAAATAGCCGGCCCTGCCCTACTTATCGTTTTACTCGCCTATATCTATTATATGCAAGTAACTATGGGCAGTTTTGATATTCTGGCGGTCGGGGGATCTACTGAGGTATTTGGAACCAATGTAATCCTTGCATTTTTTTTAATGCTTATTTCTGGAGTAGCCTTTTACGCCTTAATGTACGGTACGGTTTTACAATACATAAAATCTTATATAAAAAATGATGGAAACGCCATTAAAGAAGAAGTAACCGCTGGTGTTCGCCAAAACTTTTGGAGTTTATTAGGGATAAGCTTTTTGGTTGGATTGATTAGCGGAATTGGCTTTGTGTTTTGTGTGATTCCTGGTATCTATTTTGGGACAGTATTGTCCACAACCTACGCCATTCACGTATTTGAAAACCGAGACACAACCGATTCCATTAGCTATAGTTTTCAGCTTATTAAAGGCGAATGGTGGATTACGTTTGCAACCTACCTCGTGATTTTCATCCTTTATTATATTATCACCATTATTTTTAGCCTGCCAGGTATTATTTATTCGTTTATCAACATCTTTACCGTAAGCCAGGAAGCGACTGCCAATCCAGCCGATATGTTCGATTGGGTGTATGTTGCCCTCAACGTTTTAGGAATGATTGGTCAATATCTGTTATATGCTTTAATTATCATCAGTACCGCTTTGGTTTATTTTAATTTGAATGAACGCAAAAACTTTACTGGAACTATGGAAACCATTGAAACACTTGGTAAACGCGACGATTTTAATGCATAAACTTGTTTTTATATTCTTCTTTCTTTTTTGTTTTGCTGAAGGAATTCCGCAGGACAGTACAACTGTGGAAGAACATGAAACTGTACGCTATGATACCGATAGTCGTATTTCCCCACTACAAGTTGATGAAGAAACCATCGAAAAATATAAAAGCGATCCCGCTTTTGATTATTCTGAAAACAACGCCGAAGAAAATTGGTGGCAGCAATTTAAAAACTGGTTGGGCAACCTTTGGAGCAGCTTTTGGAATTGGCTTTTAGGTGACCTGCAATACAATGGATTCTTTGCTTTTTTACTGAAAGTGCTTCCGTATCTCATTATTGGAGGGATCGTAGCGTTTATTGTTTGGCTATTTTTTAAATTGAATCCAGGTGCCAGTTTCTTAAAAAGTAAAGAAAAGCCCGACGTATTTTTTTCCGAAGAAGAAGAAATCATTCGTTCTAAAAACATTCGGGAGCTTATTGAAAAAGCATTGCAGAACAAGAATTACCGCTTGGCAGTGCGTTATTATTATTTATTGATTTTGAAAAAATTGACCGATGCTGAATTAATAGACTATGAATTCGATAAAACCAATACCGATTATATTGCTGAAATAACTTCAGATACAGTTATCCTACCGTTTAAAAAAACAACCAACCTCTACGATTATATTTGGTATGGAAACTTTACAGTGACTGAGACTGATTACCGAAAGGCCCAGCGAACCTTCCAGGAACTGGAACAACAAATACCAAACCTCCATGACTAAGCTGCAAAAAATATTTTTGGGTGTTTTCCTGCTGTTGCTGGCCGGAATGGTATATATGGAGGCTACCAAACCGCCGCCGGTAAGTTGGTTTCCTAGTTATAATAACCAAGACGAAATTCCACTAGGAACGGTTGTGTTGTATGATATATTAGAGAAAAACTTCAACGAAAACTTAACCGAAATAGACCGTCCACCATACGAAGTTTTACAGGACACTACCTTAGAAGGCACCTACCTATTTATAAACAATTCCATTGGTTTTGACGAGGCCGAGCTGGATAAACTTTACCAATGGGCCGAAAAAGGAAACACTGTTTTTATCAGTGCCAATTCGATGGGTAGTACCCTTTTGGATACTTTACAAGTAAAAACTCAGATAAATTATTTGAAAAGCAATATCAAGTCTGAGCCGCTTTTAAATTTAACCCACAAAAATTTAGCAGCTCAAAAACCGTATCACATTAAACGGAATTTTGCTATAAAAACCTTCAGTAAAATTGATACGCTAAATCAAACCGTTCTAGGTTTTTCTGAAGTATTTAATGATCAAAAAAATATACAGGATTCGCTGCCTAATTTTATAAAAGCCCCAGTTGGCAAAGGTTCTTTTTACCTGCATTTGCAACCGGAAACATTCTCTAACTATTTTCTCTTAACTAAAAATCACGCAGACTACACAAAAAGCGCGCTGTCTTATCTTCCTAACGACCAACAACTATTTTGGGACAAACAGTATAAAACTGGAAAGCATGTTAACGTTTCACCTCTGCATATCTTATTAGGTAATAAATACCTAAAATGGGCCTATTATATGCTGCTTATTGGAGTTTTGCTGTTTGTTCTTTTTGAAGGCAAACGCAAACAGCGTAGCATTGCAATTGTTCAACCGCCCAAAAATAGAACTTACGAATATACTCGGACCATTTCGGGAATGTACTTGGACAAAAAGGACTATCACAGTGTGGCAAAAAAACAAGTTGCTCTCTTTTTTGAATACATCCGTATTCAGCTAAGAACACCAACCGAACAACAAAACAGTCGCTTTTTTACTGCTGTTGCCGGTAAAACGGGCAATACCGTTGAGGACACCAAAAAACTATTTACTTTTATCGATAAAGTGAACAACCAGCACGACACCAGTAAAGAAGAGCTACAAAAACTATACAACGACATACAAGTATTTAAAACCAAAGCAAATGGAAAACCCTGAAAATAATAACGACGAACTTCATTTTAATAATAGAATTCCGTTGCAGGAATTGCAACAAGCCGTTGAAAGTATAAAGAAACAACTTGGTAAAATTATAATTGGTCAGCAGGATTTTGTGGAATTGCTTATTGTAAGCCTATTGGCAAACGGCCACGTACTTATAGAAGGTGTTCCCGGAATTGCCAAAACCATCACCGCAAAATTGTTCGCCAAAACTTTGAAAACTGATTTTAACCGTATTCAGTTTACACCAGATCTAATGCCAAGTGATGTCTTGGGTACTTCGGTTTTAAATATGAAATCTTCAGAATTTGAATTTAAAAAAGGCCCCGTTTTTTCAAACATCGTGTTAATTGACGAGATAAACCGTGCGCCAGCTAAAACCCAAGCGGCACTATTTGAAGTAATGGAAGAACGTCAAATAACAATGGACGGCACGCGATACATTATGGATTATCCATTTATGGTGCTCGCCACCCAAAACCCTATAGAACAAGAAGGAACCTATGCCCTACCCGAAGCCCAGCTGGATCGTTTTTTGTTTAAGATAAAGGTGGGCTACCCAAACCTTGAAGATGAAGTAACTATTTTAAAAACGCATCACGACCGAAAGCTAGCTGTACCCCAAGATCAAATAGAAGGCGTGTTAACACCAGAAGCTTTAAAAACCTTTAGAAGTCAGGTGCAAGATATTTTAATTGAAGATAAAATTTTCACCTACATCGCACAAATTGTCGATAAAACTCGAAACCATCCACATTTGTATCTGGGCGGTTCGCCTCGGGCTTCGTTGGCCATTATGAATGCTTCCAAAGCATTTGCAGCCATCAATGGGCGTGATTTTGTTACCCCAGAAGATGCAAAACGAGCTTTGGCACCAGTGCTTCGCCATAGAGTTATCGTTTCGCCAGAACGTGAAATGGAAGGCATGACACCTGAAACCGTGATCGATATGATTGCCCAATCTATAGAAATACCTAGATAAAGTGATCAAGTTTATAAAATCCTTGTACCTCACACCACGTTTTTTTTACGTGCTGGCAAGCCTTTCGATGCTGTTTTTGGTATCGTATTGGTTTACGGAACTGTATGGTGTCATTTGGATTTTAGTTTTGGTCTTTTTAGTCTTCATCTTGTTTGAAATCAGCATGCTTTACAGCAAAAAAGGATTGAAAGGGGAACGAATTTTGCCCGATAAGTTTTCAAATAGCGATGTGAATGATGTGCAAGTTCAGCTTAAAAACGACTATACATTCACTGTTGAAGTTGCTCTGGTAGATGAATTGCCTATTCAGTTTCAAAAACGAGATTTTTTCAGAAAAACTACACTGTCCGGAAAAAACAGAAATACCTTACAATACCAAGTGCGTCCAGTAGAACGTGGCGAATACCGCTTTGGAAATTTAAATTGCTATGCAACTTCGGTCATCGGGCTCATAAGACGCCGTTATACCTTTAATAATGAACAAATGGTGAAAGTATATCCATCATTTATTCAGATGAAGAAATATGACTTTCTAGCCATTGATAACCGCTTACGGCAAATTGGATTAAAGAAAATACGCCGTATTGGTCACACCATGGAGTTTGAACAAATAAAAGAATACGTGATAGGTGATGATGTGCGTACTGTAAACTGGAAAGCGACTGCAAAACATGGGCATTTAATGGTGAATCAGTATCAAGACGAAAAAATGCAACCGATCTATTCCATTATTGATACCAGCCGGGTAATGAAAATGCCGTTTAACGAATTGAAACTACTTGATTATGCCATAAACAGCTCATTGGCTTTCAGTAATATCGCATTAAAAAAAGGTGATAAAGTGGGTATGGCCGATTTTTCGAATAAATTAGGTGCCTTTTTACCTGCAAATGCCAAGAAAACATATTTAAACACCCTTCTGGAAACGCTCTATAATGTAGATACCAATTTTAAAGATTCCGATTTTGGGATTTTACAAGCCTTGGTACGGAGAAAAATTACGCAGCGTAGTTTGTTGTTGTTATACACCAATTTTGAGTATATTTCATCTTTAAAACGGCAGCTTCCCTATTTGCAGGCCATTGCAAAAAAGCATGTGCTGGTAGTCATCTTTTTTGAAAATACCGAACTGAAATCGTTGAGTGATACAGATGCTGAAACCATCCCCGAGATTATAGACCAAACTATAGCACAACAATTTCAATATGACAAGAAGTTGATGGTACGTGAATTACAACAACGCGGCATACAAACCGTGCTAACTGCACCCGAAGATTTAACGGTTAACACCATCAATAAGTATTTGGAAATTAAGGCAAAAGGGCTTTTGTAACAATTCAGTCACTACATTATACAGTTGGGTAGATTACTTTATTCTGAAACAAGAAAACCTACCATCTTTGTAGTAAGAAAACAATAACCACCTAAATACTGTATTATGAAAACGATCATTGTAACATTAAGCTTAGCTTTCACTTCTTTATTTTTAAATGCTCAAACGGAAGTAGAAACAACTTCAGAAACTAAATCCATTACCGTAACCGTCCCTGTTCAAAGCGAGGAAGGGAATGTTGTATTTGGACTCTATGACGAAACTTCTTTTATGAAAAAACCGCTCGTGGGGTTAGAAGGCGAAATCAAGGATGGAAAAGCAACCGTAACCTTTGAAGATATACAACCTGGAACTTACGCCATCTTATTGTTTCACGACAAAAATGGAAACAAACAAATGGATTTTGAATCCAATGGTATGCCAACTGAACCATATGGAGCTAGCAATAACGTAATGAGCATGGGACCTCCACTATGGAGCGATACCAAGTTTGAAGTGACGAACGAACCTGTTAAGCTTGAGGTTAGAATGTAACATTCGTATTATTAAAAAATCCACTAAAGCGCAATGATAAATAACTTCATTGCGCTTTTTGTATAAGAAAAAACATAAAAAATAAAATTTTAATAGATTTTATCAATAACATCGTATCTTTGCAATAAAGATACAAGCTATGACCATTACCCAACTAAAATATGTTCTTGCGGTTGCTGAACACCAAAATTTTACGAAAGCAGCACAGAAAACGTTTGTTACCCAGCCTACTTTGAGCATGCAAATACAAAAGCTGGAAGAAGAGCTTGACATTCTAATTTTTGATCGTAGCAAAAAACCTATTGAATTGACAGCTGTGGGTCAAAAAATTGTTACTCAAGCTCGTAATATTGTTAATGAGTCTGAACGTATGCAAGACGTAGTAGATCAAGAAAAAGGATTTATTGGAGGTGAGTTTAAGTTAGGTATCATCCCTACCATCACACCTACGCTACTGCCTATGTTTTTAAAAGCATTTACTAGTAAGTACCCTAAAGTTCAACTTAAAATTGAAGAACTTACGACTCCTGAAATTATTGCAAAACTTCAAGATGGTCACATAGATGCCGCAATTGCTGCAACCCCTTTACATATAGAACGAATAAAAGAACGAGCATTATATTATGAGCCTTTTGTAGGATATATCCCTTCTAATCATAGGCTATCAAAAAAAGAAAAAATAGATAGCACCGATTTAGAACTGGACGATATTCTCTTATTGGAAGATGGTCATTGCTTTCGGGATGGAGTAATAAACCTCTGTAAATCCTCAAAACTTAGTGGTAATGACAAGTTTCAATTAGAAAGTGGCAGCTTTGAAACGCTAATTAAGCTTTCCAATGAAGGATTAGGTATGACCCTCCTTCCTTATTTACATACCTTAGATATTTCAGAAAAACAACAAGAGAACCTTCGCTATTTTAATGAACCTTCACCCGCTAGAGAAGTTAGCTTAATTTACAGTAAGAGCGAATTGAAACTTCAAATAATAGAAGTCTTACATGATGTTATTTCAGGAGTTGTACGGGGTGCAATAGCCTTTCAAGACGTTAAAATAATAGACCCTTTGAAAAAGTAAAAAAAACAAACGTCCAGTGAAAATTACTGGACGTTTATTTTTATGGGTTTAATAAAATTAGACATTGATTTAATTGGGGGTTCTGTTTAATAAGAGCATCTACCCAGGCTTTCAATTCCTCAATTTCGTAAGGAAGAAGCCTATCCATCGCCTTTTTCAACTCTTTACAGAACAAATTCGCATCAAAACTCACTTTTGCAAGCACCGCTTTGGTGTAATCAAACATTGCTCTAGCCATCGTTAAACTAAATTTAAAATAGGTTAAGTAGAAGTGTATCTATAAGCAAAAGTTTTATTTGGTTAGTTGTTTAAATATAACAAAAATATTTCAATTTTATTCCTTTTGTTGATAACTAAAAGATGTTAAAATCGGTTATCACCATCTAGTAAGTTTCCTAATCCCCCAAGTACACTGCCTTCGCCTTTATCTTTTCCACCCCCTTTTGGAGCAGCTGACCAAACTCGGCCTGCCAAACGGCTAAAAGGTAAGGATTGTATATAGACGGTTCCAGGGCCTGTTAAGGTTGCAAAAAATAGTCCCTCCCCGCCAAAGATGGTATTTTTTATCCCGCCTACAAATTCAATATCGTAATCTACCGTTTGATCAAAACCAATAATGCAACCCGTATCTACTTTTAGCTTTTCACCGGGAGCAAGTTCTTTTACAGCTGTTGTCCCGCCAGCGTGAACAAAGGCTTTTCCAAAACCTTCGAGTTTTTGCATAATAAAGCCTTCACCACCAAAAAAACCACGACCCAATTTCTTGGAAAATTCAATTCCGATAGAAACCCCTTTTGCCGCACAGAGAAAAGCATCTTTTTGGCAAATAAATTTTCCGTTGAATTTTTCAAGATCAATAGCAATTATTTTCCCAGGATACGGAGAAGCAAAACTCACTCGTTTTTTTCCGGAAACGGTATTGTAAAAAGCCGTCATAAATAAACTCTCACCTGTTAACAATCGTTTACCGGCTCCAAAAACTTTCCCTAATAATCCTTTATCATTTTTAGACCCGTCGCCAAAAATAGTTTCCATTTTAATTCCGTTGTCCATCATCATAAAGCTTCCTGCTTCGGCAACAACGCCTTCGTTGGGATCTAGTTCAATTTCCACATACTGCATTTCTTCGCCGTAAATGGTATAGTCTATTTCGTGTGCTTTCATTGTTTTATTATTTCCTATTAGTTGCTGAAAATTTAATTATGTTACATAACGGTGTTAATTATAGATTATACGGGGCTTCCCAACATTTAACTTTTCAATAGTTATATGTTTATTTTTTGTATTTCTTTTCAAATTAACATTTCAATCCGAATTTGTTATATTAGATATTGATGTGTCATTTAATTTCTTTTTCTTGTTTTGAGAATCAACAATGTTATTATGTATATAAAAACAATTGAGAATGGTATTGCTATAAATCTATATTCTGGTACTAGATACCAAAGGGCTACAATTAATACAGTTCTAATTATTGTATGAAAAATACCAACCCAATGTTTTATTATCCAAGAAAATGGCAACCACATTAATCCAGTTAAAATACCAACAGTCATTGGAAGAGAAGAATAGTCAATAAGGAAAAATGGTATAGCTATCGAGTAAACCATAATGGCTTGTCCAGCGGTAAAAAGGAAAAGTGTATCAAACTCGTTTTTCGGTTTATTTTTATCTAAGAAATTTTCACCCGTGAATTTTGAAAGAAATAAACCTAGGTATACAATGCTTCCTGTTCCAATAAAAATGGTCCAAACTGTTATAAAATCCGAGAAAAAAAAACCTGTAACCCCAATAATAGACCAAACAATTAATCCAGCTAAAGGTGTCGCAAGAAATTTTTGATTGGAAAATTCAATTCGCTGTTCTTCAAGTGTTCTTTTCATTTGTTTTTTTTAAGTCAAACACAACAATAAACAAAGTAATTGTTAAATGTTTTAATTTTATGAATTGTGCTCTTGAAATTCTTTTTCTTCCTCTTCCATAAACTGTTTGATTTTTCGCTCTTCCTAGCCTCTAAAGGGCATGAGTTTTGATTTAAAAACATAAACCCAATGAATAAAAATTGCAATTCCCCAAAAAATTGGTGTGGTAAAATAGGACCAATCTGGAAACTGAATGGGTAAAAAAGTACCTTCAAAAATACCAAGTGCCGCTAAAAGCATTAACCCATTAATTACAAAATAAATACTTAAATGTGTATAAAAGCCCTTTATATCTTCTACTCTTTTTTTGGCGCGTTCGTATTTAGATTTTTTTTCAAACTCCATCTTTAAAATCTTTTTAGTTTTTCTTCCGCTTCCATGAACTCTTTAATCTTGCGTTCTTCCCATTTTTTAAAAACTGAAATTTTAAAGGCTTTAAATTTGTCACCTTTGAATACTTTTAAACCGTGGAAAATCAAAATAATGGTCCATACTATTGAGAAGAATAAAAAATTTGCGTCTATCCAATTTTTAAATCCTTGATTTTCAATAGTTGCGTAAAAGCCTCTAATTACAAAAAACCATATTAAAATAGAGGCGATATTAATGAGTAGATAAACAATAATGTGATTGTAAAATACTTTGATGCTATCGACTTTTTTCTGAGCACGATGATATGCGGTTTCTGTATAATTTTTCATAATTAAATTTATTTCCAAAGGTCTTTGCTGTTTTTTTCATCTTCTTCCATAAACTGTTTCATTTTGCGCTCTTCCCAGTCTTTTCCTAAGAATGAATTAAACTTAAAAGCTTTTGCAGCCTGAAACACAATGCCTATACCCCATCCCAATGCTGCCCATAAAAACCAAGGGTAGCGTAATTCGTTGGTATAATAATTAAGCCCAGCAAGAAAAAGAATGAATACAATGTAAAAGAATAAACTGGTATAGAATTTTTTTATATGCTCCATGCGTTCTTTAGCACGTAAGTACTTGTTATCCCTTTCTGTATCTCTATCGGTATTCATGATGTGTTGTATTTTATTTTTAATAAAGGTATTTCAATCAGTTTCATTTTTAAAAGAAAGGTTACTAGATTGTAACATATATTGACTGAGTTGTCATCTATTAATCATCTTCTTCCATCAACTCCTTAATTTTTCTTTTTTCCCAATCTTTTCCGAAGAAAGGATTATAATTAAACGTTTCTGCAGCGTGGGCCAAAACACCCATTCCCCAACCGGCTATTGGGAAAATAGCCCAAGGGAAGCCTGTTCCCGATTTATAATTGAGCCAAATGAATACCGGTATAAAAACTAGATACATCCCCAAGTTTCCATAAAAACCTTTTAGTTTCTGTACCCGTTCTTTTGCTCTAGCGTATTTTTTTTCGGAGATATAGGTTTCTTGGGAGGATATAGTCATCGTCTGTTGTGTTAAAAGAGGTATGGAAATTCTGAATTTCTTAGAATCTTGTTGAATTTTAACTGGTCTATTAGTCAACAATCCATAGCGTTGCCTTATGTTTTTAAGCCCTACTCCACTACTTTCCTTTACTACTTGTTTAGGTTGATAATTATTTGTTATAAGTAAGTTTCCATTATCTTCAGTTATAGCAATATGTAGTTTTTTTGAAGGGGTTACTTGGTTGTGTTTTACTGCATTTTCAAGCAGTAATTGCAGTGATAGTGGCACTACCTTCGCTTCCGGATTGCTTAATTTAGAGGGAACTGTAAATACGATGCTTTCTTCAAATCGCATTTTTAATAATGATATGTACAATTGGGCAAATTTTAGCTCTTCTTCAATCGTTACCAATTGTTTATTTTTCTGTTCTAAAACATATCGATACACTTTTGAAAGCGATGTTGTAAATCGGGTAGCAGCTTCTGGGTTTTCCTCAATTAAACTAGTCAATACATTCAAGCTATTGAACAAAAAATGTGGGTCTAACTGGTTTTTTAACGCATCGAACTGTGCCGACGCAGCACCGGCAATTATTTTCTGTTCTTTTACCCTTTTTTCTTGCGTATTCTTGTAATAAAAGAAACCATAAAATATGATCAATACTACAATAGAAATAATTAATGAAACCTTATAAAAATCAAAGTTTTGTGCTGCTATAAAATCAGGTATTGTATTTCCCTTTATAATCACACTTATTATAAAATGAATTAAAAACAAGGTAGCCATAGTAACAACAATATTTGATAAAACAGCTTTCCACAGTATTTTTCGAGAATACAAAGCACCTTTAAACTTTTCAAGAAAATACATGATCACATAGGCGTTTGCCATATACAAGGTAACCGAATAAAACTGGTTGTATAAAAACCGACGTAGGAGTTCTGTTCCGGTTCCAATGGTGTTCCCTGTTGCAAATTGTATGAGTCCTAACACCAAAAATATGAGAGAACCAACAAAAAATGCCTTACCCAGTTCTTTAAAAAATTGAATCATTATTCTTGTTTACAGTTAGTTTCAAAAATCTTTTTTGCGTGTTCTTCTCCATAGATTGGGTAAAAATCGCCTTCAGGTTTAAAGGTAACGAAAAGTTCAATGGCGCGTTGAATATCCTTACAGTAGGGCTCTACAGACTGTTTAAAATAGGTTGCGCTGCCTATATCCCATTCGGCTTTACTTAGAATAACTCGAGGGTTATTAGGAGCTAATTGTAAAGCTTTTTGATACAGTTGTTGTACTTTTCCAGAATACTTCATACCGTATTGTTGACCATCAAAGGCAATCCAAGCAGTATACCATTGCGCTTCCAATATGAGAATTTCGGGGTTTTCTTTTGAATTTGTTTTGGCTTGGTTTATAAAGTCCTGTGCTTTTTCCAATTGTGCCGTTAATTTAGTTTTATCCGTTTCGCCAAAACTGTTGATTAGATTAATCTGTGCCACATAATAAGGTGGCAACCATTTTTCAGCCTCTGCTTGGGTAATTCGCTCAAAGAGATTAGCAGCCTCCCAAGGTTTTTCGGCTTGCCAAAGCTCGAAGGCTTTTTGCATACCGTTTTCATATTTTGTTTGACTAAAACCTATTGCCGAAGTAAGTACTAATGCAAGTATAAGTAGTTTATTCATTTTTATCTTTTTTAATTTATTAATAATAAAATACCTCCTATTAATAAAATTGAGCTAACTAATAGTATTACTTTTATGGTCTTTGGCTTTCTGTGTTTTGATAGTAAGATACCTAACATACTTTTTAGGTTTTAAGTTATAGGTTAATTTCAAAAGACTTTGTTTCACTATTTTTAATCTCAAACTTGGCGTCTTTCCATTTAGGCGGTCCAAAGTTGGCCGGCGCATTGTTAGAAGTTCCATAATCTTCGGTAGGCATCATCCCCATAAACATATTAAGTTTTTTGTTATCGTCTTCATCGTGAAAGCAAGAAACGGCATATACGCCATCAGGAACATCGGTAAAAATCACTGTTGCTGTTTGGTTTTCAATTTTAGCAGTGCGTGACATGAATTCATTCTCTAAAAAATCAGTATCGGAATCATATAGCCCTACCAAAGCAGTGCCTTTATCATTGTCAAAATCGGTCATAGTTACGGTAACAGTGTTCTGTGCTTGTAGAATAATAGAACTAAAAACGAGTACTAAAGTTGAGAGTATTGTTTGCATGGTTTATTTATTTTTAAATTGTTATTCAAATATCCTTTAGAAAAAGGGTTTTATAAAATTTGTTTTACTGAATTGTTTCTTTTTAAGGTTGAACTGTATTTTCGATACAAAAACCCAGATGCTCACGCATTTAAAGTTTCACTCAAACGCCCTTAAGAACACTTTTTTTATCTGTAACCTGGTCGTCGAGTGATCCTGATGTATATCGGGATTGTATCGAGATGCAGCAGCTACAAATTATCCAACTGATTATCCTCCCCATCATCGCTAATGGTCCAGAAAAAGCCTACAAAGAAAAATTGATCTGTCGCTGGTCGCAATGTCCTTCTTGCAAAATCACCATTTACAGTTGGCGTATCGGCATATTGATAACCGTTAACATTGGTAAAACCCAACACATTGTTTACCGAAAAATACAATATCTTTTGTTGCGACAATAAATACGCCCAATTTAAACTAATACTGTTATAATCCTTAGTTTTATTCTGAAGAAATCCGGTTCTATTTGGATTGGTATAGGTTCGACCACTTCCGTATTGATAACTAAAGCCCACTTGGCTTTTCCAGTCTTCAATCCAATATTTACCCACTACCGAAAGATTATGCGTATTTGCAAAATTGGGCGTGGCGGCAACAGGGTAGTTTTTATACTTCCTTTCAGTATCTAAATACGAATAACTCACCCAATAATCCATACTTTTAAGGCTTTCATTATCTCTCCAAAATAGATCAATTCCTTGAGCAAAGCCGTCTCCATTAGTATTAAAATTGGTGTCAAATGTGGGAAATTCTGAATTGTAGGTTATCAAATTATCATACTTTTTTCGGTACAGTTCAGCCCTAAAAATTCGGTTATTGGCGGTGTATTGGTAATTTAATATGTAATGCTGAGCTTTTTGGGCTTCCAAGTCCTGCTGAAATTTTAAATATTCATTAAGTGGCTGTTGATAAAAATCGCCATATGCTAATGAAAGTTGGCTGTTTTTACTCACTTTATACGCTAACGAAGCTCGTGGGGAAAGAGTTATCGCATCAAAAAGCTGACTATACTCACCTCGTAACCCTAATTTTACAGCAAACTTTTTCGAGAAAATAACGTCAGCTTCGGTAAAGGCTGAGGAAATGTTATTGTTGAAACCGTAATTGGCATTAAAAGATTCATTTTTAAAATCTTCATCAAAATCGGTCAAAAACTGTTCTACTCCATAACTCATTTTAAATCGATTACTAAAGTTTTTCTGTAGTTTCAATTTTAGATGAACAGATTTCTCAGTATCATCAATATTATCTTCAATAACATTAACATCTGTCTTTGAAAGTGTAAAGCTAGCTCCTGTTTTCAGTTTCCATTTGTTTTTTAACCTACCGGAATAACTGGCATTGGTATATATATTTTGGTTATTTAGCTTAAAATTCACTCCTTCAGGCTGGTTAATATCTTCTTGTGTTAATTGAAATTCGGTAGCATCATACGCTCCATAAATTTTCAATAGTCCGCTTTCAAATTCGTGTCGATAAACAGACTCCCCTGCAAATGTTTCAAAAGGTTTTTGCCAATCGTTTCTTCCTGGGAATAATTCATTATACGGTGCTAAATTAATGTAACTCGCATTTACACTTAACGAATTATTGCCCCAAATTTGAGTGTTACCCAATCCACCACCTACACTCATAATAGATATTTCGGTTTTTTCTTGATCTGGAAAATCAACCGTATTTAACAATAATACAGAAGACAGCGCTTGCCCATACTCCGCAGAATACCCACCAGTAGAAAAAGTTATCCCATCAAATAGAAAAGGACTATACCGCCCTCGAGTTGGAATGTTATTAGTACTAGGCGTATAAGGCGTAAATACACGAATGCCATCTATAAAAATTTGAGTTTCACCTGCATCTCCCCCACGTACAAACAGTCGGCCATCTTCAGCAACAGTTGTGGTTCCTGGCAAAGTTTGTAATGCTCCCACAAAATCACCCAATGCACTGGCGGTGGTAACTACATCCAATGGTTTTAAAACTGATACCTTACTATTATCGCCTGCTTCAAAAGTTCCGGCAGAAATAACAACGGTGTCCAACGAGCTTACATCTTCACGAAGCTTGATGGTTATGTTTTGCATTTCAGTTACTAATTTTGTGACTCTAAATGTTTCAAAAGAAACAAACGAAACTACTAAGGTTTGTTCTTTGGTTTCTGAAGTTGTAAACAAAAAATTGCCGTTATCATCAGTTGTAGTTCCATCATACGTTCCTTCAAGATATACATTTGCCCCAGGAATGGGTGTTCCATTTTTTTGAGTAATAATGCCTGAAACTATAATTTGACTACTTGCAGAAAAAGAAAGAAAGAAAAATATGATGGCAAATTTTAAATTTATAGTATTTTGAAGTTTCATGGGTAGTTCGTTTTATATTACCCCACAAAAATGAATAAGATTTAAACTATTTCAGAAAAAAAGAAACCGAACTGTATAATCTGTATTCTCAACTGTAGCATGTTTAATTTTAATGTTTCTTTAGAAAAATAGCTTCGGAAAAATAGTATCTTCGATTTAAGAGTAACAACTAATTTAATTATGGACACTTCAGAAAAAGTAACCGCATACATTGAAAAGCATGAAAAATGGAGTGATGAATTATCAAAACTCAGAAGCATTTTTCAGAAAACAGAACTTACCGAAGAAGTAAAGTGGGGAGCGCCTACTTATACGCTTAATGGTAAGTTGGTAATAGGATTAGCCGGATTTAAAAATCATTATGCCATCTGGTTTCACCAGGGTGTTTTTTTAAAGAACAAAGAGGACAAATTGGTAAATGCACAAGAAGGCATTACCAAAGCACTGCGGCAATGGCGTTTTGAAGAGGGTGATCCTATTGAGTCTAATCTAATTTTAAAATACACCCAAGAAGCCATTGAAAACTGTATTGCAGGTAAAGAGCTGAAACCGCAACGTAAAAAAAGTGTAACTATACCTCCAACGCTTGAAAAAGCTTTTAATGCTAATAAAAAGCTAGCTTCAGCATTTAAAAAACTAACACCAGGAAAACAGCGTGAATATGCCAATCATATTTCAGAAGCTAAAAGAGAGGCTACCAAAGAAAGTCGTTTAGAAAAAATAACCCATATGATAATCGAAGGAAAAGGATTGCACGACAAATACAAAAATTGTTAATGGATTTTAAATTAAGTCGATACAACTCCCGGCAATTGTGGTTTTACACAAAACGCGCCTTTTGGATACTTATTTCATGGGTTTTCATCTCGAATACTCTATTTTTTTATGAATATTTCACATTAAAAAGTGAAGGGATTTTAAGTTCGGCCTTTGATTTTGAATCTTCTTTTACAGCTAATTTAATTGTTGGCGTCAGTGCTGGGCTAATTGGTGGTTTATTTACTATTAATCTAATGGAACAATGGCTTAGAAGGCACGTGTTTTGGAAAGCTTTACTATACATAGTTGGCACCTATATTGTCGGAGCGCTTTTAATTAGTACTATCGGTGCGTTATATTTTAACAGTCAAAATTTAGGTGTACCTTTTTATCACCCCGATGTGTTAGTAGCGACACAAATATTTTTTAGTACGTGGTTGTTCCTTAAAAACTTCATCGTTTGGTTATTTATTGTTATTGTCACTTTGATTGTTTTAATAGTAAACGATAAATATGGTCCTGGTGTATTTCCAGATTATTTAATGGGGCGCTATTTTCATCCCAAACACGAACGGCGCATTTTTATGTTTGCTGATATTAAAAACGCCACTGGTATTGCCGAAACTTTAGGAGAAGAAAAATACTTTAATTTTCTGAAAGACTTTTTTAGGCATATTGCTCCTGCTATTGTGCAAACTCGGGGTGATGTTTATCAATATGTTGGGGACGAAGTTGTGGTTTCATGGAAAATGAAACAAGGTCTAAAGCGAGGAAATGCTATACAATGTTACTTTTCTATGCAACGCATTATTAAAAGAAAGTCTTATAAATACTTGAAAAAATATGGTATTGTACCCGAATTTAAAGTAGGATACCACTTTGGTCCTGTAATGGTAGGTGAAATTGGGGCAATTAAACGAGATATTGCCTTTTCGGGTGATGTACTTAACACAACCGCCCGTATACAATCTATCTGTAATGAACTAGATGTAAAGATATTGGCATCAAAAGAATTTGCAAATATTGCTTATAAATTACCCAAAGGAGTGACCAAGCAGGATATGGGGAAAGAACAATTACGTGGTAAAGCTGAAGAAATTGGTCTTGTTACTTACAAAAAAGGATAAATACTCATGAAAATTACCTTGTTGGTCATAGGGAAGACCGATGATAAAAACCTACAAACTTTAATCGCAGCATATTCAAAGCGGTTAAAACACTACGTCCCGTTTTCTTTTGAACTCATTCCTGATATTAAAAACGTTAAAAACCTTTCTGAAACCTTACAGAAACAAGCCGAAGGCGAAGCAATTTTAAAACGGCTCCAAAACGCAGATACGCTTATTCTTTTAGATGAAAACGGGAAACAATTTAGCTCGGTAGGTTTTTCGCAGTTTCTTCAGAAAAAAATGAACAGCGGATTAAAAAACTTAGTATTTGTTATTGGAGGCCCGTATGGCTTTAGCGATGAAATTTACGAACGAGCCAATGGCAAAATATCACTATCTAAAATGACTTTTTCACACCAAATGGTTCGCGTATTTTTTATAGAACAACTATACAGAGGTTACACTATACTTAAAAATGAGCCTTATCATCATAGATAAAACTATTTAGAAACTTTAGAAAGCAAATCCTTGGTTGACTGGTTGTTTATTAACGAGTAATCCTTGGTTTTAATTGCTTCCATTACATTTTTTGCAACGGTTTTCCCTAGTTCTACGCCCCATTGATCGTAACTGAAAATATTCCAAACCACACCCTGTACAAATAATTTGTGCTCGTACATAGCTAATAAGCTTCCTAAGCTATGCGGTGTCAATTTTTCAATAAGGATAGTATTTGAAGGTTTATTTCCTTCAAATTGTCTGAATGGATTTTCAATATTTTTATCAAACGTGCCTTGTAGCAAGGATTCAGATTGTGCAAAACAGTTTGAAATTAGTTTTCTATGGTGTTCTTTATTTCCGTGTAACGATTCTTTAAAAGCAATAAAATCTACCGGGATTAGTCGTTTTCCTTGATGAATTAACTGGAAAAAAGCGTGCTGTGCATTCGTACCAGTATCACCCCAAACAATTGTTCCCGTGGTATAATCTACTTTGTTACCGTTTCGATCTGTGCCTTTTCCGTTACTTTCCATAACAGCCTGTTGTAAATACGTAACCAGTTTGCTTAAATATTCTGAATATGGAATTACTGCTTCACTTTCAGCTTCAAAAAAGTTAGCGTTCCAAATAGAAAGCATAGCAAGAATTACAGGAATATTTTCATCTAAGACTGAAGATTGAAAATGAGTATCCATTTTGTGAGCACCTTTCAATAATTCTTCAAAATTGTCATAACCAACGGCGCAGCAGATTGAAAGACCCACGGCACTCCAGAGTGAGAAACGACCTCCAACCCAATCCCACATTGGAAATATATTTTTTGAAGCAATACCAAAGTCAAGAACCGCTTCTGTATTTGTAGAAACTGCTACAAAATGATCTTCAATAGCTACTTCTGAATGTTTTTCTAAAAACCAATTACGAATCGTATTGGCATTGGTTAAGGTTTCAAGAGTCGTAAAGCTTTTTGAAACCACAATAAACAATGTAGTTTCAGGGTTTAAGTCATTTATAGTTTCCATAACATGATCTCCATCAACATTGGAAACAAAATGAACGTTTACATGGTTTTTATAAAAGTGTAACGCTTCGGTTACCATTTTAGGACCTAAATCGCTTCCGCCCACGCCAATGTTTACCACATCGGTAATTGGTTTGCCGGTACAGCCTTTCCAAGCTCCAGAAATTACAGCTTCTGAAAAAAGCTTCATTCTCTGAAGTGTTTCTTTAACTTCTGGTTTCATCTCAGTAAAATCACGCAAGGCAGTATGTAAAACGGCTCTATCTTCAGTTTCGTTTATTTTGGTGCCTTTAAACTGAGCTTCAATTGCTTCTTCTAACCTAACTTCTTTTGCTAAGTCGATCAATAATGATTTTGTGGTATCTGTAATTCGGTTTTTGGAATAATCAATATAAAAGTCATTCCATTCGATTGAAAATTCTTTAGAACGAGTTGTATCTCCTGCAAACAAGTCTTGCATATTCACATCTTTCATTTCTGAAAAATGTGTTTTTAAGGCACTCCAAGCTTTTGTTTGTGTAGGGTTTATTTTAGGTAAACTCATTCTTATAACTCCTTAGTTTTATAATAAGTAATCAACCCATCAATGGGTCTTTTAATAAAATTTCCAGGTTGCAAATTATACTCTTCTAGGCATTCACTTATCACTTCTTTTGAAAAATGAGCAATAGACCCTACAAAATGAATTGGAACTTGCTTTGCCTCTTTATAAATAAGCACCTGATTTTCAATAAACAGTGCTATTCCTGTTTTTATTAACTGGTTGAAATAATGATCAT
The DNA here is from genome assembly GCF_003413745.1 of Marixanthomonas ophiurae. Taxonomy (NCBI): domain Bacteria; kingdom Pseudomonadati; phylum Bacteroidota; class Flavobacteriia; order Flavobacteriales; family Flavobacteriaceae; genus Marixanthomonas; species Marixanthomonas ophiurae. The sequence continues at coordinate 466,525 of NZ_QVID01000002.1, read as the reverse complement.
CTCGCTTACAAAGAAAGAAAAATTCGGCAAAAGAAGCTAAATAAGCGTTGGGATTTGATTTTTTATATAAGTTTACTTTTATGGTATCTGGATTTAAGTCATATTTTTCTTCAAATTCTGAAGCAACTTTAGGCGGCATTTTTTTATAAAAATAATCTCGTAATAATTGTTTTCCGAAATAGTTACCACTCGCATCATCCATTACCGAATAACCCAATGATGGCACTCCTGAATGAATTGTCGCGCCATCAAAATAGCAACAATTACTTCCAGTACCTAAAATGCTTACAACTCCAGGTTCTGTAGTGGTTGCATAAACAGCAGCCGCTATATCTTCATATAAGGTAATCTTTGCAGTAGGAAATAGTCGTTCCAACACTTCTTGTAAAAGCTTTCTTGGGGTTTCTGTACCACAACCAGCTCCATAAAAATCAACTGTTTTTACAGTATCAAAAATATCCAATAAGGTTTCATTGCCTTGAATCCGTTTGGTTATTTCTTCTTGAGAAACCACTGTAGGGTTTAATCCTAACGTACGTGTTTTTTGAATAACATCATCATCCTTATTCAAAAGAATCCAATCGCATTTTGTTGAACCACCATCAGCTATTAAAACCATACCTAAAGTGTTGCAACGTGAGCGGTAAGTTCAATTAACTTCGCTGAATAAGCATATTCATTATCATACCAAGCTATTAGCTTAAAGAAATTGTCATTAAGGGCAATTCCTGCCTCTGCATCAAAAATAGACGTTCTTGGATCGCTTACAAAGTCCTGCGAAACAACTTGTTTTTCCGTATAACCAATTACGCCTTTATAGTCGCTTTCTGAAGCTTCTTTAAAGAGTGCTTTTACTTCATTATACGTAGCGCTTTTTTTGGTTCGTACCGTTAAATCTACTACCGAAACATCTGCTGTAGGCACTCGAAAAGCCATTCCCGTCAATTTTCCTTCTAAATCTGGGATTACTTTTGTTACAGCCACTGCAGCTCCAGTAGTGGTTGGTATAATGTTTCGTAAGGCACTTCTACCTACGCGATAGTTCTTTTTTGAAGGTTGATCGACTGTAGATTGTGTAGCGGTCGTGGAATGAACGGTTGTCATCAACCCTTCTACAATACCCAATTTATCATTAATAAGTTTTGCCATTGGCGCCAAACAATTAGTTGTACACGATGCATTGGAAACAATAGTATCTTCGGGTTTTATATCGATGTGATTTACACCCATCACAAACATCGGAACTGATTTTGAAGGTGCTGATATAACCACTTTTCTAGCTCCAGCTTTGAGATGTGCTTCCGCTTTATCTTTTTCTTTAAAAACACCTGTACAATCAATTACAATTTCAGCTCCAACTTCGTCCCATTTTAGGTTTTCCGGTTTTTTTTCAGCAGTAACACGAATTTTCCTTCCATTTACAATGAGGCTATTGTTTTCTACAGAAATAGAACCTGGAAATCTGCCGTGAATGGAATCAAATTCTAGCAAATAAGCCAAATGCTCAATATCCACCAAGTCATTTACTGCTACTATCTCTATATCATCACGTTGGGAAGCGATGCGGAAAGCGATTCTTCCTATGCGTCCAAAACCATTTATTGCAATTTTTGTCATATTCTTTATTATCTTTTAAAAGATTCACTCAATTAATAAGGTACTAAAATTAAATCGAAGTAATATCCGCCACTCGAACCAATTCTAAATCGAGATCGTTACTACTTTTAATAGCTTCAGAAAAAGGGACGGTAGTAATTTGGTTGTGCGAAATACCAATCATAATATTGCTTTTACCATCTAATAAAGTATCTACAGCGCTAACTCCTAACCTACTTGCCAAGACGCGATCGTAACAACTAGGTGCTCCTCCACGCTGAATGTGGCCTAACACCGTTACCCGTACTTCATATTCATTGAGGTTCTCTTCAATATAACCAGCGAGTTTAAAAATATTTTTTCCTATTTGATCCCCTTCAGAGACTACAATAATACTTGAAGTTTTACCTGACTTCTTACTTCGTTTAAGTGATTCTATTAATCTATCTTGACCTAAATTTTCTTCAGGTATCAATATTTCTTCAGCGCCGGCTCCAATACCTGCATTTAAAGCAATGCTTCCTGCATTTCTACCCATCACTTCCACTAAAAAAAGGCGGTTATGAGAATTTGCGGTATCTCTAATCTTATCAATGGCTTCAACTACGGTATTTAATGCGGTGTCATAACCAATAGTTACATCGGTGCCATATATGTCGTTGTCTATAGTACCTGGAAGCCCTACGATTGGAAAGTTAAATTCTTCTGTAAAAATGGATGCTCCGGTAAAGGTGCCGTCTCCTCCAATAGCTACTAAGGCGTCAATATTTTCTTTTTTTAACTGCTCAAAAGCTTTTTTTCTGCCTTCTTTGGTTCTAAACTCCTGAGATCGAGCAGACTTTAAAAAGGTTCCTCCTTTATTAATAATGTTTTTTACAGAACGAGGCCCTAACGGTTTAAAATCTCCTTCAATTAGACCTTCATACCCTCTAAAAATACCTACACAATCTAATTTATGAAAAGCGCAAGCTCGTACTACAGCTCGTATAGCTGCATTCATGCCAGGTGCATCACCTCCGCTTGTTAAAACCGCAATTTTGTTTATTGTTTGGGTCATTTCTGTAAAACTAAATGAATAATGCCACTTAGGCAATACCTATATTTCTTTTAAATAAAAAAAAAATTGAAAAAAATACGTGTATGCACGTATGGTTTTACGTACAAACAAGTCATATCTTTGGAAGTGTATTAGTGAATATGTAACTGCATTATAATTTTTTGTGGGGATAAAAAATTAGAATCGTTACTATATTAAAATTTACTAAGTTAGGTTTGTTATTAGCGTCCCGCCGAAAGGTCGGGACGCTTTTCTTTTATCTCTATTTTGATTCAGTTTCTCCAGAGAAGTTTTTAAGCCCTTCTTCAAGCCAATATAGATATTCATCTGCATTAGGTGTATAACCAACAGGTTTATTTAATAGATTAAAGTTAGAATCCATTAAAATATAATATGGCTGTGAGTTATTTCTAAAATTAACTGTTTGGAACGTTGCCCACTTATCCCCTATTGTTTTAATCTTTTTTACGCCTCCACTTGGTTTTAAAAAATTAAATTTTTGGTCATCGGGTAGTTCCTTTCTGTCATCAACATATAATGAAATCAAAACATAATCTTCATTTATAGTTTCAAAAATATCTTGACGGCTCCACACTTGTTCCTCCATTTTTCGGCAATTTACACATGCCCAACCCGTAAAATCTATCATAATTGGTTTTCCAGAAGCTTTTGCAACAGCTAGACCTTCGTCTAAATCTTTATAAGCTTCAAGACCCAAAGGTGCTTCTGTATCTTTATCATAAACACTATAAAATAGTGGTGGCGGGAATCCACTTAATAGTTTAAGATTGGCATAACTAGAGTTTGTTAAACCCGGAATTAAGTAAAGCATAAAAGCAAAAGTTACTACGCCAACTAAAATATTACCAATAGCTGGTCTCTTCTTTTTAGGCCCATCATGCGGAAAGCGAATAAAACCAAAAAGATATAATGCCATTCCCAAGGCACACAGTATCCAGATAGCAATAAATATTTCACGTTTTAAAAGTCCCCAATGTTCTACCAAATCAGCATTTGAAAGGAATTTAAATGCTAATCCTAATTCAATAAAGCCTAATACTACTTTAACCGTATTAAGCCATCCTCCACTTTTTGGTAATGAGTTTAACCAATTTGGAAATAACGCAAAAAGTGCAAATGGTAAGGCTAATGCCAGTCCAAAACCTCCCATACCAAAGGTAAGTTGCATTGCGCCTCCGTCACTCGTCAATGAACCTCCTAACAAAGAACCCAAAATAGGTCCTGTACAAGAAAATGAAACAATGGCAAGTGTTAATGCCATAAAAAATATGCCAATAATACCTCCAATACTTGAAGCTTTACTATCCATTTTTGAGCTCCAAGAGTTTGGTAGGGTAATTTCATAAAAACCAAAGAAAGAAAAAGCAAACACCATGAATATCACAAAAAAGATAATATTCAATGTAGTGTTAGTTGATATATTATTAAGTATTTCAGGGTCTAATGAGTCTAGTAAATGAAAAGGTAAACTAAGCAATAAGTAAATTGCAAAAATAAAAAGGCCATATAAAATAGCGTTGACCATTCCTTTTTTCTTGTTTTTAGCCCCTTTTGTAAAAAATGAAACGGTTAACGGAATCATAGGAAAGACACAAGGTGTTAATAAAGCAATTAACCCTCCTACAAATCCTAATAAAAAGATGGTTAGAAAACCTTTTTCAGAACCTTCTTCTTGTTCTGTTCTATATTGGTCTTTGTTACCAATATCAATCGTCAGTGCAGCAGTTTTTTCTAAGTCATCTGCTGTTACTTCGGCCAAATCCTTTTTACTTTTTCCTGAAGCTAAATCAACTTCAAATGTTTTTGTGTCTGGAGGTAAACATTTTTCATCATCACAAACTGAATAGTAAATCTCGACATTCACTTTTAACCCTTCCGAATTAATCACCTTTATTGGTTGGATAAAGGTGGCTTTATTTCCGAAAAATATGACATCGAGGTCAAAAACTGGATCGTGTATTGGGGCTACATCAGGTTCTTGGGTTTCGCCTACCAATGTAAAAGTTTCTGGTGTGTTATTATAAGCAAACTCAGTAGGAATAGGACCTTCAAACTCTTCACCAAATTGTTTTTGACTGTACAAATGCCAGCCTTCTTCTATGGTAGCTGTCATTATCACATTATATAAATCGCCTTTTTCTTGTTGGATTGTTACTTCCCAAGAAACTGGATCTAAAACTTGTGCATTGAGCGTATTAAACAAACAAAAAACTGAAATAAAAAGTAAGAGGAATTTTTTCATTGTAGTATTAATTTTTAACCGTAATTTTCAATATATCTGTTGTTTTTGAAGTTACTTTAAAACGTTCATCAGCCCTGTGACCTATAATCCAAATAATTTCTGAATCACTACACAGTACCCAAAGTTTTTCTTTGGCTACCAAAGATAGCTTTTCATCTTTAAAAAACTTACTTAATTTCTTTTTTCCTTTCATTCCGAAGGGCTGAAATATATCGCCTTTACGCCACTTTCTAAGTTTTAAAGGGTATTGTAGTTTATCTTCATCAACGTAAATCACACTGTTGTCAATATACCCTATTTTATCGATAGGATTAAGCTCCATTTGTAGTGGGGATTCTATTTTTTTTGTGCTTTTTTTTATTAAAATTTCTTGTTTTCTCTCTTTTGAAGTGATTTTTGTCAATAACAACACATTTCTATCTTTTAATAATCTATGTGTACTTGAGAAAACCTGTTTTCCACTTTGTGCTTTTAACAATTCTGAAACAACTGGCCAATCTGTAAATCCAAACGGATGTAATAATTGATACAAAACCGCTTCGGTGTGTGGAAGTTCTTGCAGTTTTTCAATATGAAGCGTGTACCCATCAAAATTTTCAGTAACGGCAAGATTATAAACCAACGCCATATAATCTTCAATTAAATCTTGACTGTCTTTTAAATACTTTTGTGTTTTCTGAATATTCTGTAATACACCCTCCACTGCATTTTTATACTCGGGAATTACATCGTGGCGTAGTTTATTACGTAAATAATCGGTTGAAGTGTTACTACTGTCTTCTCGCCACTTTAATGTATTCTCTTCAGCAAAAGCAACTATTTCAGGTCGAGAAAAGGGTAGTAATGGTCTAATTACTGTTTCATTTATGTCTGGAATTCCAGTCAAGCCCTGCAATCCACTGCCGCGGCTTAGATTGATAAAAAATGTTTCCAAATCGTCATCGGCGTGATGGCCGGTTGCAACATAATCGTACTTAAAGTCTTTTAAAATCTCATTAAACCAATGATAACGCAATTCTCGGGCTGCCATTTGTGTGGAAAACTTATGGTCTTTTGCAAATTCCTTGGTATCAAATGTTTCCGTAAAAATGGGAATGGACAATTTATCGGCCCAGTCTATCACAAAAGTTTCATCCCCATCACTTTCTTTTCCACGCAGGGAAAAATTACAATGCGCCAAGCCAATATTAAATCCTGATTTTTTCAACAAAAAAGAGAGTACAACACTATCTACTCCTCCACTGCAGGCTATAAGTATTTTTTTTTCTTTTAAGAATGAAAAATGAGTGCCAAGATGTTCCTTAAATTTTTGAAGCATATTAGATTGCATTTGTTATAATCCCTAAGACAACTGCAATACCAAAGCTTAGCATGGTACCAATTAAAACATACTCGGTTTTTAGCGTTTCTTCATCCCGATAGCGTAAAATGGATTTTGCTGCAATAAGGAAGCCAACTGCTTCGTATTGGTCAATTACTATAAAGGTTAAGGTTAACAACCGCTCTAGCACCCCGATTACTTTCCCGGCATTGGGAAGCTCATTGTCGCTGGTTACTTCAATTTGGGTGGCGCTAAATACTTCACGAATAAAAATATTTGCCGGTTTTAAGCAAATTAAATACCCCACAATTAAAAATAAGCCTTTGATACTAATTGGCGGCTGCCATAAAGAGTCGATTCCTTGATAAACGGCAAATCCCCAGCAAACAAGACTCAATACGATAATATGAAGTGTCTGGTCTATAAAAAAGGCGTAACGGCCTATTGAATTGTTTCGGCTTATATAGGGCTTGCAACCATCTATAACATAATGCAGCACAGCTATTATTACAGCTCCATAAATAAAACTCAATTGAAATGCCAAGAGCCAAGAGAATACAAAAACAATGAGCACGTGCCAAATTAAGAGACCACTTTTAAAACCCAAGCGATTTTTTTGTTCGGCCATTGTAGACCACTGGAAAAAGTAGTCGGCCAGTAAATGTGCCAAAAATTGAAGTAATAAAAAGGTTGAAAATTCCATAGTGGTTATTTAGAAAGTGTTTTTGAAAAATCCAGTACGGCCGTTTCAATAGCATTCCAGCCAACACTTGTTGAATGCCTATTAACAGCTGATTGGCCAATACCCAATGTTTTCGCTATTTCGTCTTCTTGCTGATTTAGCAATTTTAAATACAACACTTCACTTTGCCTTGCGGTTGCTTTGCTTAGCAAGGTGTCCAATAATTCAAAAACAGGTTTGAACCGATTGTTGAGAGTTTCGTTTTCTGAAACAAAAAACAAGGTGTTTTTAATAACTACCCGTTCTTTATTATGTGTTGACATCCCACTAATTTCACGACCGGACAAATATATAGCCTCTCCATCAATAACCCCTTTTTTAGGATTATACCGGCTTAATGGTCCATACCCTATTGCCAATCGTAATCCGTGGGTTTTAAAGAGGCGGACACGATTTTTGTCTTTTTTATAACTACTCAATTCAATCGGGATTGACTTCACAAAACTTTTAATTGCTAGCGCGACCCGCAAGCCATCCTCAGCTTTCGGAGCTACACATTCTATATAATCTCCTTTTACAATACGACCATATACCTCAAATTCGGCTTCTAGTTTTTTCAATAATTTAGCGAGCTCTTTCTCTACCAAATTACGATCTTTATTATGCAAACTAGTCGATGAGATTATATCTCCAGATAAAACTGAATACATCATTATTACTTCTTTTGGTCAAATATACAAAAATATGCGTATTTAAAAGCATAAAATATATTTATGAGCTTTTAAAGTCATAAATAGTAAATATGGTATTTAAAACACATAAATATACTTTATGAGTATTATCAATTGTTAGGATTCTAAAACTGTTCGCATGGCCTTAGCTTTTAACAGGCATTCTTGGTATTCATTTTCAATAATGGATTTTGTTGTGATAGCACCACCCACTGAAAAACTAACGTATTTTTTTTCTTCGTTGTATAAAATACTTCGAATTACCACATTAAAATCAAAATCTCCAGAAGGTGTAAAGTAACCTACTGCTCCACTGTATAAACCGCGTTTAGCGTCTTCTAATTGCTCAATAATTTTCATCGCTGAAACTTTAGGAGCCCCCGTCATACTGCCCATAGGAAAACTGTTTTTAATAATTTCAACAGGAGAAACCGAGTCTTTTACTTCACAACGAATGGTAGAAATCATTTGATGCACTTGTTCAAACGTATAGATTTTACATAGCTCTTCCACTGTTACTGTTCCCTTTTTCGCAATTCGGGACAGATCGTTTCGCACCAAATCGGTTATCATAATATTTTCGCTGCGTTCTTTTGGGTCGCTCTGCAATTCTTCTATCATTTTTTTATCTTCGGAAGCATTAGACAATCGTTTAGCCGTTCCTTTAATAGGTTGTGAAACGACAACATCACCTGTCTTTTTCAAATATCGTTCTGGAGAGGCAGACAACGCATATAGACCCGTAAATTTTAAAAAGGTAGCGAAGGGTGACAGAGATATTTCGTTTAAATGAAGAAAGGTGGATAAAGGGTCAATTACCGTGTCTTCCGTATAAAACTCTTGACAAAAATTAGCTTCATATATATCGCCGCGTTCTATATGTTTCAGCATAGCGCCTACTTTTTCGAAATAAGCATCTTTGGAGGTCCGTAAGCTAATTTTAACTGAATTATTCGTATTAGAAGTTTCAGAAAGGTCAGTACTCAATATAGTTAGCCAATCGTTTTCCAATTCATCATCTACCATATTTAGATAATGAATCTCTACTTCAGTTTCAGAAAAGAAGAAGATTTTTTTAGGTTGAAAGAATTGTAAATCGGGAAAAGCTAAGCCATCAACATTAGAAGAAGAAAGGTTTTCAACATCATTTTTTAAATCGTACGTTAAATAACCAAAAAGCCAATCTTTGGTGGTGGTTTGGTATTCTTCGAGTTTTTCAAAAGCATTAAAAGAATCGGTTTTAATCGCCGTAAAAGCATCTACAGCCAATATTGCACTATACTTGCTATGACCGTCTTTAAAACTATTACTATCCATCCATGCAACTTCTTCAAACTGTTGTGCCCACAAAAGGATTCGAGGTTTTAATTCGTCTAAAGAGTTTATCGATACTTTTTTAATTTCTCGCATAACAAAATGTTTATAAAAGTAGCAGTATAGCTCCTTTTCAAGAAGAAATACTTTTTAATTTTTCAAAGATATTTAAATTGAAACTTGAAACCACATCAAAAAAACTCTAAAAAAGAAACCAAACACAGTATTTAGTCGTAAATATGATACGATTCAATGATTTTTATACGAATTTACCTACAAATCAATGAGTTGTGTTTATTTTTTTTATTAGTATTGTTAACAGATAACCCAAATCTATTACTTATGAGCAAAATTACATGTACCAAATTGGTAATTTTGGTTCTATGCATATCCCCCTACCTGCATGCACAGGTTGGTATAGGAACAACTACACCAAAAAGCTTGCTGGACATCAAAGCTTCCAGCCAATCTACACCTAACAACTATGATGGTATTTTAATACCACAATTTGATGCTTTTCCAGCTACAAACCCTGGAGCAGATCAAGATGGTATGTTAGCATTTTTAAATAATGCCATTGGCACAGACGACAAAGGTTTTTATTATTGGGATGATGATCAAACAAAATGGATCAATATCGGTGCCGAAGAATGGAAAGCTGGAACTAACCCAAGTGGAGACAACTTAATATTTGCCACGCGAGCAAAACTAACCGGTACAGACATGGTCATAACCGACGATGGCCGTATTGGTTTTGGCACAGATGACCCTGTGGAACGTTTTGAGTTTAGAGGTCCTGGTGATAATGATTTTCAAATTACCAGTGCTAATGAAAACCCACCAAACTACATTTTATACAATACTGGCGGAACACTTGAAACCCCTGGTCCTCTAAAAGCCAATGGAGAAATAGGTTCTTTTGTAGTAAAAACACATGATGGTAACCAAATACGTGAAAATGGAGGTTTTCGGTACTATATGGATGGAGTCGCTACTCCCGGTAGTGTACCTTCACGGTTTGTGATAAGCACAGTGCCAGAAGGAAGTGTGGGTCAAATAGAACGTATTGTAGTTAGAAATACAGGAAATGTAGGTTTAACCGAAGAAGACCCAACTGCTACCTTGCACATACGGGCTGGTAAAGCTGCCGCTGGTTCTGCTCCTTTAAAACTGACCGAAGGAACTAATTTAACCACCGCTGAAAAAGGAGCCATAGAATATGATGGTACTGACTTATATTTTACACCAGATACTTCGAGACAAGTAATCATGAAAGGTTATAAAGCTACAGTTAATATTGATTTATCAAACATAAATACATTAAGTACTATCGAAGAAACAGTTACTGTTCCAGGTGCTAAAGTAGGAAATTCTTGTTCTTGTGCACCTGACACAAGTATTGAAGGTAATTTAATTTGGAGTTGCTACGTAAGTGCTATAGATACAGTTACAATTAGAGTTTTAAACTCTTCAACAACTTTAATGGTAGATCCAGTTGCTAATGATTGGAAAGTTACAGTTACAGATTAATTATAAGTTTCCCCCGCATAAAAAAGCCCTTTGAAGTTTCAAAGGGCTTTGATTTATATTAAAATTTGTTTTTAACTATGTATTGGTCTATTTTCAGTCGCTGCTAATGCAGCTTCTTTAACAGCCTCAGCATAGGTTGGGTGCGCATGGCTCATACGTGCAATATCTTCTGCACTAGCTCTAAATTCCATCGCTGTTACAGCTTCTGCAATTAAATCGGCAGCACGGGCTCCTACTATATGGACTCCTAAAACCTCATCGGTTTCTTTATCGGCTAAGATTTTTACAAATCCGTCGGTATCACCACTAGCACGGCTTCTTCCCAAAGCACGCATTGGAAACTGACCACTTTTATAATCAACTTTATCTTCTTTTAATTGCTCTTCTGTTTTTCCTACAGAAGCAACTTCTGGCCAGGTGTAAACTACACCAGGAATAAGATTGTAATCTATATGTGGTTTTTGTCCGGCTAAGGTTTCAGCAACCAATACACCTTCCTCTTCTGCCTTATGCGCTAACATAGCACCACGAACTACATCCCCAATAGCGTAAATATTTTTTACATTGGTTTGTAAGTGTTCGTTTACTTCAATTTGTCCTTTTTCATTTACTTTCACACCTGCTTTGTCAGTTTTTAATCCATCGGTAAACGGTCTTCTTCCTACTGAAACTAAGCAGTAATCACCTGTAAACGTTACTTCTTTGTCTTTTTTATCAGTCGCCGTAATGGTAACTTCATCTTTCTTTCTTTCAACCGCGGAAACTTTATGTGACACATAAAACTTCACGCCTTGTTTTTTCATCACCTTGGTAAGTTCTTTACTTTGCGCTTTATCCATCGTTGGGATAATACGATCCATATATTCTACTACGGAAACCTCTGCACCTAAACGACGATATACTTGGCCTAACTCTAAACCAATAACACCACCGCCAATAACAACCATATGCTTCGGAATTTCCTTTAAAGTTAATGCTTCAGTTGAAGTTATAATGCGTTCCTTATCCAATTCGATAAAAGGAAGTGTCGCTGGTTTACTTCCTGTTGCGATAATGGTGTTTTTTGCTTCAATGGTTTTGTCTCCATCTTCAGAAGAAACAACGATATGTGTTTCATCTTTAAAAGAACCTACACCGGTAAGTACATCAATTTTGTTTTTGTTCATCAAGAAATCAATCCCCTTCGTAGTTTGTTCCACTACAGAAGCTTTACGATCGATCATTTTTTTGAAGTTGATTTTTACATCACCAGGAATCTCAATTCCGTGGTCTTCAAAATGTTTTATTGCTTCTTCATAATGGTGTGAAGAATCTAACAATGCTTTACTCGGGATACAGCCTACATTAAGACATGTACCTCCAAGAGTATTATATTTTTCAATGATTGCGGTTTTCATCCCTAGTTGTGCGCAACGAATTGCTGCAACATATCCTCCGGGACCAGAACCGATAACGGCAACATCATAGGTGCTCATAAGGTGTGTTTTTGGTTTAAAACCGCAAAGTTACAATGTAATTTAACAATGGGCAATTTTGAAATGTAAAGGATTGTTAATTTATTACTGTAAACTTAGCTGTGTTGTATTCTTCACTTCACTAATACTAAACGAACTCTGTGTACTCCCTATGTGTTTAATAGTGGTAAGCTTGTTTACCATAAATGATCGAAATTGCTTAATGTCCTTCACTACCACTTTCAATAAGTAATCATAGTCCCCACTTACATGAAAACATTCCAAAACCTCATCCAGACTCGTGACTTCTTCTTCAAATTTGGTTAAGTAATCTTGGGCATGCTGTACCAGTTTTATATGACAAAAAACCGTAAATCCTTTGTTTACTTTTTCTTTATCCAATATGGATACATATTTAGTGATTATACCTTCACGTTCTAATTTTTTTATACGTTCATAAACTGCTGTAACTGATAAATTTAACTGTAAAGAAAGTTGTTTATTAGTTTGTTTTGCATCTTCTTGAAGCAACTGCAATAAGGCTTTGTCTATTGTGTCTAAATTCATTTCTGAAAATTTTTCTGAAACATACTGAATTTTACAGATATTTCAGTAATAATACCTACAAAATACCACTTAAATAGATTTATATTCTAAATATTTACACTGCCATTGATAAATAGTCTAATAACAGCTATTTTTGAATGAATTGAAATAAAACAATAAACTTAAAATATATTCTAATGGCCGATTCTAAAGATTTTAACCCAGCAGACAGCATACAAGATCTTCAATATTTTGGAGAGTTTGGGGGTGTAAACCCATCTATTTCAGACTCTTCAACCTACACATTCCTTTCAGCAAAAACCATGTTCGATACCTTTGAAGGTAATGCAGAAGGATGCTACCTATACTCGCGTCACTCTTCTCCTTCTAATTTATATCTAGGAGAAGCGCTTGCCGCTATGGAAGGTACCGAAACGGCAAATGTTGCCGCAACCGGAATGGGCGCTATCGTACCAACCATCATGCAATTGTGCTGTGCTGGCGATCATGTAGTCTCTAGCCGAACCATTTATGGAGGGACCTACGCTTACCTAAAAAACTTTGCTCCCCGCTTAAACATCAATACTTCTTTTGTGGATATTACGGATATTGATAAAGTTGAAGCAGCGATTACCGAAAACACAAAAGTAATTTTTTGTGAAACCGTAAGTAATCCGTTGTTAGAAGTAGCCGATATTGCTGAACTTTCTAAACTCGCTAAAAAACACGGTATAAAACTATTGGTAGATAACACCTTCTCTCCTCTTTCGGTTTCTCCTGCAAAGTTTGGAGCCGATGTAGTGCTACATAGTTTAACAAAATTCATAAATGGAAGTAGCGACACTATGGGTGGTGTTATGTGCGGAACACAAGAGTTTATCAATGAACTTAGAAGCGTAAATGACGGCGCCAGTATGCTTATGGGAGCATCGATGGACAGTATGCGCGCAGCTTCTATCCTTAAAAATATGCGTACGTTGCATATTCGAGTGAAGCAACACAGTAGAAATGCAATGTATTTAGCAGAAAAATTCCAAGAGGATGGGTTGAAAACGGTGTATCCTGGTTTAGCTTCACACCCAAGTCACGAAAAATTCAAAAAAATGATGAATGCTGAATATGGGTATGGCGGTATGTTGACCGTTGATGTTGGAAGCTTAGATAAAGCCAATGAATTGATGGAACTCATGCAAGAACGAAACTTAGGGTATTTGGCTGTAAGCTTAGGCTTTTATAAAACGTTGTTTAGTGCTCCGGGTACGTCAACATCTTCAGAAATTTCTGTGGAAGAACAAGCCGAGATGGGTCTTACCGATGGGTTGATACGTTTTTCTATTGGGTTAGATAACAATATAGAACGCACCTATGATATGATGCGAGCATGCATGGTTAAGGTTGGAGTTTTATAAATTGGAGCCTATTTTTATTATAAAAGCGGTCGTGAAATAATATTCGCGTCCGCTTTTTCATTTGCATACCATTTTACAAAATCGTAACATTACATCTAATTTAAACACCTCATATGGAAGGCCAAAACCAAAGTCCTGAAAACGAAAACGTTATAGAAAACAAGAATCTAAACATTTGGGAAGCTTTAATTCCCGTTTTTGCTTTAATAGGAATGCTGGCCTATAATGTCTATGTATATGGGGACGATGCGTTAAGCGGAAGTAATCAATTTATTTTATTAATGGGAGCTGCTGTAGCTGCCATTGTAGGATCGTACAATAAAGTAGATTACAAAATGATGATAGAGGAAGTTGCTAAAAATATAAAATCCACTTCCGGAGCTATTCTCATATTATTAATGGTTGGTTCTTTAGCTGGTACTTGGCTTTTAAGCGGTATTATACCCACCATGATTTATTACGGATTACAAGTATTAAATCCTACTATTTTCCTAGCAGCTTGTGTTGTTATCTGTGCAATAATTTCGGTAGCTACAGGAAGTAGTTGGACAACCTCAGCGACTGTCGGTATTGCTTTAATAGGAATCGCCGAAGCCCTTGGTATTTCTTTAGGAATGACTGCTGGTGCTGTACTTTCTGGTGCCTATTTTGGAGATAAACTCTCACCCTTAAGTGATACAACAAACCTAGCTCCAGCTATGGCGGGTACTGATTTGTTTACTCATATTAGGTATATGACATTAACCACGATACCAACCATTATAATTACCATATTAGTTTTTGTAGTAATAGGGTTTACATTAGATACAGAAGGCGTAGCAGATACCGCATCTATATTATCTTCGATTGAAGCGTCGTTCACTGTAAGTCCGTGGCTTTTTCTTGTACCTGTTTTAGTTATTGGAATGATAATTAAAAAAACACCTCCTTTAATCGCTTTATTAATAGGTACTTTATTAGGAGGTCTATTTGCTTTAATTTTTCAACCTGATGTAGTTGCCGCTATAGGTGGGTCTGATAACTTAACTTTTATGAGTGGCTATAAAGGAGTTATGAATGCTATAACAGTAGATATCGCTATTCCTACAAATAGTGAGGTATTAAACGATTTGTTCTCAGCTGGAGGAATGTACGGAATGCTTGGTACAATCTGGTTAATTATATGTGCTATGGTTTTTGGCGGTATAATGGAAGCGATTGGTGCTTTAGCTGCTATAAGTAGAGCTTTATTAAACTTATTTCACACCACATTTGGTTTATTTGCGAGTACCGTTTTTACTTGTTTAGGTTTAAACTTTACAGCAAGTGATCAATACTTGGCTATTGTAGTACCCGGAAAAATGTATGCACAAGCCTATAAAGACAAAGGGTTAGCTCCTGAGAACTTATCTAGAACTTTAGAAGATAGTGGTACCGTGACTTCTGTTTTAATCCCTTGGAACACATGTGGAGCATATCACAGCGGCGTATTAGGTGTACCCGTAGTAGATTATCTTTTCTTTGCGGTTTTCAACTGGTTAAGTCCGTTTATGACGCTGTTTTTTGCCGCTTTCCGTATCAAAATTAAAATGCTCAATGAAGCTAAAGCTGCTTAAAACTTATACTTCACAAGTATTATAATGTTTTTTCTATAATTACAATCATGAACTATTTGTTTTATCTATACTTAGATAGAATTTTACGTTTTCATTTAGAAAATCACGCGGTTATTTCTCCTATTTTTGCTCTTGAAATAAAACAATAACCTTAAAAATAAAATTATATGTCATTAGTAGGAAAACAATTTCCAAATATTACAGTAGATGCTATGAACGAGATGGGCGACACCCTTCAAATTAACGTTCTAGAAGAAGCTAAAAAGAATAATAAAAAAGTAATCTTATTCTGGTACCCTAAAGACTTTACTTATGTGTGCCCTACTGAAATTCACAAATTTCAAGAGGCTTTAAAGCAGTTTGAAGATAAAAACACAATGGTAATTGGTGCTTCTTGCGATACTCCTGAAGTTCACTTTGCGTGGTTAAACACACCAAGAGACAACGGAGGTATTGAAGGTGTTACTTACCCACTATTGGCCGATACAAACCGCAACCTTTCTAGCGCATTAGGCATTCTTGATATTGAAGGAGAATCGTATGACGAAGAACAAGATTTAGTTACTCTTAAAGGTTCTAACGTAACCTATCGTGCAACATACCTTATTGATGAAGAAGGTAAAATATTTCACGAAAGTGTAAACGATATGCCATTAGGTCGTAACGTAAACGAATACCTAAGATTAGTTGATGCATATACACACGTTCAAGAAAAAGGGGAAGTATGCCCAGCTAACTGGGAAGAAGGTAAAGAAGGTATGATTGCTACCCGTGATGGTGTTGCTACGTACCTACAAAACTAAACAGTATGTTAGTAGAGCTTAAAGAAGATAGTTTAAAACAACTGGTTGAAGAAGAGCAAAATGTGGTTGTACAGTACGCTGCATCTTGGTGTGGTAACTGTAGATTGATGAAACCGAAATTTAAAAAGCTTTCTAATGAAGTAGAAAATTTTAAATTCGTAATTGTTGATGCAGAAAAATTCCCAGAAAGCCGCCAAATGGCTACCGTGGATAACTTGCCAACTTTTGCAACCTTCAAAGACGGAAAATTTGTTAATCAGGTTCAAACCAACAAGTTTGATCCATTAAAAGAATTAGTAGATGAAGTTGCCAGTAATTAAACACTTACAACGCAATAACTCTACAGCACAAATAGAAAACTGCATTGAAGTTTTAGAGTCTTTTAGCGAATACAATCGTATTAGTGACGAAGAGCTAAATGTCGTGGGTGAATTAATCACCAATCTTTGTGGTGCTTTAGAAGTTAGTAAAATGATCGAAGACGGAATGCCGGAACGTGATGCAGCTAATGCTTTTTCAAAGAAAGTTATTGGCTCTATAGACCGGTAGCACGTAAGGAATAATATTTTTAAAATCCCCCTTCATAATAATTGTTGGGGGATTTTTATTTCCAGAAAAGAGTCAAATGTTTATGATTACTTTTAGAAATATCAACAAAAGGATTATGTAACTTTATATTTCATATAAAAAAGACAAAAATGGCACATATTACATTAGGCGGAAATAAAATTGAAACTTCAGGGAAGCTACCTCAAAAAGGTGACAAAGTCCCTAATTTTAAACTGACGGCACAAGACATGTCAACCAAGACCCTTGAAGATTATAAAGGCAAACGCATTGTTTTAAATATTTTTCCGAGTATAGACACTAATGTGTGTGCTACCTCTGTTAGAAAGTTTAATGAAAAAGCAACGGGTTTAAAAAACACCGAAGTATTGTGTATTTCACGCGATCTTCCCTTTGCTCAAAAACGTTTTGTAAGTGATGAAGATATTAGTAACGTAACTAACCTTTCAGACTTTAAAACTGGAAACTTCGGGAAAGAATATGGACTAGAGATGATTAGCGGTGCTTTAGAAGGACTTCATTCAAGAGCTGTAATTGTTTTAGATGAAGAAGGTACTGTAATTCACTCACAACAAGTACCTGAAATTGGTGAAGAGCCCGATTATCTATCAGCATTAAAGCCATTATTATAATAATATGTGGAATTCCTTTCTTGGTAAACGCCTTAAAGGTTGTGGCTACGCAGCCAAAGGTGCTTGGATGTTACTCAAGAATGAGCATAGCATACAAATGCAGGCTTTTATAGGGGTTATAATGACTATTGCTGGTTTTTATTTTAATATTTCTACAACCGAATGGATGCTCCAAGTATTTGCCATTGCATTAGTGATGAGCATTGAAGGATTAAATACTGCAGCTGAAGAAATTGCCGATTTTGTTCATCCTGATTTTCATAATAAAATAGGACTTATAAAAGATGTAGCCGCTGGAGCAGTTTTCTTTGCTGCAATTGGGGCGATTATAATAGGATGTATTATTTACATTCCAAAATTTTAACCAATAGTCTATAAGTCAGATAATTACTACATTGCAATACTGTTTTCATTTAATTAATTTGGGTATCTTTAATACGACCAAATAATTTAAAAATGAAACATGCACCTACCACTATATGTGTTTTTCTTTTATCGTTTCAGTTAAGTGAAGAGTTTTATATTGATTTGAAAATTTGTAAAACCATTGATAAAACACTTAGTTTTTAAATGATGAAAAAACTTCTAAAGCTAGCAAATATTGCTTTTTACTTTTTAATGCTACTTGTGTTTTTTGCAATTGGTTTATACGTTGCTGGTTTATTAGAAGCAGGTAAAAATCAGGGATTAGCAGGTGGTGCTATTGTTTTAGGCTATGGTGCCTTATTTGGAGGAATTGCTTTTATTTTTTCCTTTTTTATTGCGTACCATATAAAGCATAAGCTTATAGTTCGCTTTAATTGGCTGCTTCTTTTATTGCTTGTAATCACTTATGGTATTACACATTATCGTTATTTAGAACGCCAAAACAAGCAAGAAGAGAAACCTGATTTCAAAGAAATACCGCCTACGGAAGCGAAAACAGAACCCACAGCTTTGCTAGAACTTCGTGACAGCATGAAGCCTATTAATTCCGATGAAAAAGAAATGGGCATTGGTTTTTTTATACCTAATTTTCATGAACATCGAACACTTTACTTTTATGGAGCAGTGAACCTTGAAAAAGGTCTTACAGAACACATACCACAAGACAGTATTGTTTTTACTCTAGATAAACATAAAAACTTTACGACAACGTATGCTCCTCCTTGGTTGCTGCCTGCTCAACTCAAATTAGATTATGGTATTATCCATTTTAAAGCTTTGGGCATTGGTCATGAATTTGTCAAGATAGAAACCAATGCTCAAGACAACCGCATAGCATACCTCGATAAAAACAAAGGAACTTTAGTTGGATGGCCAGAATACATTTTATCCATGAATAGCGTTGAGTTTATTACGAAAAATAACCAAAAAGTTCATGTCAAGCCTCTGGACTATGCAGGTGAAGTAAACGCTGACTTTGACTTAATAACACCACTGTTTGTAGAAGGAGATTGGTTATATGGCGTCCTATTATCTGATAATAGAACAGAAAACGGAAAAGGTTGGGTCCGTTGGCGAAAAGACGGAAAGCTTTTAATTACATATTCTCTATTTAGTTAATTTTCCACACTTTACTTTCTCTAAAATACCACTGCATTTTCAATAATTTTATGTAGTTTGTGACGTTCTATATTGTATTTTTGCCCAAAAGACAACCCAATCCTCCATGGCGAGAAAGAAGAAAAAAGCAACCAAAAAAACCAAGACGCCGCGTAAAAAGATCTCTTTTGCCCTTTCTAAACAGCAAAAGATTGTTTTGGGTGGTTTTTTATTTTTCTTAGGATTAGCCCTAATTCTTTCTTTCTTCTCATATTTCTTTACATGGCAAGCAGACCAAAGTGAAGTTGGCATCATTGCCGAACGTGAGCTAGAAACACAAAACTGGCTCAGTAAATTTGGCACCAATGTCGGACACTTTTTTGTGTACGAAGGTTTTGGTATCGCAGCTTTTATACTTGCCTTTTTAATTACACTAACAGGAATTTATTATTTTTTCGATTATACAAAAACACAATTAAAACGATTCTGGTTTTGGGGAGTATTGGTGATGATATGGATTGCTGTATTTTTCGGTTTTTTTACGGAAACCAATAGTTTACTTAGCGGAGTCATTGGTTATGAACTTAACGACCTATCCCAAGATTATTTAGGCCTTACTGGAACTATTTTGGCAATGGTTTTTTTAGCAATCGTTTATCTTGTAATCAGATTAAATATAACGCCTGATCGGGTTGCTGCAGCTTTCAGAAAGACTAAAAAAGAACTGAAGAGTGATTTCTCTGAAGGTACTTCGGAAGAAAAGCCCTCACAAACGGATTATGAAAAATCGGTAGTCGATACTGTTACTACAGAAGAAACGGCAACTGTTGCAACAGATATTTCCGACTTGCCTACCGATGAGGCAGGAGATAAAGAAATAGAGCCCGAGCTAAAAACTACCCCAAAAGCCGATTCAGAGAATGATGTTACCATGGAAGTGGAAGAGGCCGTTGAGGAGGAGGAAGTTGAAGATGATCTTAGCAACAAATTGGTTGAAGATTTTGGCGAGTTTGATCCTACCTTGGAACTCAGCAACTACAAATTCCCTACTATTGAATTACTAAAAGATTATACTGGTGGAAAAGGAATTACCATTAATCAAGAAGAGCTAGAAGAAAACAAAAACCGCATTGTAGAAACCCTCAACAACTACAAAATTGGGATTTCAAATATTAAAGCAACGGTTGGTCCTACGGTAACATTATATGAAATTGTACCAGAGGCAGGAATCCGGATTTCAAAAATTAAAAATTTGGAAGACGATATTGCATTATCGCTTTCAGCTTTAGGTATTCGAATTATCGCCCCTATTCCAGGCCGTGGAACTATTGGTATTGAAGTGCCAAACAAAGATGCCCGTATTGTATCGATGCGTTCAGTGATTGCTTCGCCTAAATTTCAAAAAGCTGAAATGGAATTACCGCTTGCTATGGGTAAAACCATTAGCAACGAAACCTTTGTGGTCGATCTGGCAAAAATGCCCCACTTATTGATGGCAGGCGCTACCGGGCAAGGTAAATCGGTTGGATTGAATGCTATCCTTACTTCTTTATTATACAAAAAACATCCTGCGGAAGTAAAATTTGTACTCGTCGATCCTAAAAAGGTAGAATTAACGCTATTCAATAAAATTGAACGTCACTATTTAGCAAAACTACCTGATAGCGAAGAAGCTATTATTACGGATACCAATAAGGTAATTAACACGCTTAATTCGCTTTGTATTGAAATGGATGACCGTTACGATTTATTAAAGGAAGCCTATTGCCGAAATATTAAAGAGTACAATGTCAAATTTAAAAAGAGAAAACTAAATCCGAACGATGGTCACCGTTTCCTTCCATATATTATCTTGGTAATCGATGAATTTGCCGATTTAATCATGACCGCCGGAAAAGAAGTGGAAACACCCATTGCCCGTTTGGCACAATTGGCACGTGCCATTGGCATCCATTTAATTGTGGCTACCCAACGTCCTTCGGTTAACGTAATTACGGGAATTATTAAAGCCAACTTCCCGGCACGTATGGCTTTTAGGGTAACCAGTAAGATTGATTCCCGTACAATTTTGGACAATTCTGGAGCCGATCAATTAATTGGTCGAGGTGATATGTTATACACGCAGGGTAATGACCTGACAAGGCTACAATGTGCTTTTGTTGATACGCCCGAAATAGCGGATATTACAGAGTATATTGGTTCACAAAAAGCATATCCCGATGCCTATAATTTACCGGAATACGAAAGTGAGGAAGGTGGCACAACTCTTGATGATATTATCGACGAACGAGACAAGTTATTTCCGCAAGCTGCCGAAGTATTAGTTATTGCCCAGCAAGGCTCCGCTTCGTTATTACAACGAAAGTTAAAATTAGGATATAATCGGGCTGGAAGAATTATTGACCAACTGGAAGCAGCAGGAATAGTAGGACCGTTTGAAGGTAGTAAAGCCAGACAAGTATTAGTACCAACATTAGAAGCACTTAAACAACATTTAGATAATGAAAACAACGATGCATAAATTGAAAACAGTAACTTTTATAGTTTTAGCATGTATATCAGTAAGCTTTTTACAGGCTCAAGAAGCTAAAAATTTGTTGAACGAAGTTTCAACAAAAGCAAAAAGCTATGATAATATTAAAATTGACTTCAAGTATAACTTGAACAACACAAAAGAAAATGTAAGTCAAGATACCCGTGGCGATGTTACTATTTCAGGAGAAAAATATGTACTGAATATGTTGGGGACTACCAGTATGTTTGATGGTACAAAGATATACACCATTGTTCCTGAAGATGAAGAGGTAACTATTTCAAATTATAATCCCAAAAACGATAAGCAGATTACTCCTTCAAAAATGCTTACGTTTTATGAAAACGGATATCGTTATAAAATGGATGTTACGCAAAACGTAAAAGGTCGTAAAATTCAGTTTGTAAAGTTGATACCTATTGATTCAAATGCTGAAATTAAAGATATTTTACTTGGTATAGATGTACAAACTAAACACATTTATAAGTTAATACAGACCGATGCTAATGGTACTACCTACACCTTAACGGTTAATTCGTTTAAAACTGATCAGCCACTTTCCAAAACATTGTTCAGTTTTGATGAATCAAAATATGAATCTGACGGGTACTATATTAATAGGCTTGATTAATTACAACCTTCTTTGATTAAGCACAATCACAATCATCTTTATTATGTTATTTTTGTAGCCAAATGAAGATATTAGACAGATACATTTTAACCACCTATTTGAAAACGTTCTTGAGCGTTTTCATTATTTTAATGTTCATTTTTGTACTGCAAACCATTTGGTTATACATTTCAGAACTAGCAGGTAAAGATCTTGATGTCTGGATTGTGCTAAAATTTCTTTGGTATGTTTCTCCTCGATTAATCCCATTAGTATTACCACTCACCGTTTTAGTGACGTCGTTAATGGTTTTTGGAAGCTTTGCTGAAAAATATGAATTTGCTGCCATGAAATCTACTGGAATCTCACTACAGAGATCCATGCGAGCGCTTATGGTGTTTATAGCCATGCTATCGATAACTGCTTTTTTCTTTGCTAATAATGTTATTCCTTATTCAGAATATAAATGGCAAAATTTACGTCGAAACATAGCGCAAACAAAACCTTCTATGGTAGTAACAGAAGGGCAATTTAACCAAATTGACAACTTCAATATAAAAGTTGCAAAGAAAAGTGGTGATCAAGATCAATTTTTAGATAACGTTGTTATTCACAAAAAAAATAATGATAAACCTAACGGAAATTATACAGTTATCATTGCCGATACTGGTGAGCTAGCCAGTGAAGAAGGCAGTAATACCCTTTCCTTGATCTTAAATGATGGTAATTATTATGAAGATGTACAGGTTAAAGACATAAAAGACCAAAAAAGAGAGCCTTTTGCAAAAAGTGAATTTAAAGAATATACTATAAATATTGATCTTACCGAACTAAACAATGCAGATTTTGACAAAGACAACAACTACAATAATGAAAATATGTACACCACTGGCGAATTGGTCGTGGAGCTCGATTCGTTATCTGGAAGTTATAATGCCGATGTGAAGTCTTTTTCAAATAACATGTATTTTAGAAGTGGTATTTCAAAGTTTGGTACCCATCACACATCGTTAGACCGAAAAGAAATAGATACTGATACCATCAACACTATTTTAGACATTTTTAATACATCCGAAAAAGTACGTATTTTAGATCTTGCTATCAATAATTCTCGGGGAACTATACAATCTGTAGAGGCAAAAAAAAGGGACTTTTTCGTAAAATCTAAACGACTCAATAAATTTGAGATAGCTTTTCACGAAAAGTATGTGTTAGGCGTAGCTTGTATTATTCTCTTTTTCGTTGGCGCCCCCTTAGGTGCCATTATTAGAAAAGGAGGAATGGGTTTGCCTATGGTAGTTGCTGTGCTTCTATTTTTAACATATCACTTTATAGGTATTTTTGCAAAAAATAGTGCTGAAGATGGCACAATGCACCCGTTTATAGCTACATGGCTAAGTACAGCCATTATGTTTCCGTTGAGTATCTGGCTTACCTATAGAGCCACGACCGATCAAGGTATTGTTGATATTGATTCGTTTCTACAGCGAATTGGCAAACTATTTAAAAAGAAAGAAGAAAAAGAAGGTTAAGTTATTTCTTATATATCAAAACTGTCTTTCCATAAAACTTCTTTCAATTAACTCGTATTACGTATCTTTGCACCCATAATTAAATGCTATGATTCCTACGGAAAAAGAAACCACTATTCAGCTGAATACTATTCAAGAAGCCATTGAAGATATTAAAAATGGTAAGGTTGTAATCGTTGTTGACGATGAAAATCGTGAAAATGAAGGCGATTTTATTGCTGCAGCTGAAATGGTAACTCCTGAAATGATCAACTTTATGGCTACTCACGGTCGAGGGCTCATCTGCGCCCCCTTAACTGAAGAACGCTGCAACGAATTAAGCTTAAATATGATGGTGGAAAACAATACTGTTTTACATCATACCCAATTTACCGTTTCTGTTGATTTAATTGGTCACGGTTGCACTACTGGAATTTCAGTACACGATAGAGCTAAAACCATACAATCCTTAGTAAATAAAGACACAAAACCTAATGACTTAGGAAGACCAGGACATATTTTTCCTTTGCGTGCAAAAGAAGGCGGTGTTTTAAGAAGAACTGGACATACCGAAGCTGCCATTGATTTAGCACGATTGGCTGGTTTAGACCCAGCAGGTATTTTGGTTGAAATCTTGAATGAAGATGGAACCATGGCCAGACTTCCACAATTGGTGGATGTTGCACAAAAATTTGACCTTAAATTGATTTCTATTGAAGATTTGGTTGCCTACCGAATGGAGCACGATTCTTTAATTGAAAAAAAGGAAGATTTTGATATTAACACCAAGTTTGGAAAATATCGATTACGAGCGTATAAACAAACAACCAACGATCAAGTTCACATTGCGCTTACCAAAGGAAATTGGAAAGAAAATGAACCTGTTCCTGTGCGTGTAAATGCCACTTTGGTAAACAGTGATATATTAGCAGCTTTAACCAACAATGCAGAAAAAAAATTAGATGATATGTTTAATGTCATCAATAATGAAGAGAAAGGTGCTATTGTATTTATAAATCAGCAAAGTCAATCGCTTAATCTTTTAAACCGTTTAAAGGAGTTGAAAGATAACCAAAGTGATGATGCTATTTCAAAAGCATCTCGTATTAAAATGGATAACAAAGATTTTGGTATTGGCGCCCAAATCTTACACGATTTAGGCATTCATAAATTACGCTTAATCTCTAACAGCGAGCAAACGAAACGTGTTGGAATGATTGGTTATGGATTAGAGATTATTGAGTATGTGAATTACTAAAGCACCGATTGTATCGCTTTTTTCATAGCTTCTGCCCTATTTTTAACTTCAGCTTCTGTCCATCCAATTTTTATTAAAGAAGAAACGGTACGGCTCATCCATGCGTCACTTTTTGAGAAATCAGTATCGTTTAAATCTTGAATCTGATTTTTTATTTCAGAAGAAAGAGGTGCTAATGATTTCAAATCACGAAGGTGTTCCCACCCGCTAATATAATGCCAATTATTGGTGTACCAGTAAAAGCAAGCCTCTACTCCACTTTCGGATAATGCTTTGTGCACTTTTTTCGCTTTTTCTTCTGAAGGTAAAAAGAAGTTTAAAAACGAGTAATTCTCTTCTCCTCCTTCCGGAACGCGCCTAAAGGATACTCCCTTAATTGATTCTAAAACATCTCGAATAATAGTGTAATTCTTTTTTTGAGTTTCAAGAATGGAACCTAATTTATCAAGTTGGGCAATACCCACGGCGGCATTTAATTCAGAAATACGAAAGTTATACCCTAAGTGTGGATGCGTTTCTGCTCCGCGATCTGTCCCATCGTGATTGTGGCCATGATCTTGATATTGATCGGCATTCACAGCATATTTCTCAGAATTTGTAATAACAGCACCACCTTCTCCACAGGTAATGGTTTTTACAAAATCGAATGAGAAACAACCTAAATCGCCGTAACTACCTAAAGGCTTCCCTTCAAAAGTTCCCCCAATAGCTTGACAAGCGTCTTCTAACAGCAGTAAGTTGTGTTTATTACATATTTCTTTCAAGGCCTTTAAATCTGCCATAGAGCCACACATATGCACTGGCATAATGCATTTTGTTTTTGGTGTAATGGCAGCTTCAACAGCTTTTGGATCCAATGTTAATGTATCGTCAATATCTACTAATACTGGAACAGCCCCTAACATCATTATTGATTCAAAACTAGCAACAAACGTAAATGTTGGCATAATTACTTCATCTCCCGCTCCTACTCCGGCTGAAGCTAATGCTACGGTTAAAGCAGAGGTTCCACTAGAAACTAATTGACAATGGGCGCTTTGCATACGATGTGCAAAAGCGGTTTCAAACTGCTTCGCTTTCCAATGACCATTCCGCATTCCATCAAAACCGTAGCGCATTAATACACCACTCTCCAATACATCATTTACTTGTTTGCGCTCTTCGGCTCCAAATACTTCAAATCCAGGCATAGTTTATTTTTTATGTTACAAGCAAAGGTAGGATTTGACTCTTGAAGTTGCAATAATAAAAAGGGATTGTATCTAGTAACTTTTCATTTTTACTTCATAAAAAAAACTTTACCATTTTATTAGTAATAAACTCGCATATTCCTATTAATTTTAGCAACTTTTTTAACCTTTAATTTTTTAAAACTAAGATTATGACAAATCAAGACCTTTTAGCCGTAGCGCAAGAGTTTGGGAGCCCAGTTTATGTATATGATGCTGATACTATAAAAAAACAGTATAAAACGCTAACAAATTCTTTTAAACAGGTTAAGAAGGTTAAGATTCATTATGCCGTAAAGGCCTTGTCTAATATTTCAATTTTAAAATTGCTTAGCTCATTGGGTAGCGGATTAGACACGGTTTCTATTCAAGAGGTTCGTTTAGGTATTGAAGCCGGTGTGAACCCTAAAGATATTATTTACACCCCAAATGGTGTCTCCTTAGAAGAAATCGAAGTTGCCGCAAAACTAGGTGTGCAGATTAATATTGACAATCTTTCTATTTTAGAGCAGTTTGGAACGAAACACCCAACTATTCCGGTGTGTATTCGTATTAATCCACATGTTATGGCAGGTGGAAACACGAATATTTCTGTGGGTCATATAGATAGTAAATTTGGTATTTCGATTCACCAATTACCTTTGATGGAACGCATTGTCGAAAATACAGGCATGACCATTAATGGTATTCATATGCACACGGGTAGTGATATTCTAGATATTGAAGTATTTTTATATGCTGCCGAAATATTATTTGAAACCGCTAAACACTTCAAAAACCTTGAGTTTATTGACTTTGGAAGTGGGTTTAAGGTACCGTATAAAAAAGATGATATTGAAACAGATGTTTCAGAATTAGGAAAAAAACTAAGTAAACGTTTTAACGAATTTTGTAAAGACTACGGAAAGGAATTGACGTTAGCCTTTGAACCAGGTAAATTTTTGGTGAGTGAGGCTGGAAAATTTTTAGTACAGGTAAATGTGGTAAAACAAACCACGTCTACCGTTTTTGCACAAGTAGATAGCGGTTTTAACCATTTAATACGACCTATGTTATACGGATCGCAACACGAGATTGAAAATGTATCAAACCCGAAAGGGAAACAACGTTTTTATAGTGTTGTAGGCTATATCTGTGAAACCGATACCTTTGCTAATAACAGAAGAATTTCAGAAATTCATGAAGGTGATATTTTGTCCTTTAGCAATGCCGGAGCCTATTGTTTTTCTATGGCAAGTAATTACAATTCGCGTTATCGCCCAGCCGAAGTGCTCTGGTATAAAGGAAAAGCGCATTTAATTAGGAAACGAGAAACGTTTGAGGATATCATTACTAATCAAGAAATAATCGAACTATAATTATAAAAGTCCCTAGATTGGGGCTTTTCTGTATCTTTTTATTATGAAATTTTCAAAATTGCAACTGGCTTTAATTAGTATTGGAGTGATAATTACCATTATCGGACTTATTACTGGATGGTATTTATTTATTTTTTTGTGGTTGCCGTTGGGGTTTTTATTTAAAAATAAGAATGATAATTCTTAATTAAAATGAATAACTATACGTTAAGCCTCCTCCATAATTATCATCTCGTAAATCATTGAAATCATATCCGAGCATCAAAGAGATTGAACCTAGTTTTTCAAAATCATATTGTGTTTTAAACAAAGTATATACTGAGCGGTCTTTAGGGATAATTGGCTCGGGGTAGATTCCTAAATTTTCTACGTAGGTTGTTTTAAACAAATATGACCATTGTTTATTAGCGGCAGAAAAACCTAGATTGATAGCTCGCAAGCGGTTATTGGCTATTTTTAAGCCTGTATCGTCTCTATAAATAAACGGAAGACCTATAATATTCGCATCATAAGTCCATCCAGATCGGTACACTCCACTATTAAAATAGTTATCTATTCCACTACGCCCAGATCCACCACTTTGGTTGGTAGTCTGGACGTACTCTAATACTAACCCAGTTAAAAAACTAGTATAGTCTATAGTATTTGGCATATAAGAAATTCCCCAAATCCCATCTGGGAAATTTTTTAGCCGAGTACCTGAGCCATCCTCAAAAGGATGCTGATGATAGAATGAAAAGTCCCCTATATCAGGTTGAAACTTATATTCAAAATTGTATATCCCTATATGGTTTCCTAAAGCATTTGCTTGATCGCTTTGAAAACTACCTTCTGCTGCCCTTCTTGCAAAGAATACATCGATAAAATCAGAAAAAGAATCGGGTTGTTTTCCTATTTCAGGTGAATTTCCAGACCATTGTGCATAGTGCTCAATACCCAAAACCAAAGTATTTTCTTGTGCAAACGTCCAAGATACATTCAATCTTTTATAATGTAGCTTAGCATCATCAACATAACGGTCATCATTTAATTCATAATGACCTATGCCCAAATCAACTGCAAAATTGTCTATTATTTCTAATGGTTTTGGTGTTTCAAGTAATAACCCTGGAATTGATCTTGAATTACCTGCAAGTAAAAAGTTGTCATCAACTACAGATAAACCATTATATTTTTCTTGTGGATTTTCACTTCCTAAAGTAGCTTGAACCCATTTATTTTTGAAACGTATAAAGAGTTCATTACGCTGAAATTTATCTGTAACACCATCTCTTAGAAAAAAACTACCCTTTGCTTCTATTGAAGTATTTTTGTTGAAATCATATACTATTTTTGAACTTGCTTCAAATAACCCATTTGTACTTGGTGCTAATGCCCCGTTATTATTTGCCACTAACCAAAAAGGTAGTTGATTATTTTCAGCCAATAATCCTGTTGCTGAAACCATAGATTCTACTTCTATTTTTTGCGCCTTTAGCGTATAAGTAAATACAAAACAAACAAGAAGGGGGATAAGGCTTTTTTTCATTTTTAAAATGCAAGGTTTATATGGCTTAATATTATAAATTTTCAGCAGTTTCAACCTTTACATTTAACAAAGATTCTTTCTTTTCAGCATCTAATAGTTCAAATTCAGAATTTTTACTTATAAATTCTGGTACAAGGAGCTTAAGTTTGCTAACCACGTCATTATCATCATAACGTAAGGCAGCTTCAATTATGCTTGTTACTTTTTTATCTACAAAGTCAAAATCTTTTGTCACATCTTTTCCTATCATTATTTTTTCATGATGAGTTGGTAACGCTTTACTAGTATGGCTAATTAACTCTTCATATAGTTTTTCGCCCGGACGCAATCCTGTAATTTCTACATCAATTTCCTTGTAAGGTATATAACCTGCCAATTTTATCATCTTTATGGCTAAGTCCATGATTTTTACAGGCTCACCCATATCGAAAATAAATATTTCGCCTCCTTTCCCCATAGCTCCAGCTTCTAAAACTAACTGGCAAGCTTCAGGAATGGTCATAAAATACCTGATTATATCGGGATGGGTTATAGTTACAGGTCCACCTTTTTCAATTTGTTTTTTAAATAAAGGCACAACACTTCCGTTGGACCCTAATACATTCCCAAAACGGGTGGTAATAAATTTTGTTTTACATGGGGTGCCATTTCCATTAGTATAATAATTTCGAGCCTGTACGTACATTTCAGCTGCTCTTTTTGAGGCTCCCATAACGTTACTTGGATTCACTGCTTTATCGGTTGAAACCATTACAAACCGAGACACGTTATATATTACAGAGAGGTCTGCTAAGTTTTTGGTTCCGTAAATATTAGTTATAACCGCTTCAGGGCAGTTATCTTCCATCAAAGGAACATGTTTATAGGCTGCGGCATGATATACCACATCTATATCATATTTTTTAAAGAAGGTACCTAATCTGTTTCGGTTAGCCACATCACACACTAAACACTTAAAGTTAAAGTCTGGATACTTATTAGTCAATTCAAGTTGTAAAATGTGTAAAGGAGTTTCGGCTTGATCTAAAATCAATACCAACTTTGGACTATAACTAGCTAATTGTCTTACAATTTCGCTACCTATAGAACCAGCACCACCAGTTACTAATATGGTTTTTTTCTTAAGCTGTTTAGATTTCTCTTTGGAGTGTATTTCAATGGGTTCTCGCTCCAATAAATCTTCAATTTGAAGGTTTTTAACCTGTTTTGCAACCGATGTATTCTCACCCCAATCTAACACCAAAGGTGAATTGTATACTTTAATATTATTTTCTAAGCAGTCTTCAACGAGTTTATATTTTTCACTTGAAGAAAGTGAGCTACCTGAAAGAATCACTGCTGTTGCATTGAGTTTTTTTACTTCATTACTTAATTTATCCTTAATAGTAACAACAGGTTTTCCAAGAATTAATAATCGTTTGTTAGATGATTTTGGAGAAGCAAATCCTTCTATTCTAAAACGCTGGGGATGCTCAATATCTAAGGCTGCAGCAATGGATATTGCGTTTTCATCAACACCTACTATTATAGCTTTTTCAGATTTGGTATCGTTTTGGTAAATTTTAAAGTACTCATAAAACTGCTTAACAGATAATCTAAATAAGAACAAAAAAGTAAATGAAAAAAAAGAATAAACAACAAGGGCAGATGTTAAGAATATTTTTTCTTTAACAACTATTAATATCCCAAGGTTTATAAGAACAAGCACTCCAAACGTACTAGAACTTGCCAATACTAATTTTAAGGCATCCATAAAAGATGAATGCCGAATAAGACCTGCATACGTTTTATAGAGTAACATAAAGAATATGTTAATCCCTAAGACTAGAATAACTTGTTGTGTGGCTGAAATTAGTTTTAAGTGATTAATGTGTAAGTCACGAAGAATAATTACCGTTAACACAATGGAGCATACAAGCAAAAATGTATCAATGCCTAATACAGACCATCTTGGCAAATATTTTACATTCCGAATATCCAGCCTATTTCCTTTTGAAGATGTTATAATCTTCAAAGCTCTAATAAATTTATTTTCCATACTCCAGTGTTAGTTAATAAAGTGGGGAGTTATTAACTAAAATACATTCTTACTGCATTTTTTATTCTATCCCTTTCAGAATCTGTCAAGTTCGACCCTGAAGGTAGACACAACCCTTTTTTGAAAATTTCTATGGCAGTACCATTGCCATAAAATTTAGAACCATAATACACAGGTTGCACGTGCATAGGCTTCCACAAAGGTCTGCTTTCTATGTTAAATTTATGCAAAAATAATCGTAAATTTTCTATAATTTGCTGGTTGTCGGATTTTTTAAGCGTTATAGCGGATAACCAATGATTACTATAGAAGTTTGAATCTGGCTCAGAAAACAGTTGTATTTCTTCAATAGTACTAAAAAGTTTTTGATAAAACACATTGTTTTCTCTTCGTAAGGCTACATGTTTGTCGAGCACTTCCATCTGTCCACGACCTATACCGGCAACAATATTACTCATTCTATAATTATATCCTATTCTAG
The DNA here is from genome assembly GCF_003413745.1 of Marixanthomonas ophiurae. Lineage (NCBI taxonomy): Bacteria > Pseudomonadati > Bacteroidota > Flavobacteriia > Flavobacteriales > Flavobacteriaceae > Marixanthomonas > Marixanthomonas ophiurae. The sequence continues at coordinate 434,955 of NZ_QVID01000002.1, read as the reverse complement.
AATGTTGGTAGTGTGGTGCCTCGTCCCTAGCTTGTGTTGCTAAAAATATTGCTTTATCTTTAGTTTCTTTATCTCTACAAACCAAAGCTCCTCCTCCCGACGTGGTAATTATCTTATTGCCGTTAAAAGATAGAATTGATATGTCGCCGAATGTTCCACACTTTCGGTTTTTGTATGATGAACCTAATGCTTCCGCAGCATCTTCAATTAAAAAAATATTATATTTTTTACAAATAGCTTCAATTTCATCTATTTTGGCTGGCATACCATACAAATGAACAGCTATAACAGCTTTTGGTTTTTTTCCATTCGCGATACCGTCTTTAATGGCTTCTTCTAGATACTTTGGAAACATGTTCCATGTTTCTTCTTCACTATCTATAAAAACAGGGGTTGCTCCCATATAAGTAATAGGATGTGAAGATCCACAAAACGTGAAGGTTTGACATAATACTTCGTCACCTGCTGTAACGCCTGCAATATCTAATGCTAAATGTATTGCTCCTGTACCAGATGACACACACGCCACGTGAGAGTCTTCCCCTAAGTAGCTTTCAAGGTCTTGCTCAAATCCGGTTACATTAGGACCTAATGGAGCAATCCAATTTTTAGCAAATGCTTCTTCAATATATTTTTGTTCGTTTCCTCCCATGTGTGGTGAGGAAAGCCATATTTTTGATTTACTCATTACTGTTTTTATTATATCCCTTAATAACCCCAGGGTTTCCATAAACAATTGCATTATCAGGAACATCTTTTGTAATTACCGAACCAGCTCCAATAATACTTTTTAAACCAATTTTAACTTCTGGCAAAATAACACTTCCAGCTCCAATTAAAGACCCTGATCCAATTTGTACCCCTCCAGCAATTGCTGTTTGAATAGCTATGTGAACAAAATTACCAATAATAGAATTATGTGAAATTGTTGAATTATTATTAATAATACAGAAGTCACCTATTTCAACTCCTGCATCTATAACTGCATTAGGGTGAACCAATGTACCTTTACCTATTACGGAAGAGGATGTTAAGACTGCACTATTATGAATAAATGAAGGGTAAAAATTTTTAAATTTTGAAGCTATAAGTTCGCGAACAGAATTCTCCCCTATTGTAATACAAAGAGGGCTTAAGATTGGATCTGAATTAAATTTTTTAACTGGTACCCCAAAAATTGATTGAACTTTTGGAGCGTCATCATAAATTACAACTGGATTGTACTCTCCAGTGCTTTTTATCAATTCAATAGCTGCATAACAGTGACCACCAGCACCATATAAAATTAAATCTTTCATAGCTTCTTTTTTCCAGTAAAACGCCGGGTCGTTGCTTCTCCTTTTGTATTAATCCCTTCCTTTAATAATACTTTTTCTGTTGTTTTTAAAAGTATTTTAAAATCTAAATAAAAGGATTGATTTTGAACATACCATACATCATATTCTAATTTTTTTTTCCAGCTTATTGCATTTCGTCCATTTACTTGCGCCCACCCCGTAATTCCAGGTTTTACAGCATGTCTCTTTTTTTGCTTTTTTGTATATAGGTCTATGTATTCTGGTAATAAAGGACGAGGCCCCACTAAGCTCATACTTCCTTGAAGAACATTAAGTAATTGTGGTATTTCATCCAATGAAGTGGCTCTTACAATCTTTCCTAATGATTTTAAGCGTTCTGCATCTGGTAGTAAGTTTCCATTTTTATCACACTCATCAGTCATTGTCTTAAACTTGATTATTTTAAAAAGTTTTTCATCTTTTCCAGGTCGTAGTTGAAAAAAGAAAGGTTTGCCTTTATTTACTATTAACAATCCTATTGTTATTAAAAACAGTAATGGACTAAAAATAATTACAAGTATTAGAGCAATGACTATATCTAAAAAAGGTTTAATTAATTTACGGTACATAAACAACAATAATCGCTTTCATAGCAGACAAAATTAAGCAAAACTATTTGACAAGAAACATATTTTGGATACTAAAGCAATAATGAAGGTATTAATATAGTCTAGGCTTTATTTTTTGATACCTTTTCTATTATCGCCTTATAAGATACCTGAACTGTATAGTTGTTTTTTAGTAGAGCCCAAGAATTTTCTTGCATAGTTCTTAGCCCCTTTTCATCCATATTAATCATTTCATTAATTTTACTCTTTTGTGACTCAGTATCTCCTGCTTCAACCCAAAACCCACAATTATACCTCTCCACAATTGCACCTATATCTGTATGAACATCGGTCGCTACCAGAATCGGCATTTTCATTTCTAAATAGGATAACAATCTTGATGGGAAATTAGGAATAGTGAAATTTTTATGTAAAAAAATCATCCCAAAATCGCAACTTTGTAACAGCGCATCATAATCTTTTTTTGGCAGAGCAGACAATAAAATTGCATTTAATGGCTTATTTATGGTGAACCAAGATTCCATTTTTTTGTATTGTGTTCCTGAGCCTACAATAAGGAAAAAAACGTTATCGTAGTGAATCTTATCGATTGTTTCTATAAGAAAGTCAACTCCCTGTGGAACCCCTAAATTACCTCCATACACAAATATTTTTTTATTTCTTGGTAATTTATATTTATCCCTGATGTCATTTTTTTCAGAATTGGATTGTCTTACTTGAATCGGCTCGATAGAGTTAGGATTGATTTCTACCTTAGCAACATCTATTTCTGGATTGTTATTTAATACATAATCTACATTTGCTTGGGACATGCAGCCAATGGCATCAGATAATCTGTAAAGATTTTTTTCTTTTTTTAAGAAGAAACGATGTAGAAATCCATTTTTTTTGATCATTCCCATATCCACCGCATTCTGGGGAAAAATATCCTTCAACAAAAGGTAAGTAAAGGCATTATCTCGTTGTTTTACATATTTCACAACCTTTGAAAAAGTAATAGGTGGTGTTGAATATAGAACTAAATCAAACTTAATGCCTTTAAAATATTTTTTTATAGCTTTTAGGTATTGCTTTTCCAAAAGCAATTGACCTAAGCCTTTTTCTAAAACACTAGACTTTTCAAGGTTTAGAGTCTTCACCTTTAAAATTGAAACATTATCTAATTCTTTTAGTGCGGTATTTTCTTTGTTTCGTCGTTGGGTAGGGGTAGTAATACATATTTCATGACCTTCGTTTCTAAATTTCCTTAATAAATCTGTATAAATCCCTCTATCTTCAATAGAATTTATTTTCACCATTGTTAAAAAAAGAATTCGCATTGTAAAAACAGAAGTTGATTAATACTTACTCCACACTACCCGATTTATATAATCGGTGTAGGAAAGAATGATACGGACCATTTTTTCTGAAACATTAGGCATACTATAGTCAGCCACTTGTCTGAAATTACGCTCTGGGTTTCTTTTTTGCATTTTTAAAGCTACCAAACCTTGCATAATACGTTCTGGATTAAGCCCTGTCATCATTACAGATGCTTCCTCCATTGCTTCAGGACGTTCATGTGCATCACGAATGTTTAAGGCCCAGAAATTTAAAATAGAAGATTCTTCTGAAATAGTACCACTATCAGACAATGTTGCATACGAATGCATTTGTAGTGCATTATAATCGCTAAAACCAAGTGGTTTTAAAAATTGTATGTTATCATGCACTTGCACCTTTTTCTCTTCCAACATATTTCGGGTGCGTGGGTGGGTAGAAACGATTATGGGATAGTTATATTTTTCAGCTATTTCATTTAAAGAAGTAATCAATCCGTTAAAGTTGGTTTCACTATTTATATTTTCTTCTCTATGAGAGGAAACCACAAAGTATTTATGTTTTTCAAGGTTAAGTTTGTTTAAAACATTTGAGTTTTCAATTTTTGACTTAAACTTATTCAGCACCTCAAACATGGGACTCCCTGTTTTTATAACACGGTCTGGTGAAAGTCCTTCTCTTAATAGGTATTCACGAGCGATGCTACTATAGGTTAAATTAATATCGGCTACGTGATCTACTATTTTACGATTGGTTTCTTCTGGCACTCGCTGATCAAAACAACGGTTTCCTGCTTCCATATGAAAGACAGGTATTTTTCTTTTTTTAGCAGGAATGGCACATAAACACGAATTGGTATCTCCCAAGACCAAGAAGGCATCAGGATTTTCTTTTTCTAAAATAGGATCAATTTTAATTAAAATATTACCTACCGTTTCCGTGGCATTTCTACCGGCAGCTTCTAGAAAATGATCTGGCTTTCTAATTTCAAGATCTTCAAAAAATATTTCATTTAGTTCGTAGTCGTAGTTTTGACCGGTATGAACTAATATGTGGTCAATGGCTTCATTAGCATCTAAAGCTTGCATTACACAAGCTAGACGGATAATTTCGGGGCGTGTGCCAACTACGGTAACAACTTTTAGCTTTTTCATAGTTAGGTTGTTTGGTGCGGCAAAAATAATGTTTTAAATGTGTTTTAACTATTAAATCTATACGGTTTCAAAATAAGTATCCGGATCTTCAGCATTATAAGGTTCGTTAATCCAGAACAACGTAATCAATTCTGTATCGCCAATATTGGTGATGTTATGTGTGTACCAAATAGGCATGTCAACATAGGCCGGTTCGCTTCCATCTAAATGATACTCATATACTTTATCTGTATTAATCTTTCTTAGTTTAATAGAAGCTTTTCCGCTGATAACGGCAAAACGTTCTACTTTACGTGTATGGTAATGATTACCACGCGTAATACCCGGAACTGTAGTTGAAAAAGAAGTTTGCCCTGGAGTATTGGCACGCATAATTTCTACAAAGGCTCCTCGGTTATCGCTATGCTTGGTGTATTTTCTTGGAAAATAATCTTTAGGAATGTAACTGGCAAAGCTATTGAACAATGCTTTTTCAAATGAATCTGTCAAGTTAGGTACTACTCCGTTTTCGACATAATTCTTTTTAAATGAGTTTAATAAAGTAAGTATTTCAGAGACTTTTTTTCTTGCCGTATGTGAGACCGTAACTAATTCAACTTTTTCTGTACTCTGATTGATAATGTGATTATAAAAAACTTTAGAAAGTTCGTTTATGTAAATTAGGTTTACCGTACCGTCTTTATAAATTTCAGGGGTTTCATTATGGTTCAACTGATGACAAAAAGTAGCCACTACTGAATTATAAAATGGTTTTCCAAACGGTCCAAACACATTAGGGATTACCAATGAGATTACATTTCCACCGTATTCATTAGCCCACTTTTCAAGGGCTTTCCTACCATCTCGTTTTGATTTCCCATATAAATTATCCCGTTCTTCTTGAGTAGATGATGAAAAAATTATCTTGGGTGTAGCCCCTGTATTTTTACACGCTTGAATGAGCTTTTGCACCAATCCTACATTCGTGTCATAAATTACTTGTGGATTTTCGTGACGGTTCATAGCAGCAATATGAACTATAACATCGCATGACGATACAAATTTTTCTAACAATTCAATATTATTAAATAACTCCCTTTTAAAATCAACACACTCTATTTGTTCTGGTTTTGTGCCTAAATAATTATACACATGTTGTCCCATAAAGCCGGACTGGCCTGTAATTCCTGTTTTTATCATGATTGCCAAGGTAAAAAATCGGTTGTTGTAAATTTAAAGTTATCTTCTATTTCGCCAAACGCATAATCTGCGAATATCAGTAATTTAGAGTTGGACACCTCTGTTTTAAAGCCAGATGCATAACCAGGTGGAATATATAAAATTTGTGGATTATCCGAATCTAATTTATAGGTTATTATTTCATTGGATGCGAGTCCTTTTTCAAAATCTAAAACTCGAACGAGTTTAACTGTAAATTTACCTTCAGCACAAAAAAACCATCGAGATTCAATTTTATGTGCCATCCAAGCACGTACCATACTTGTGGTTGCATTGGTTGTTTGGTACAATCGTTTTACTTGCTTCATATCAAAATCATTGAGGAATTGTAACGTTCCCCTTTCATCTATATGACTACCACCCTGAATAATTTTAGGTTGCAACACTATTTGCTTTTTATATCTTCCCGTATAAAGTCAAGTTTTAATAGTAAGTCTTTCATACCCTCAACATCTAATTGCTCTGTATTATGAGAATGATAATCTTCCACTTGACTTATATCAACTTCTCCTTCGGAATAGTAATTGGCATAGTTTAAATCTCTGTTATCAGCTGGAATACGGTAATAATTGCCTAAATCTTCTGCCTTTATCACCTCTTCCCTAGTTAAAAGTGATTCGTATAGTTTTTCCCCATGACGAGTACCAATTATTTTAATATCTAAACTACTCTCATACATTTCTTTTAATGCATTTGCCAATATTTCAATAGTTGCTGCAGGTGCTTTTTGCACAAACATATCACCTGGGTGGGCGTTTTCAAAAGCAAAAAGAACTAAATCTACAGCATCTTCCAGAGTCATCATAAAACGAGTCATTGCTGGATCAGTGATAGTAATAGCTTTTTTCAATTTTATCTGATCTACAAATAATGGAATAACGGAACCTCTTGAGGCCATTACGTTACCATAACGAGTGCCCGAAATAACAGTATCGCCAGCGTTACGGGAATTTGCAATCATCACTTTTTCCATCATTGCTTTTGAAATACCCATAGCATTAATAGGATACACTGCTTTATCGGTACTTAAGACTACTACATTTTTAACTTGAAGCTTAATAGCTGCGTTTAAAACGTTCTCAGTTCCTAGGACATTCGTTTTTACAGCTTGTACTGGGAAAAACTCACACGAAGGAACTTGCTTTAATGCGGCTGCATGAAAAATATAGTCTACTCCTCTCACTGCATTTTCAACAGAGGTATAATCTCTTACATCACCAATATAAAATTTTACTTTGGGGCTTGACAAGGAACGTCTTAAATCGTCCTGTTTTTTTTCATCTCTAGAGAAAATACGTATTTCCTTGAAATGGTCTGTATGTAAAAACCTTTCTAAAACCGCACTACCAAATGAACCGGTCCCGCCCGTAATGAGCAATATTTTATCTTTTATTTTCATTGTCTTCAAGTATATTCTTAAAAATTTTTAGCGTATCATTCTGAACAGACTCATAAATTGAATAATAATAAGATACTAACTCCTTTTGTTCTTCAATATATTGATCCGTTTTCATTTTTTTTATTTCAATAATTCTATCAACCCATTTCTTTTCATTTAGAGCCAAAATAGTGTTTTTAACACGTGAGTTTACTTCTATCCACGGCAAGCCATCACTGGCTATTACAATTTTTCTTTGTTCTATGGCTTCAAAAAATACATGACAAAAATTTTCGGAAAAAGATGGTATTACCACAAGGTCAACTTCTTGAACTTTTGCTGCAAAGGTAGTACTATCATAATTACCACAAAAAGATACCTGTTCTGAAATATCAAGGGTTTCAATTAATTTATCCAAACGGTCTTTATATGGTTTATCTTCTATTGAACCATATATCTTACATGAAAAAGAAGCCCCCAGCGTGGGGAGTAGTTTTAAGATAAACTCAATGTTTTTTATTGGCGAAACCCTTCCAAAGAAACCTAAAACAAAATTACTAGGAGTTTTATTTATTTGTATTTCTTTTTCAACTTTTCCAGAAATAGGATTGTTGAAAATAACAGTTTTAAAGTTTTTAAATGTAGTAATCGACTTATCTAGTTCCTGCTGATTTGTAAAGTGAATTACAATTTTATGTTTTGATATATTCAAAAAGAATTTAAATAAAACTAAATAAACACGCTTTTTAAATGAAAGAGCTCCTTTTAACAATTGACCTCTAGGACTAACCAAAACTGTGGTATTCTTTATAAAAAATAGTCCAATTAAAGGGAATATTGAAAATGTTGGGCTATACAAGGTGTTAATCCATATTAAGTTTGCCTGTTTTAAATAAGGTATTAATCCCTTGATAGTTATTGCAGGTAAGTAATCTACTCCTTTTACATAGCCAGACGGAGGTAACAAACTACCATCAATATCGGTATTATGTGTTACAACTTTATAGTTATAACCGTCCTTGCTCAATATATTGCAAATACCACTAAGTGATTTAATTGGACCTCCTGCTTTAACTGCTGGAGTAAATTGTGTGGCAAGGATAACAATCATAAAATTAGATTACTTAACTTAGGTTATTAATATATTCTCAACTTATTGAAAAAATAAACAATGAAATAAAAAATTAATGGTAAGAAAAATACAAATCGAAAAAATGAAACAAAAGCACTAGGAATTGATGCCGTGATAAAACCAATAGCAGATAATATTGCTAAATATATTAAAAAGGAAACTCCAGTTCCCAGTTCTAAAATATTATTGCTAAACCGTAAACTTACCCCATACAAGAAGAAGCCTACTACAACAAAAACCCACCTACCTGCAAAGTAAAAAAAGGCGACTGAACCAAAGGAAGTGTTACTAAAATATGTATCACTAAACCCTAAAACTTTAAGCCTAAACCAATTTCCCCAACTGGGAAAAGAGGTCCCAAAAACTTTAGAACGGGGAACTATCACTGAAACTGGGATCATTTGAAGTTCATGATGAAAATCTGGATCAAATTCATCTAGCCCCTGCTGATCTTCATACTCTATCGCTATACTACCAGCAGTAACCATACTGAGTCTCAAAACGATGTTGTAGTATAAAGACTCATATATTTTTTTATCAAGTTCTGCGTTGCTTTTTTCCCTATATTCAAAATAAGCATCAACATATTCAGTTAGCGATATATCTGTCTTATTAAAGTTTTGGGTAAATCTTTTTATTTCTGATGCAACTGTAAAAGCAACCAATATAACAACTAACCCCCCAAAAATGATTTTTAAAGTTATTTTTTTATGTACGTAATAATAAGGAAGTATTGTTAAAATAAAGAGAAAAATTATCGGTCCTCTGGCTCCTGAAACCAAAGCAAAGAGAACTTGTAAAAATAATGAAACTCTAAACCACGTCTTGTGTTCTCCTGTTTTAAAATGTAAAAGTGCAAGTATAAAATAACCTATTAAAGCTATTTTTTCAAAATAGCTAGAAAACTCAACTAAATAGCGAAAAACTCCTGAAAAATCTTCTGCTTCAGCTAACCCTCTACCATAAGCTCCATTAATGAAAAGAATCAAGTTTATCGATAAGCCAAATATAATTAAAGCTTTTGGAAAGAAAGGTCTTATATCTAGGTTCAATAATCGCTTATAACCTAATTTTAAATAATATATAGAAAAGAGGTAATCACCTAGTTTAGCCTTATACCCTAACCATAGAGAGATATTCCCTACAGCTGCTACCGTTGAGAACTTCATTAGCATAATATTATCAAGAAACCTTTTTAAGTTGTTTGCCTCAATAAAATTGAAGTTTTTAACATACAACAAAACCATAAGCCCCCCATTAAATACAACAAAGGCAGTAAGAACCCCTATAAATCCCGCACTTAAAAACTTATATTCATTAGATAAGGTGTCTGTTTTAAAGAAAATTAAAATATTATACAGTAGACCTAAAAAGTTTAAAAACAAAAAGAAAAAATTTCCATAAAAATCAACATACAGTAGGTTTAAGAGAAAAACCCCGCAAGCATAGAAAACAGTAAAAAGAATGAAGTTTTTCATGAGATGCTTTTATAAAAATCTAAGTACTCCAAACTAACTTGTTCTGGATGATACTGTACCACATTTTTATTTGCTATTTTACTAAGTTCTGATACGATAGATGGGTTATATAGTTTCAAAAACCCTTTTTTTATCGAATCCACATCAAATGGATCTACCAATATTGCCCCTTTACCTATTGTATTCATAGGTGGAATATTTGATGTAATTACCGGCATATCAAAAACCTGTGCCTCAATAATAGGTAAACCAAACCCTTCTGCTTCCGAAGCAAAAAAAAGAATATCGTTTTCAAAATATTGTTTGTAAAGTTCATTATCACTTATACTAGATAATACATTACTTTTATTTTCAATATTTTCTCTTTCTATTAAACTTTCAATTTGCTTTTTATCTGCGTGAATAAAATTGTATTCAACTTGCATGTCTTTGGTAGCAAAAATTAATCTTTCATAATTTTTTAAAGATTTGCTTCCTATTTGCAAAATTTTTAAAGGTGTCTCTTTACTTATATTACGCTCTCTTTTTTGTATCTTTTTGAAGGGTATTACAATTGGATTGTGCAAAACTTTAACCTTATCTTTTTTAATTTTAAAATTTTTTAAAATTTCATCCCTTGTATTATCTGAAACCACTATTATCTCATCACTAAAGCGTAAGGGAAGATTGTAATAAAAAAAATCGTACATTATTCCTTTTAAACCTTTATAACTTTTAAAATGATATAAATCGTGTATAGTTAGAACTTTAGTTTTAAAAGGAAAAGCCAGCACCATATAGTTGCAGCCTCCAGTAATATGTACGATATGTTTTTTCGAAAAAAAAGAAGTAAAGAAGTAAAATAGAAAAGTCTTTATATCATAATTATACTTTAACACAGTTTTTGAAATAGAAAAGTTGTTTTTTATTTCATTTTTAAGCTGGTCAAAAATAACGTCATATACTTTTTCTATACTAAAATTACCCTTATTGGGCTTTCGGAACACAAATAGCAGTTTTTGGGTTTCCACAGGTTGTTATTTGGCGGCAAATGTAATCAACTTCTTAAAACTTCTTGTAACCATACCCCTAGTATTTTTTGATATAAGGGTGTATTGATAGAACAGCATTGCTACTATTGGTAAGAAAAAAACAATAAGTGGAAAAACACCTATTCCCATATAATTAAAATAGTATAATACGCCTAATAGTAATACTGTGAAAAAATTAATAAGGAACTTGGCCTTACCTGCTGTTGAGTATTCAAAAACAGTAAACGCATTATAAGGTAACCAAAATAAGCTAATACATACTTCAGAAATAAAAAGTCCTAATAAAATTGCATATAACCCTAATTCTTTAAAGAGAAAAGCCACTGTAAAGAGTAAGAAAATTCGGATTATAGACGTTAAAAGAACGATATTTGTTTTATTAATACCAGTAAAAAATGTTGTAATTATTTTACCATAATTTTGAATTAAAAGTATAATTATCAATGCACTGTATAATACTAAATTAAATTCTAGTTTACCATGTGTCCATAGCGTAAAAAGGTCTTCAATAAAAAACAATGATATTGTATAACCTCCTATTAATAGTACTCCAGTTACAAACCAAAAAGATTTAAAAACATCTAAAATCTTGGTCTTTTGGTCACGAGCATAGAATATTATCATTTCAGGAGCTAATGGAGATAAATATAGTTCAGAAAGCTTTAGTCCAAAATTAACTATTGTTTTAGTTGCCGCGAAAAGGGGTAAAATTGTAGTGCCTGCAAATGCTGATACTATAAGAACAAGTCCATCATTACTCAAGCGATCCAAAAAATTACTTGTTGCAAAAGAACTGGAAATGCGAAAGTTTTTTATTCCATTTTTGAGAGAGCCATACTTCCACCAGGGAAAATATTCTGGTAATATTTTTCGTACTTGAAGCAGTACGAAAAGTGATAATAATGATTTTAAAATCACCCATAATATTGCTAAGCCAATTAAGTCTAAGCCTACTATAGCTGCAATAACTAACACTAAAAACTCTATAATACTTTCATATAAAGCAAATTGAAAAGCCTTATATATATAACCAAAAGGATTTAATATTTTAACTGCAAGACCTCGATAAGAACCTATTATCATTCTATATATAAAAAACATCGATAGCACTGTAGCAACAATAGAGGAATCTATTTCTTCATCTAAAAAAAAACTTAAAATCCCAGTAAAGTAAATAAAAGCAACTATTGCTAATTCTAAAAAACTTACTAAAAAGTTTACTCTAAATGCTGAGCCTAATGCTATTTTTGCTTTTTCTTTATTTTTATGAACTAAACGGTTAAATTCGTTTCCTACAAAAACACTATGACCAAGCCCTAATACCTGAATTAAATTAAAAAAAGAATATAAAGCAATCCACGCTCCGTATAATTTTAAATCCCAATACTTTAATAAGATTGGAATTAATAGAATTGAGTTTAAAACAAGTGCTATAATATGTATAGCTTTATACCCAAAAGATTTAAAAAGTTTTTTTGACATCTTTAAATTATATACTCATTAAAAGTAAGTTATAGTTACTTCTCAATTATTTTTACCAATTTGTCTTGTTTTTCTAAAAGATTACTTTCAAAGAATATAGTTTTATTTTTGACCTTGTTAACTTGACCAATTATAGTTACAATTTTTTCATTTCTAAATGGCTCTAGGTTTAAAGCAATTTGACCAAAGATAAAATCCCCTTTCTTATATGAACTTTCATTTTTAAATCTGTACTCATTCAATTTTTTATCATATAAAACTTTTAAGGTTTTTATTTTCTCATACTTTCTATCGTTCCATGGCGCTTTATTCAATTTAATTTTTCGGAGTGAGGAATTATAATAATCTGTAATATTAGTGTTAACTATAGATTTACCTATATTTATAGGATAAGTATCAAGATAAGAGTTAATGAAAGTTGCTTTTTTAACGTCCATTACAATTGGTTCGTTATTTGATTTACCTCCTCCAACTAAAAAGGTGCAACCAATAAATGAAGCATTGTCTGCCCTAAGTATACACGGGTTTAAACTTTGCTTAGTATTATCTTTCATTGGTCGAAGCTTAAATACACAGCCTTCAAAATTAAGAGGTTGCTTATTAAGAACAGAATACCCTATACCATAAAGTTCTTCTGTATATACATTACGAAAGTGGCCATAAGCTACATTTCCATTAGCCTTATATAGCCAAGCTACACCGTCGGCCACCTTTATATTGTTAACTTCTGGCAAAATTCCATTCTGCTCCCCAAAATCTTCTGAATTAAAACAGTACTTCATTCTGCCAAAAGAGCATTTGTCTACTACAATATTCCGAGATTGTGTTTGACATATTACGATGCCGTTTACAAGATTTGTAAATCTTGTGAAATTTATAATTACTGAATCTCCTTGTTGAGTTTCCCCATTCGGGGTAATTGATATGCCAGTAGGAAAATTTTCAATGGCTGAGCCTTCAATCAATATATGTGTGCTTGCACGAATTTCGGTGTAATATCCATCAAAACCCTCGTAGCCACCATTTTTAGGTTTTTTACTTGAAAATGGGTCTATTACTATTGCACTTAAGGGAGCATAGCGATTTTGTTTATATAATTGGTTTGAAGATTTATAAATTAAATCTTCAGGAGAAAACTTTTTTGTTATAAAACCGTCAAAAACCATATTCTTTATATGAAGTCCTCTTGCTGCCTGAACTCCAAAAATAAATGGTATTTCCTTGTTAGCTTTTAAAACCGAAACTCCACTTTTTCCGTCACCCGGATTGTTATAAGCAAGCTGATGACCTTTTAGGGTTAGATTTAGAAAGTCATACACCCCGTTTTTGTTTTTGTCACGAAGTGCTAATAAGGGTTTGTCAATAATATATTCTCCAGGAGGAAAATAAACTACCGAAACTCCTTTACTATGGATTGCAGCATCTATAGTCCTTTGTATAGCAGAAGCATCTGAAGAAGCATCATTAGGGGTTGCCCCAAACCAAACTACATTTAATTGTTCTACGGATCCTGTTAAAAAATCAACTTCACCTTCACCAAAAAACAATTGCTTGTTGTGTAATATAGTCAGTTTAGAGTCTATTGTAAGCTTGGCATTTTTTTGTAAGTTAAAACTTCCGTTGCCAGATAAAATGGTGCCGTCTGTATCATCTAATTTAGTTGTTCCTTTAATAATCTGTTTACTATTAATAATAGTACCATCTAAATCTTTCAATGAACTATCATTGCTGCTTTTGGTTTGTGCACACCCAGTTAACGATACTATTGCAAAAACAAGTGTACATAAGTAATTAAATGAAAACTTCATATAGCTATAGATTTAAAATAATAAGAAATTAAAAAGTGTATCCTAAAAGTTCAATATCTTTTTGATACAAATTTTCAACAATTTTCCGAGATGTGTCATTATACATCTCTTTATACTTCTTATTATTTTTGGGAGAAGATGATATATATTTAATAATTCCGGGATGCTTTCTTATTAGATTATAGCTTTTTCGAGAAATCAATCCTTTTTCAATCGAATGGTTACTTTTAGGAAGTTTGGTAAAAGGAACAGATAATTGTTGAGCTATTTTTGAAAAATCAGTATCCAACTGCTCCAATCTTCCCATAAAATCAACAACCAATTTATCCTCTTCATTAAAAATAAAATCGGTTTGTGGCCTAAAAAACCAGTGTTCATCTTCAAAATACTTAGGAAGATACTTACTTACAAAAGTATTGAAAGAAGTTAGATTACTAAACCCACGAAACTTGTAAAAAGATACCATCCGGGACCAAGGATTTCTAACTATTGAAAATTTAAAATAATCATCAAATTCTTTTGGGGAAAGATACTCATACTTAACATAGTCTAAAGCCGTGAGGTGCGCAAGTCGTTTAGGACCTTTTGCAGGATTATTATTTGGTCTCAATAAGTAATCCGGGCCATCTGCCTTTCGGTCTTTATTTAAACTTTGTAATAAAAAATTTTCAACGCTTTGGCCGGCAGCTTTTGGGACGTGTACAAATAAGGCTTTATGTTCGGGTAGAATCATTAATAAGTATAATTAAAGTGTTTTAAATCTTCTTTGAATTCATTACTAATGATTTTTTTCGTACGTTCAGAAAAGTAATCTTTATAATTTTTATTTTTTGATTTCTTTTTCCAGACTAAGGGTACTCCATTGTATTTTAAAGCTAATTTATTGTAATCTTCCTGAAGATTTTCAAACCGTATAAAACTAATATTATAATTTATTTCACTTTCTATCCAACTACACTGTGTATTAAACATAATTTCGCGATCGCGGTAAAACGGGTCTCTTTGCTCATAAGCTTTGATTACCCATTGCTCAAACGAAATAGGGTTAGTATCCATTTTATTCTGGTTATGTTTTACTCTATAAAAATACTCGGATGCTACTTTATCAAAAGGGTTTCTAATTGACGTCCATACAGCTATATCTTTTGGTAAAGTCTCATTAAATTGATTAAAATACAACTGTTCGTATTCAGCAAGAGTATAATGTATCTCAGTAATACCCATACTTTTTGCTATTGAAGACCCCGCTGTTTTATTTATATGAATAAACAAAGGTTTTTCTTTATTACGTACTTGTTCAAGATATTTTTTAACTTGTTTTTTTCGTACGTGCTTTAAGTAAACCTTTTGATATATCCACCATTCATCATAAAACATAACCTAAAGATTTTGCTGGTTTCTTACAATACAAATTATAAAATTTCATTTCATCTTCACTCAACTTTGTCCAGTCTAGAGGCTTAATTACTGTAGATTCATTTTTTAAAGTTGAAGAAATTTTTCTTTTTATTTTATTTTTAAAAGAAGTGTTTCGCTTTGGTAAATGATAATTTTCTATTCTTGTTTGGTCAATCCCTATATCAAAAATTAGTTTTTTTAACGCTTCAGGTGATGATGTTAATTTTTCAAATTGATAATTAGAATTCTCAGATTGTGCAATATATTCATGAACTTTACCGTAGTACCAACATAGCTTTTGAAATCGAGTTAATGTTTCCCATTCTTTTGAAATTGGATCACTATTATCAGGAAATTGTCCACAAGTAGTATCACTTTTTGTATACAGGTTACGAGTATAAACACTCTCAAGATATGTTCTAGGATTTCTAACTATAAAGACTTTTTCCCATCCTAAAGAATCTAGTATTTTCTTGTCTGCAAATCTAAAGTATGGATTTACTTCAATATAAAAATCACAATCCATCTTTGAAGCCTCAATGTCACGTTGTTTAAAATAATTTTCTGTAATATTTGAAAATTGATTAAGCTGCGATAAAAAAAGAAAAGGTACATCTTGCCGTTCTTTTTCATGAAAACAAGAAACTTGATCAATAGTATTTAAAAACTGAGTAAGACTTACTGTACCTGTTCTTCCTATTGAGGTAATTAATACTTTTTTCATAAAGATATAAGCTATTTATGGCTTCAACTCTTACAGAATCATTCCGGCCGCAACCGTTTCATTAGTAACATCATCTACCAAAACAAAGCTACCTGTATTTCTGTTATCACGGTACTCATCGATCATTAACCTACGTGTAGTTCTTATAGTTACACGAGCAATATCATTCATGTTTAAGCCTTTATCCTCTTCATTTCTGTTATAGGTGTTTATATCTATCTTATATAACACATCCTTAATCATAGCGGTTTGCTCATTAGAGGTATGCATGATCGTGTATTTTGCCCTTGGTTTTGATGCTTCGTTATTTAGCCAACAAATCATAGCACTAAATTCCTGTTCAGCTTCCGGCTTGTTATTTACTTTTACAATCATATCGCCACGACTTACATCAATATCATCTTCTAGTGTGATTGATACGGACATTGGTGCAAAAGCTTCATCTATTTCTCCGTCAAACGTGTCAATAGATTTAATTTTTGATGTAAATCCGGATGGCATAACAGCTACTTCGTCATTTGGTCTAAAAATACCACTTGCTACTCTTCCAGCATACCCACGATAGTCTATAAAACCATCACTTTGAGGCCTTAATACAGTTTGTACAGGAAAGCGCGCATCAATTTTATTGATATCGCTACTTATATGAATATTCTCAAGAGTATGCAATAACGGCGCGCCTTGATACCAATCCATGTTTTCTGAACGATTTACCACGTTATCACCCAACAAAGCACTAATAGGCAAAAAGCGAATATCCTTTACATATAACTTAGAAGAAAATTCTTCAAATTGAGAAATAATATCGTTATAAATTTCTTCTGAAAAATCTACCAAGTCCATTTTGTTGATACAGACTACAATATGCGGTATTTGAAGTAAAGAAGCTATAAAAGCGTGTCTTTTGGTTTGCTCAATTACTCCATGACGAGCATCAATTAATATTAATGCTGCATTAGCTGTCGAAGCTCCTGTAACCATATTACGAGTGTATTGAATATGTCCCGGGGTATCAGCTATAATAAACTTTCGTTTTGGGGTGGTAAAATAACGGTATGCAACATCTATGGTGATTCCTTGTTCTCTTTCGTCTTTTAGACCATCGGTAAATAATGCAAGATCCACTCCTTCATGACCTTTCCGTTTACTGGTTGTTTCTACAGCTTCCAGTTGATCTTCAAAAATGGCTTTACTGTCAAAAAGTAATCTTCCTATCAAGGTACTTTTACCGTCATCTACACTTCCGGCCGTTGTAAATCGTAATAATTGATTTTCGCTTATTTCCATTCTAAATACTATTCTTTTTTTAATACAATGCTATTTCAGTCTTATCTCCTATTTCTTGTTTCCTAACTCAAATATTCTAGAAATATCCTTGTCGTTTTCTGTCTTCCATGGAAGTTTCGCTCCGTTTATCATCGGTACGGTTTCCGCGTTCGGTTTTTTTCATAGCAGAAACTTCTAAAGCGATTTTTTCTAACGTATCGGCGTCAGATTCCATACCTCCTGTAATGGTTATATCTCCTAATGTTCTAAAACGAATTTTCTTGGTAACAATCTCTTCGCCTTCTTCTAGTTTTAAGTATTCGGAAACCGGAATCCAGGAGTCGTTACGCCACACAACTTTCCTATCATGTGCAAAATATAGCGAAGGTATTTGTATACTTTCCCGTTTAATATAGTTCCAGACGTCCATTTCGGTCCAATTACTTATTGGGAATGCTCTAAAATGTTCGCCTTCAAAGTGCTTTCCATTAAGGATGTTCCATAGTTCTGGGCGTTGGTTTTTAGGGTCCCATTGTCCAAAATCATCTCTATGTGAAAAGAAGCGCTCTTTAGCACGAGCCTTTTCTTCGTCCCGGCGACCACCACCAATAGCACAATCCACTTTATTACTTTCTATAGCATCTAAAAGCGTTGTAATTTGGAGTGAATTTCGAGTGGCATTCTTCCCTTTTTCTTCAGCAACTCGACCTTTATCGATTGATTCTTGTACAGAACCGACAATTAACTGGGCATCAAACTTTTCTATTAGATCATCTCTAAACTGAATGGTTTCAGGAAAGTTATGCCCCGTATCCACGTGCATTAATGGAAAGGGTATTTTTGAAGGATAAAATGCTTTTTTAGCTAAATGGGTTACCAAAATAGAATCTTTACCCCCCGAGAAAAGAATAACCGGGTTTTCAAATTGCGCCCATACTTCACGTAGGATGTAAATTGCTTCAGACTCTAATTCGTCTAGGTAATTTAAATAATACTTGCTCATAGTTTTTTATAATTCTAATTTGGGTTTTATTGTTTTCATAATTAGCTCCACAGATTCCGAAACTGAAACCTTCGTTGTATCGATTGTAATAGCTGCATTGTCTGGAGCCTCATAAGGAGCGTTTACCCCTGTAAAATCTTTGATTAATCCTTTTCTTGCTTTTGCATATAACCCTTTAACGTCTCTTTTCTCACATTCCTCAATCGGTGTATCGATGAAAATCTCGACAAAGTTAACATCTTTGACTGTTTTTTTAATCAATTCGCGATCCTTTTTGTAAGGAGAAACAAATGCTGCCAATACAACTACTCCTGCATCGACAAATAAATTTGCTGTTTCGGCAATTCTACGAATATTTTCGGTACGGTCTGCTGGAGTGAAAGTTAAGTCTTTGTTAAGCCCTTTTCTTACATTATCACCATCTAAGGTATACGTATGTATATTTTTGCTATATAACTCTTGTTCTACAGCATTAGCGATGGTGGATTTACCAGAACCTGACAACCCTGTAAACCAAAGCAGGAATGAATTGTGCTTTTTTAATTCAGATCTTTTCTCTTTGGTTATTTTAAAATCGTGTGGAATAATATTTTCTTGCATAGTTTATTTCTGTTTTTTTCCTAAAAAGAAATTTCTAATCTTTCCTAATGGCAACCGTAACCATATACGTTCATGTATGTAATACAATATAAATTTAGAAACTAGTTCAGTTAGCGCTACATATAATGCTATTTCATCAAAAGCATCCAAAACAATACCTGAAATTATAAATGTTCCCGTCGTTGCTATAATACGCCAAGAAATGGTTTTATACAGCGTTTGCCGTGGGTGTACTTCTTTCCCAAGTAATACTTTTTGCCAAATTCTTTCATGAACGTAATAAACAGCCAATTTTATAAAGAACTCGAAAAAACCAATTTTTATAGCACTGTCTATACTACAATTACCATTGAGGCAAGTAATTAACAATACGACTAAAATAGTATCGGCTGTTGCGATGCAGCGCCAAGAAATACCTTTTAAAATACTCCTGTAATGTGACTCTTGTTTATAGGTTGCCATAAGGTCTAGTCTCGGTTAGACACCAAAAACCATGGATTTAACAGGTTATCCTTGTTGTACTGCAATGGTGTATTGGCAGGTAAGGCTGTTACTGTTACACCTACGGCTAGGCAAATAGCATGTCCAGCAGCTGTATCCCACTCCATAGTTGGAGCATAACGAGGGTATAAATCGGCTTTTCCTTCTGCAACCAAACAAAATTTAAGAGAACTTCCTTTCGAAACAATTTCTACTTCTTCATTTTCTGAAATAGTATCAATGAATTTTTGTGTTTCTTCGTTCAAATGGGACCTGCTTCCTACAATACGAGCTTTGTCTTGACCTTTAACTGGTTTAATTTCAGAAACGGTATCATAAATTTTATCTAAAGTTACAGTGTGGCTTTTCAGCTTTGCTTTAAAAGCTTTTTTGGTTTCTACTTCAGAAAAATAAAGTGTTTTAAAATCGGGCACATAAATAACTCCCAGAATAGGTGTTCCATTTTTAACCAAGGCTATATTTACTGTAAACTCCCCGTTTCGTTTTACAAACTCTTTAGTGCCGTCTAGCGGATCTACAATCCAACATTGATCCCATTGTTTACGCTCAGAAAAATCTGTCTGTTTATTTTCTTCACTAATAATGGGAATATTAGTTTGCTTTAAGTAAGAAATAATCACATCATTTGCACGTTTATCTGCAATAGTAAGAGGTGATTCATCCGCTTTGGTTTCTACTTCAAAATCTGAAGCATAAATATCCATAATTTTTTTACCGGCTTCTATTGAAGCTTGAATGGCTAGGTCGATAAGTTTCAAGATAATTGGGTTTAAATAGGTTGTTATTGTTTTAGATTGTACTCCATTTGGTTTTAAAACCACTTACAAAGTCTATTACTAGACCAACTACAATAGCCAAAAAGACACCTAAAAACAAGGCTATCAAGACAATCTTTATTCTATTAGGTGCAATGGGGTCTGTAGGCACCGTTGCTGGATTTAAAATGGTGAAAATCGGGGTATCCTTCTTTACTTGTATGTTTTGTGCTACTTGTTGTCGTTCCAGTTCTGAATAAACAGAATAGGCAAGGTCATAATCAGATTGCAACCTACTTAATTCAATACGAGATGTTTCGGTTGTATTGAAAAGATTCCGATCTTTATAATTTGCAAGTCTAGTTTGTGCTTTTTGATAATTTTCTTTTTGGACTTCGTACTGTCCTTCTATAAAACCCAATTGGTCTTTCGCTTTACTATTTCGATATGTGATAATCGCTTTTTGCAATAACTCTTGAGCACTCTTTGCCATTTGCGCCGCAGGTATAGGCTCTGGCATACTTACAGAAATGGATATAACTCCATCTGTTTCATCTAAAGAAAACAATACTTTTTCTTTAAGTTTTTTTTGAAGATTTTCTTCACTTTTACTTATGAAAATCAAAGAGTCATTAAGGCGGTTGTTAATGACTTTGTCATTTTCTTCTTTTCCACTTATACCTTTTAGTATCGTCCCAGGAAGACCTATGGTATATTTTTTCACTAAAGAAACTGCATCAGGTTTAGCTATTTTTGTATAATATTCTGTAAAGGTTACAGTGGTGTCAATCCCTTTAAATGAAAGTTCTGTATTCATTAATTTTCTTTGAAAAGGTAAGCTGTTCACTATCTTAGGGTAAATATTGGTAGGTATCTCACCATTTTCAAGACCTGAGTTAATATTAATACCTACAAGTGCAGCTATACCACTCAACCTGCTTCCGGCACCCGTGGAGTTAGATGTTTGAGACAAAAACTTTACTCCAGAGTTATATTCCTTTGGAGAGAACATAGCCACAAAAACACCTATGACAAAAAATATAATTACTATCTTTATCAATAACCTACGGCGTTTCCAAAGCTTTTTTATAACAGCTAAAAGGCTTATGTAATCTTCTTTAACAGCTTTTTCCTTATCCATCTTATTGTAACAATCTATCTATTAAAAGTCCAAAAGTTGTAAGACCAGTACTAATACCTATTACTTCTTGGGCAGATAATTTATTTCTGGTCTCTGACTTAGCAGGCACTAAAATTGCTGCTCCAGGTTCTAATTTTGGAAAACTTCTAAAAAACAAAAAGTGCTTTGTTGAAGCTATATCACCATTAGCATATACCACATAAGTTTTACCCTTTTTGGCGTCTGATGAAAACCCGCCAGATTTACTTATATAATCTTTTAAGGTCATGCCCTTCTCAAAACGAACCAAAGAAGGCACCAATATTTCACCCTCCACTTTAACAGTTTGTTTAGTTGAGGGAATAATTAGCCTGTCGCCACTTTTAAGTACTAAATTTTGTTTAGAATCGGTATCATTTATTATTTTTTGAAGATCAATCCCTACCCTGAATTCTTTTCGGTTTTTAAGAGTTTCATCTTCAGTGCCAGTAGTATCTTCTTTCCCGGTCACTTCCTCTTTTTCTATTAATCCCTCAAAAGTTTCTTTTTGAGTTTCTTCTTTGAAAAAAGGGTTTAACCGAATCAAAGTAGCTCCATCCACAAATGCATATTGTGTTACACCTCCAGCGCGTTGCAATAGGTCTGATATTTTTTCTTCTTTATTTTCAATGGTATAACTTCCAGGGTAATTAGCCTCTCCGGAAACAGATACTTTTATTTGTTCAGAAAAGCCTCTTAAATACCTAACAGAAACTCGATCATTAGGTTGCAAAATAAAATTTGACCCATCTTCTAGTGTTAGGTTTCCATTTGCTGAAACTTTAAAATTTTCACTTAAGGTTTCATACGAATCATCATCTATACGTCTGTAAATATCAATTTTATTTTCGTTGGCTCCGTCTGTAAAACCACCGCCCAATAAAACTAGGTCCTCTACAGTCATGTTATCCACATAAGGAATACTTACTGGTGCATTTACAGCTCCATCAATAGTTAATTTATAGCTTTCGGCAAGATCGTATTTATTAAAAATTTGTATCCTGTCATCAGGTTGTAGTTGTATATTTTTTGAACCTGAAAGTACTTCAGAAACAGAAAAAGGAGTTACCGATTCCCTGACGCCATCCTCTGTTCTAAAAAGTAATCCTCGCTCCATAAAAGCTTTTTCATTTACACCTGCTGCTTTCTTAATTAAATCTTTAACAGTCGTGTTTTCGGTAAACTCATAACTTCCGGGACGGTACACAGCCCCTTGAATGGTGATTCTGTTTTCAAATTTATCTATAATTTCATTTACAGTAAGCACATCCCCGTCTTGTAGAGGTGTTTCGCTTTCTTTATCAACCAATATTTCTTTTACAACCCTTCGATCACCTTCAATTCGCTCTAAAACAACTCGTTCTTTATAGGCATTAGAAGTAAAACCTCCTGTAAATTTTAAAAGATCAGTTAATGTTTCTCCTGGCTTTAATTCGTATGTTCCCGTTCGTTTAACGCTACCATTTATTTTTACTCTTGAAATATATGGGGATATAATTATTACATCTTGGTCTTGCAATGTTTTATTGCCAACTTGCGATCCATTTATTAAATAATCATAAATATCAAAATAGATTATTTCATCCCCGTTTCGAACCAATTTAATTTCTCTAAAAGTACCTTGCTTAGTTGGGCCTCCAGAAGCGTACAATGCATTTAAAACTGTTGACAGAGCACTTAATGAATAGGTGCCTGGCACTTTTACTTCTCCTATAATATTTACTTGAACAGTTCTTACATTAATTAGCGAAACACTAAGAAAAACTTTGTATGAGCTGTTATCTGAAGCATTGATACCAGAGTAGATTCGTTTTAGTTTTCCTTTAATTTTACCAGAAGCCTCTTCCATAGTGAGACCACTTACATAGATAGGACCAATGTTTGAAATACGCACGGCACCCTCTCTATCAACCTCAACATTGTAAGTATTTTCGGCTGCGCCCCATAAATTTATTGAAATCTCATCGCCCGGTCCTAATTCATAATTCGCTGGGGTTGCCAAATTCATATTAGGTGTAAAAGATATGTTTTGGTTGTTGAAAAAATCGTATCCAAAAAGTGGATCTTTGGTTACGCCTTCTTTAACTTCATTACCTGAAAAACCTACCTTTTCTTGGCTTTTTTCTAATTCTAAGGAGGTATCAATCTGTTCTCCTTCTAATGCGTTGCTGGATGACCCCATTTCATTTAACCGTCGTTCTAATTGGGCAATTTTGGTAGGCGAAACCCCTTTGGCAGTAGCAATAGCCTTTATCTGCTCCATGGTATAACCCTGTGCTTTTGCCTGCTCCCAATACGATTGTATTTGCTCATCGCTAAGATTCTCTACATCTGTGGATAGTAAAGAAGAAGGAGATGGCGTGTTTTGTGCAACCACATCAACTGTTGTTAAACACAGTGTAAATAGGAAAAATAGTATAATTCCTTTTATGCTAAAATTCATTTTTATCGCTAAATATTTATAATCCAATATAATCCTTGTTTTATGAACGCGCAAATATAACAATTCTTTAAAGAGATTATTGCATTTATAATTTTAATTGAAAGTTGCTAAGTTGATTACTTAATACCATAAATATCAACGTTAAAAAAAAACTAAACCCATTGTAAATATTGGTCACAAAGGCCTTACTGTTTAAATTTGTATAAAACAAAAAAAAGAAAACACCATGAGCTACTTAAACTTAGATAAAGAAAAAACAACCACGACTGCAAAAGAGTTAAACGTACTGTTGGCAGATTATCATTTGTATTATCAAAAACTTCGCAATTTTCACTGGAATATAGTAGGTAAAAACTTTTTTGATCTTCATGAAAAGTTTGAAGAAATGTACGATGATGCTAAGCTAAAAGTAGATGAAATTGCTGAACGTATCCTTACCCTTCGGTTTCAGCCAATAAGCAATTATACCGATTACCTCGAAATGTCAAACCTTAAAGAATCGCCTTCTCGTACTGAAGATGCTAAAATGGTGAAAATTCTTTTAGATGATCACGGTAAAATATTAAATCAAATGCGTAATGTGATTGACAAAGCTGATAAAGCAGGTGACGAAGGAACTATTGATTTAATTGGTGGTTATATTGCCGATATTGAAAAAATTAGTTGGATGTTAGACGCTTGGTCTATGAAATCTAGTGATACACATCCTGAAGCATAATAAATTGTATTAACAATTTTTGTTAAGCCCGCTAATGCGGGCTTTTTATTTTTTAAAGTTTAATAGCTAATTTTTAAGCCAAAAGATAAGCGAGTACCTTCTTCTCCTTTAAATGCCGTAAAACTACCTACTATGGCATTCGTCCACAGAACATCAAACCCACCTCCGTAGGCATCGTACCATTTTTCTGAAGTGTCTCTTTTTATCCAAACACGACCTATATTATACCCGCCACGTATTCTAACGGTTAAAGGGAATAAAGTTGTTTTTATTGGTTGAAATGTATATAACAAGTCTCCTTTTCCTAAAAAGCTATTAAAGCCTTTAAATCTACCTTCTCGGTATCCCCTCAATCCTGTTTGGGCACCTAAAGTAGCCGTTTGATAAAATTCAGGCCTGTCTCCCACTTGCAAATGTGTAGAAGCACCAGTTTCCAAAACAAGCCTGTTATTACTTAATAGTGAATTATAAAACAAAACGGAAGACTTTAAAAAGCCAGTAATATTATTCGATTTCAAATTATCAATACCTCCTACTGTGGTTGAGAAAAACATTCCCTTGGTAGGGAAATAATTTGCATCATAATTTTTATACGTATAAGTGAGTTCTGGTATAGCAAAATATGACCGTAAGGTATATTCTTCCGGTGTTTCGTCAAACAAAAAGTTACTTTCGTTTTCGATTAATTTCAATGTATTCACATTCAGTTTTAATTGAAAAAAGCTTCCGTAATCTGTTTCTTTTTCAAGGGCTAATCCGCCGTGAATTCGTTCCATTTGGATACGGTTATAGCTTAACCCCAACTCATCTTCAGGGTTAATCGTTTCATTTCCGAAACCAAAAAAGTTTTCAGTATAATCTAAAGAGGTATACCTACCATCTATTACAAAATTAAAATCATTAAGTACCGCTGCAAACCCTTTTAAAAAGTCAACATCAAACCCTGTCGTTTGAAAATTATAATCAAGGGAAACATTCGTTCTCTTACTGTACGGGTTTTTTATAAAATTGAGCTTATCACTGGTATAAGAAGCTTTTAAAGAAACCCCCGTATCGTTATTGTATAGCGTTTCTAGACTAACGGTACTGGCCGAAGACTTTTTCTTTTTATAATCATAGCTATTCGCTTCATAAATATTAGTGATTTTAAACCTGGCTCCACCTTTGTTTTTTATTTCAACTTTATCATCCTTATTATCATACACTACAATTTTTTTTCCTTCGGAAATGTTATAAACATCATCCTCTTGTCCTCCTACTAATCGTATTAAAATAGCATCATCTGCAGTTCCGTTCACTTCAAAAATATCGTCGTCATCTAATCCATATAACCAAACCTCTTCTGTTTCTTCTGAGCTAAAAACTTTATCAAATAATACATCGCCTTTTTCTCCATCTTTAATTCTGTAGGCGGTTATTCGTGTTTTTCCATTGGGCTCACGGTTTATAACAAAATGGTCGTCTTTATCGGTCCCTGTTAGCATTTGAAACTTTATAAACTCATTGTAATAGCGTTCTACAATATTTACAAGGTTTTCTTTCCTTTTTAGAAATGATGTTTTTATCTCATTACTGGTAGTGTCTTGTACTTCGACTGGAAGATCTTTAAAAGCTTTATCTAAGATTTCTTCGTCAATTGCTTGCTGCATTTTTTTAGCTTCTTCAATCCAAGTTGACTTATCACTTCGTTTAATAAGGGCACGGTCTAACTTTGAGCCTGCTGCATTAAACCAACTAACATCCTTTATATCTTCGTCATAAATACCAAACTGATTAACCGAACCAGATAATTTTCTAAGTAAGTTTAAAAAGCTACCGTCAAAATTGGCAAAAACCTGATCTCGATCTCGTGGAATGGGTATAAACTGTAACTTCCCATCCTCATCTTCAAACTCTGCCCAACGCCATTGATCGCTATGTCTGTCCCAATCGCCTATCAACATATCAAAAATACGTGCTCGAATATAAGTTGCTTCGTCTAACGTATGATCCTCGTCTTCCCTAAGTTTTTCCAATAAATCGTCTGTACTTTCCACATTATCGGGATACCCAAAACTTTTACGGTTTTCATATTCTTTTGCAGGGCGTTCTACGATCATATATAGCTGATCACCATAGTCTTTATTATATTTTCCTAAACGCTGCTGTTTGGGCACATAATAGAGTTCTGGCGTGGTGTAATATACACCTGCCGCTTTGGCTAATTTCGGAATTGCAAAAGCGCCGTATGGATGCGCCGCTGTATAAAAATCTAGGATTAAGTCTTCAGGTACAGTATTGCTGAAGTATTTCTCAGCATCAATTCCGTTAAAGGTTGTTGTTTCCAACAGCTGAACGGCACTTTTTTTAAGGGCGCGCATATTATATTCTTTGCCATCTTTTGTTACTATCCGCAATGAGCGTGTTTGATGTCCGCCTCCCGGCCTTACCACTTCCAATCCTCCATACAAGGTGTCTAGTAAAGCAGTTGGAGCTGTAACTTTTGTTCCATACACCTCACGATAATGCTTTCCCCAAAAGGACTTGAAGTAATCAGATTTTTCTACTTTTTCAATATCATAAACTGAAGCGGTGTAGGTTTGTGGATATTCTTTCGGAAACGGTTCGGTTTCTGGTTCTTCAACAGCTTGAAATATTTTTCTTCTGAATAATAGATTTGATGAATCTTTTTTTTCTTCCGAAGCATAAAAAGAAACCCAAACACTCCCTTTATTTGTTATTTCAACTGAAGCGAAGCCTTGCTTTCCGTATGAAAAAATACCATTATCACTTAATGACACTGGCTTAGTACTAGATGCGGCACCACTGACTAATTGTTTGAAATTTCCTTGCTCAATATATTGAAGGTTTTCCTCGTGTCCAGAAACCATTAGAATACGGTGGTCGGGCTTATTCAATACTATTTCAAGCTCGTTCATTAATTGTTTATACCGATAATTAAAGCGGTTTTGCTTTGATACACCTCCTTGAGAACGAATTTCAGTAATGAGGGTTCCTACACCCGGCAACGGAATGTTACCTTGCAATGGAAAAATATGGTCCCGAAACGAAAACCGCCCTCCATGAAAACCATTTGTGAACATAGGGTGGTGCATAGCAAAAATGATTATTTTATTAGCACTTTTCTTTATTTCGCCTGCAATTTCAAGAAAGAGTTTTTCACGTGTTTTAATTTGGCATTTATCGTTCATTCTGGGATTCTTGTCCCAATCTTCAATATACCATTGGCTATCCACAGCTATTAATTGAATGTTTTCTGAAAGCTCGATGCTCTCTAAAGGACAACCGTTATTAGGGGTTAGTATATCGCCATCTTCAAAATTTTCTTTTAAATAATCTTCAATGGTTTCAAGTCCTTTTGTTTTATTAAAATCCCATTCGTAATTTCCTGGTAAAAAATAAGGGATGGTGCCTGTAGTTTTTGCTACACGAATTTGAGAATCGAGCTGCTTTTTAAGTTTTTCTTCCTCACCTTCTTCAACATCTATGTTGTCCCCCATAAAAAGAAGACTTTTTTCTTTAGAAGAACTATTCGCAATTATTTCAGTTAAAACAGATAAAGTTGTTTCACTTTTTTCAGCGGCATTTCCTGTTATATAGATGGTGTTTACAACTTCTTCTTTATTAAAAGTAGCGTCAATTGTTCTATCTAATGTTGTTTGTAGTTTTGATGTAGCACAGGAGGCTAAAATCAAAAAAAATAGTATTGATAAGTAGAGGAGCTTTAATTTCATGTAATAAATTTAGGAGTGTTTCTTAAAAGTCAAATCCAAGCCCGAAAACTAAGCGAGATCCTTCTACAGAGTGAAATAGGCTAGCTGAACCAGTTAAACCACCGCTACCGTTTATCCATAAACCGCCACCATATGAGTTATGCCATTTTTCTGAATCAAATTCAGGTGTCCATACACGACCTAAGTCGGCCCCGCCGTAAAGACCTATTTGCAGAGGTATTAAACCTATTTTGAATTCATTGAAGCTATATCGAACATCGGCACTTCCTACTAACGAAGATTTTCCTGTAAAACGTTCTTCCCTAAATCCACGAAGACCACTATTTGCACCTAAATTAATACCTTGGAAAAACTCGAACTGACTTCCGAAGTTAAACTTTGCACGGACATTGGTTTTTAACACCCATTTTTTATTGGTAGTTAAGCTATTGTAGAAACCGAGTCGGGTTTTTAAATACCCGAATACCCTTTTTAAGTTATCAAAATTACCTGTTACCCCTGTATTAAGGTCAAACATCATCCCAATAGTTGGGTTTCTAGGATTATCAAAACTTCGGTAGTTATAGATACCTTCAAGAGTACCATATGGATCGAAGTTTTCAGTTTTATCTATTCTGCTAATATTGGCTAAACCTGGTATATCGTTATTTACACGAATAGCTTCAAACTTACCTTGAACTTTAAAAAAGCTACCAAAGTTTGAGTTACGTAGCAAACCTGCTTTTGCCATAAGCGTTTGTACTTGTACTCTGTTATAATTATAGCCTAAATCGTCTTCTGGGTTAATGGTCTCATTTCCGTAACCAAAATAATTTACCACATAAGTAGGACTTGTAAAACGACCACCAAAACTTAAATTTAATGTATTTCTAATATTGGCTATTTCTCCTTCGTAACTTATATCAAAACTATCGCTGTCAAAATAATAACCAATATTTAAACTGTGCCGACGTGAAAAAGGGTTTTCCTGAAAGCCATTTACTTGGTAAACATACTGTAATCCAGCTCTATAACCATCGTCTGGGTTATAACCAAATGCAGCGGCATACGCATGTGTGTTTTGAATATTTTTCCGATAATCGTACGTATTTAAAGTATATACATCGGTAAGTCGTAAATTACCTCCATTTTTAACCTCAACGGTGTTTTCTTTACTTTCGTGATCATACACTTTTACTCTTTTTCCTTCAACTAACCTATAGACATCATTGCCGTGACCACCAATTAACCGTACAAATATTGGGTTATCGCCCGTTCCGGTCACTTCAAAAATATCTTCTTCATCCAAACCGTAAATCCAAATCTGATTTGTTTCTGAAGCTAAAAAAGTACGATCCGCCACTAACATTCCCCTATCATCTGATGGAAAATTATAGGTTCTTACATTTGTTTTGCCATCGGCTAACCTCGTAACCTGAAAGAAATCTTTTTTATTGGTACCTTCAATGGTTTGAAGCTTTGCTAAATATGAATAATATCTATCAGCAATGCTTTCAAGATTATCTCTTCGGCCTTTTAAAACAGTTATTATATCTTGTAATGATTTATCGTTAACACTTTCAGGGATAGTTGAAAAAGCCATGTCAATAATAGAGTCAGAAATTGAGTTTTGTAAGTTTTTTGCCGCATTAATCCAATCTTCCCGTCCAGATTTTTTTAGAAGAGCACGATCTAAAATAATCCCTTCTTTATTAAACCATCGTATGTCTCGCAGGTTTTCACTGTACACCTGTTTTTCATAAGTTCTACCAAAAATAGATCTTGCAATATCAAGCACGTTCCCTTCAAAACTAGAAAAAGCATCATCCCTATTTCTGGGAATGGGGACAAAAACATTTACACTATCTTGACGTAAATATTCTGCCCATCGCCAGTGCCCGGGTTCTCTATCCCAATCTCCCACTAGCATATCAAATAGTCGAGAACGAATAAAGTTTTCTTCATCTATTGATACTTCACGACCTCTTCGAAGTTTTATAAGGATATCATCTGCTGTTTCGATATCGTCCGGATACTCAAAAAGAGGCTCACCTTTACCACTTTCTGCAGGTTCTGTTGTAAGTAAATAAAGGGCATCCCCAAAATTTTCATTGTAAACGCCCAATTGTTCTTGCTTGGGTATATAAAAGAGTTCTGTTTGATTATGGAAAATCCTTGCAGCCTTTGCCAAAGTAGGAAGAGTAAGTGGTGCATATGGATGCGTTGCTGTATAAAAATCTACTCCCAATGTATTTTTAGGTGTAACTTTTGAATCTTCTTTATCTATTTCTTGCGTCTCTGTATCTTCTTCAAAAACTACTTTTTGGGAAAATTCTAAAGCGTTCTTTTTCATAGCCCGCATGCGATACCTATTCCCTTTGGTATCTTCTAAAATTAAAGCATTATACTCTTCATTCTCTGTTTCTCGTATTACTTCTAGCCCACCATAAAGCGTGTCTAATGATGTGATTTTTGCAGTTACTTTATTAGTATAAGCATCTTTGTATTTACCTCCCCAAATGGTTTTAAAAAACAATGCCTCACTAACACTATCTTGCTCATATATAGCAACTTCTTTGGTAGGTTCATAATTATTAGGCAGTACAGAGACCGGGTATGTTTTATTTGAAGGAAATATTTCTTTTTGAAATAAAAGTTTTGGTTGATTGTCTTTCGTTCCACCATAATATTTTACAAAGGAAGAGCCATCTTCAAAGACATCAAAAACGGCAAAACCTTGGCCTCCATAACTAAAAACACCATTCTGCCCTAAAGCTGCGTATGAAGATTTACCTCCAGAACCTGAAAGTATTTGTACCAATCCTTCTTTTTCTACGTGTTGAAGTGTATGTTCATGCCCTGAGGTAAAAACCACTCGACCATGCTTTTTAGCCAAAGAGGCCAACCGATTCATTAGCTTATTATAAAGCTCATTATACCTATCTTGAACCGAAACTCCACCCTGGGAACGTATTTGCACCACTAAAGATGATAATATAGGTAGGGGAAACTTACTTTGTGTAGGATACAAATGTTTTTCTAAAGCAAAATAACCCCCATGTGTACCATTTGTAAACATAGGGTGGTGCATCGCAAAAAGAACCGTTTTATTTTTATTTTTTTCAAGCTCATTGGCTATTTCAATAAAGAGTTTTTCCCGCGTTTTAATTTCACAGTTTTTATTAAAATCTGGGTCGCTATTCCAGTCTTCAAGATACCATTGTGAATCAATAATTAATAATTCAACATTTTCTGATACTGAAAAGTTTATTAATGGGCATCCTCCTGTAGGTTGAAAAGCTAGAGAATCTAAATGTTTTTGAACGTATTCTTGTTCTCGCTTAAGACCAATTAATCCTCCAGAATAATATTCATGATTTCCAGGAATAATATAGGTTTGCCCCTTAAAGTCTTCTAATGCTTTAAACTGGTTGTCCATATAATATTCACTAATCTCCCTGTTGGGATGCCCTTCTGCCGGCATGCCATCATCGTAAATATTATCCCCTAAAAAAATAGCATGATCACTAGCCTTAGTTGGGTTTTTCTTAATGTAATTATTGAAAATAGTAAGACCATCACTCATTCTATTTAACGGTGAAATCCCTGCGTCACCCACTAAGTAAAAAGTACGTTCTATTTTTTTATCTGTTGGAAAAGAAGGCTTTTCTTCCGGATTTTTATACTGTGATTCATAAGTAGCACAGGCACTTACTATAGTTATTAAAATTAAAAAAAGAAGGTTCTTTTTGAAACGCATACACAATAATAGTATTCTTAATTTACATTGAAAAAGCTACTTTAAAAGAAAATTGAACACCTTCATCTGAAGTAAAAACATTTACGGTACCGCTTAACAAGTCGGCAGCATTAATCCAGAAACCTCCGCCGTAGCTATTATGCCAAACATCTGAAGTATCGTTAGGCACCCAAACTCTACCCACATCATACCCACCAAATATTCCAATTTGCACAGGTGTCACTGCAGTTCTAAAACTATTGAAGCTATATCGCAAATCTGCTCCTCCAGCCAAGGCACTACGACCGGTAAAGCGATCTCTTCGGTATCCTCTAAGTCCATAATCTCTACCTAATTGAGCTCCTTGATAAAACTCATAGTTGTTACCAACGTTAAAATGCCCAACCGCCTTAGTTTTTAAAACAACCTTTTTGTCTTTAGTCAATGCGTTGTAGAAAGTCAACTCCGGAATTACATATCCAAACACACGATCGCTATCATCAATGTTTTGAGTTCCTCCAGCCGTCAAGCTCGCATGCATTCCTCTACCAGGATTGGCTTTATTGTCATAACTTTCATACGTGTATGTACCTTCGGCTGATGCAAAATACTTTCTTTCCGCAACATCTGGATATCCAATATCTGAAATAAATCTATCGTCGGTATCTTCTACTTCAACACCTTCAAATTTTGCTTTAAACTCAAAAGTGCTTCCGTAGCGGCCATCTTTTTTAATTCCTAATGCACCACCATAACTTCCTATACGCACTCGGTTATAATCTCTACCAAGATCTTCTTCATAATCAAGGTTTACAGTTTCATTTCCGAAGCCAAAAAAGTTTTCAGAAAAATTGGGGTTACGGAAATGCCCTTCGACTAAGAAGTTCCAATCTCCAAAAATATTGGCAAACTCACCGCTATAATTAATATCAAAACTTTCTGTAGCAAAATAATACCCCGCTTTTATACTGTGCTTTTGTTTAAAAGGATTTTCTTGGAAACCGTGAACGGTGAACGTATCAGAAAGTCCAATTAAAAATCCATCATCTGCATTGTAACCAAAAGCCGGTAGTAATAAGTTTATGGTTTTATTCTCTTTTATATAATCGTACGTATTGAAATTGTAATTATTGGTAATTCTAAAAGCTGCACCACCTTTATTTTTAATGGTGTTTTTCTTATTTTTTTGATCATAAACCTTTATTCTACTTCCATTTTCTATATCGTAGGTATCATTGTTTTGACCACCAACAATCCTGATAAAAATAGGACGGCTGCCTTTTCCTTTTACTTCAAAAACATCATCGTCATCTAAGCCGTAGATCCAAAGCTCTTTTGTATCATCTTTGGTAAAGGTTCTGTCGATAATAAGGTCACCTTTTTCACCATCTTTAATTCTATATGCTTTGATGTTTGTTTTTCCTTCAGGAAGTCGAGTAATTTCAAAAATATCATCTTTATCGGTTCCTGTTATAATTTGAAGATTTGAGAAATAATCGTAATACTCTGAAGCAATTCTTACAATATTATCACGTCGCCCTTTTAGGTTTTCTTTAATTTCTTCTGCAGTTTCATCCTGCACTTCTTCCGGTAGGTCATTAAAAGCATTTTCTATCACTTCATCTGTTACATTTTCATGTATGTATTTAGCTTGAGCCATCCACTCTTCTCTTCCATAGTTTTCGGCTAAGGCACGATCTAACTTTATTCCGGCACTGTTAAACCATTTTGTATGTTCTAACTCTGGACCATATACTTGAAATTGACGAGCCGTACTAAATAAAGCACGTACGGCATCTAATAATCCGCCATCAAAGTTTGCAAAAACCTGATCTCTATCTCTTGGGATTGGTGTGTATATTTTATTACCATCTTCATCTTCTTGCAGGGCAAAACGCCATTGATCGTTATGACGGTCCCAATCTCCAATTAACATATCGAACATCCGGGCACGGATATATGCCTTTTGGTTTATTTTATTTTCTTCATCGTCTCGTATTTCTTCTAGAACATCATCTGTACTAATAATATCTTCGGCATAATCAAAAATTGCTTCGTCATATTCTTCATCAGGACGTTCAACAATCATATACAATTCATCTCCGTAGGTTTCATTGAACTTACCAAGTGCCTTTTGTTTAGGAACATAAAATAACTTGGGGTTGGTATGAAATACTTTCGCTGCATCGGCCAATTTTGGAATGGCAAAAGCTCCATACGGATGCGCCGCCGTATAAAAATCGAGGATTAAATCTTCTGGTAAAGTGTTTTTAAAGTCGCTCTCAATGACTTCATTTTTAAGTATTACAGTCTGTAAAAACTGAACAGCGCTCTTTTTTAATGCTCGCATATTATAATCGTGCCCTTCTTTGTCCACTAATCGAAGTGAAACCGTTTGGTGACCTCCACCCGCTCGTTCTACGGTTAATCCACCATATAAGGTATCTAAATCTACTGTTGGTGCCAGTACTTCTTTTCCGTATGTTTTACGATAATGATCCCCCCAAACTGTTTTAAAAAAACTACTTCGGTTTACTAAACTATCGTTATAAACAGCTGATTTTACCGTTTTAGGAAACGATTCAGGTAATTTTGAAATATCGTATTCTTTTTCTGAAGCGATTATTTCTTTTTCAAATAGTTTAGTTGAAGTTCCACCCTCTTCTGCTTTAAAAAATGCTACTGAAGTAGAACCATCTTTATAAATAGTTACTTTACTGAAACCTTGTCCACCATAAGAAAACTGTCCGTTTTCACCTAAATCAGCAGCTGTAGCTCCTCCTCCAGAACCTGAAACAACTTGCTTTGCATTGGCACCTTCAATATATTGTAACGATTGATCATGTCCTGAAACCAATACTAAGTTTTTATGGTCTTTAACTAACACTTCAACTCTTCCCATTAATTCGTTGTAAGCCTCATTATATCTATCTTGTGAAGATATTGCACCCTGACTTCTTACTTGGGTTATCAATGAAGCGAGACCAGGAATTGGTAATAAGTGATTTTTAGCAGGATATTTCCCTCCATATTTACCATTGGTGTATAATGGGTGGTGCATTGCTAGAATAATGGTTTTTTGCTTTGCCTTTTTAAGCTCCCCTTCTAGTTCAACTAAAAACTTAGCTCGGTTTTTAATCTGGCATTTATCGTTCATTTTTGGATGTTTATCCCAGCTTTCAATATACCATTGTGTATCGATCATAATTAAATGAACAGAATCGCTAATATCCACCTCTTCAATTGGGCATCCATTGTTTGGTTCTAATACAGAATCTGAATTTAAAGCTTCTTTCAGCAAGTCTTCTTCTAGTTCAAGACCATCCACACCAGATTTCCAATCTAGATTTCCGGGTAATACATTTACAGTACCTCGAAAGCCTTTAATGGCTTCCAATTGTTTCTTTATAATTTGTTTTGCTTGTTCTTTTTCAGGTGTTTCATCTTCAGGAAGACCTTTAGGGTAAAAGCTGTTTCCGAGGAACAATAAATTATCGTTGTCCGTATTTTTTTCGGCTATATACTTCTGAAACGATTGTAATGCTAAGTTTTTTTCTGTTTCGCCAATGGAAATATAACCGGCGTCGCCAATTAGATAGAAGGTTTTATCCACTTTCTTTCCTGCCATTTCCGTAGAAATGGGTTTGTTAGTTGAAGAATATTGAGGTTGATATGTAACACAGGCAGAAAACAGCAGTGCAGTTACAAAAGTTATAAAGATGTTAATTTTTTTCATAAGCAAATTAAAGCGTAGTATTTTTAGTAATTTGGATATTTAAAACTGAAGTTTTTATGAGCGATAAAGATATAATTGAAGCAGCGGATAATTTTGTGCTTAACCTTTTTAAGGAAAAATTACCCAATACCTTTGTCTATCATAACTATTCGCACACAAAACGCGTTTATAAAAGTATAAACGAAATTATTGAAGACTCCCAAATTTCTGTTAAAGATGCTACCGTTCTTAAATTGGCCGCCATATTACACGACACGGGATACATTAAAACACGTGAAGGTCACGAAGAAGAAAGCGTAAAAATTGCCCGTGAGTTTTTGGAGTCAAAAGATGTTGAAAAAGACATTATAGAAGGGGTTGAAAAATGCATCAAGGCAACCAAGTTTAAAAACACAACTCCAAAAGACCATTTAGAAGAAATTATGCGAGATGCAGACTCTTCGCATTTTGGGAAAGACTATTTTGAAGAAGCCAGCGAGTATTTAAGACAAGAATATATTGCTCAAAACATTAGAAATTATACCCCTCAAGAATGGCGAGACGAAAACATAGAACTCCTCATCGATAAACATAAGTTTTATACCCCTTATGCGTTAAAAAATTGGCAACATACTAAACAAGAGAATCTTGCTGATTTAATTAACAAAAATAAAAAGATTAAGAAGAAGATTAAAAAAGAAGAGCTTAAAGCGCAATTAAAAGCAAAGTATAAGGACAAAAGTGTAGATCGTGGAATTCAAACTTTTTATAGAACTGCGCTTAGAAATCATATAAAACTAAGTGATATTGCCGATACTAAAGCTAATATCTTACTTTCAGTAAATGCTATTATCATTTCGTTGGTTCTCTCTAATTTACTTTCAAAATTGGATAATCCTTCCAATGATTATTTAATAATTCCAACAGCCATATTTGTAATTTTTAGTGCTATTACTATGATTCTATCGGTTATAGCCACGCGCCCTAACGTTACTAGAGGCGAATTTAGTAAGGAAGATGTAGAAAATAAAAGTGTGAATCTGGCTTTCTTCGGAAATTTTCACCGTATGGAACTTTCAGAATATGAATGGGCTATGGATGAATTATTAAAAGACCGAAATTATGTATATTCTTCTCTTACCAAAGATTTATACTTTTTAGGAAAAGTACTAGATAGAAAATACCGAATTTTAAGATGGACCTATACCATATTTGTTACAGGTACTATTATTTCAATTCTAGCCTTTGCTTTATCATTCTACTTAGGCGGCTCAAGAATGTCTTAATTGTTAATTTCTGAAATTAAATCATTGTAGGTATAGTATTCTTTTTTATTGTCTTTGCTTTTAGAATACAACACACTAACCCGTATAGCTTTTAGACCTGTAACCCCCTGGAGGTCTTCTAGTTCAACTATTTCAACATCTTTATCCAACTGTTTTTTATGCTGAAGGAATGATATGTATTTTAAATACTCTTTTTCATCTTCTCTCTGCGAGTAAATAATAACGATTTTACCTTCTTGAGTAACGCGTTCTTCAGTGCCTTTAATATTGGCTTTATCAACTCGTTTTTTTACAACTTCGTAACGAGCATTGTAGGTTCCATCAACATCAAAACGTTTTTCGTCCATTCTAAACCGAAGCGATAACGATCCGTTAAAAGCTAAAATCATGGAGGCGACATTTAATTGTACGGGTAACTGCTCTTTAAGTTTATAATAACTATTTTCCATTTCGCACATTACCTGCAATTGCCACAATCTCAAATTATATAAATATACTTTGTTAAAACTTTTATGTTTGGTAATGGCTTCACCTATGTACAAATTATGCTCTACCCCATCAGTTTTAAAACGTTCAAAGTAATGTGGGTACATTTCTTGGGCTTCTAATTGTTTTTTATCAATAATTGAGGCCATACGCTTATTAATAATCATTACAGCGTCATCATAGTCTTTTCTATGCTTATAAATTAGACCACTATTATCGTTTACTTGTTTTTGATAATCTTTAATTAAATTCTCTAAGTTTTCACTTTTACCACTTAAATGTTTAAAAAGAGGAATTATTTCAGTTCTTAAAAACTTCAATACTTGACGCTCACTATCTACTTGTAAGCCTTCTTTAAGCTCTGTAAGGTAATTTGAAATTCTAAATTCCAAATGTTCGTATATAGGAAGCGGTTCAAGATTATTTATTTTATTAATAATTTCCTTAACTTGTTTTAATTGAAGTATTAAGTCTTTAATAGTTGCATTGTTTCTGGCTTCTGAAGAGCCTTTAACATCTATTTGTCCATATAATGGATGTACATCTTCAAAAACAACCTCTTTAAAATAAGTTGGGTTTCCTTGTGTAATTTGGTTCAAATATCGCTTAGCTTCTTTTCTAAATTTCCAATGGACACTAGGATGCAATGAAGTGCATTCTTCTTGAATAATTAATTCAAGTTTATTTTCAATTTGTTTTTTTCCACGTACTACTGAATCTACTAAAAATGGCATAACCGTATGTAGCTTGTTGGCATTTATAGAGTTAAGGTCATTTATATTTGGGGATACTAGCTCTAAAATCCCTAACACTTTATCTTCTTTATTAACTATGGATGCTAAAATGGCACTTTTAATACCTTGATCCATTAATTTTTTATATAAAATATTATCGGGATATAGTTTACGATATTTCGGTACATTCGATATACAATAAAACTCTTTCTGTTTAAAAAGTTTGTAATATGATGCATCGCAAAGTGCTGTTTGGCAATGTTGTTTGTCTTTATCATTTAAAATGAAACTATCGACATTCTTAAAGATGAACTTTTCGAATAACTGATCTTCTTCATTAAATTCTGAAAAACCAATTTTAAGTTCCTGAAGTTGAAAAATAGATTTGAAAATAGATTCAAACGTGTTAGTGTTATTTTCAGTTTCGGGATTATTCCGTAATAAATTGGATTTAAAGTCCGAAATAGATGCATCTAAGGTAACATCGAACATATTGGCAATTACAAAGCCTTTAAAAATCCAACTTCCAGGAGGGAATTTTTCTTTCCAAAGTGCAATATTGTCAAACCCATCTAGCAACTCTTCAACATCTTCTTTAGTAATGTCTTTCGCCTTATCAGTTGGTATTAAATCAACAAAATCACCATTATATAGAATACGGTACGTATGATTAACACCTTCCTCATCTGGTATTTTATAATATAACGGGCTTTTAAAATCTACATTATATCCATAATAAACATTTAAAATAATGCTACAACTCATTATGTATGTATAATCATCATCGAAATTGTAAAGCTGCGGTTTATATTCTTTTCCAGCTGCCAGGATAATATCTTTATATCGTTTTGACGATTTAAAAACAAATTCTTGAAAAGGTACAGTTGCCAGTTTTATTTCATTTTCCTGCAATAAGGAAGAAAACAACTCATCTAGAATAACATCTATTTGTTCATCATACTTCTCAAATTCAGCTTTGGTGGTAATACCTTCTTCTAAAATGGGATACTTTTCAGCTATTTCCAGTACCGCTTTTGCACGCTCCCTAATCATTCTTTGAGGAGCATCCAGATGAGCACGATACTTATTAAAAAGCTTGCTAAAGCTCACTTGTATCTTTAAAGGAAATTCGCTGTCTTGTGTTTTCATTTTCAACTAATTAACCGTTCTGGTATTTTATTCTAAATTATAATTTTATTTCTATAAAGAGTCTTCGTTTTAACAAATTAACAATAATTTGAGAATTGCATTTTTTTTCAGAAACAAATACTGTTATTTTTGCGTTTACAAATATACCTATTATGAGACGAATATTATTCACATTACTTACAGCAATACTTTTAACTTCTTGCGCTGGAGATAGCAACACTTATACCTTAAAAGGTACCGCCAGCAATTTTAAAGATAGTACAGATATATACGTGTACAGTATAAAAAATAGCAATCAACCCAAGGTAATTGATACCCTTACTATAATGGATGGCAAGTTTGAGGGAACATACCCTAAAAGTGACAGTCTATCTGTTAATTATCTTACCGTTAATGGTGTGAGAGCTAATATTGTATATTTTCCAGAAAATGTAGATATGAAAGCTACACTTTATAAAGACAGTATTGGATCTTCTTTTGTTACTGGAGGAAAACAAAATGAAGCATTTAAAAGTTTTTCTGAAGAAATGCGCGGGATCAATGAAAAAAAGCAAGCTGATATTGAAGAATTTAGAAAGGCTCAAGCGAGTGGTGATGCGGCTACCGTAAAAAGGATTCAAGAAGAAAATTTAGCACTAACTAAACAAGAAACTGAGTTAAAAAAAGATTTTATAAAAAGTAACAAAAACTCTTTATTCTCTGTTATGCTTCTTTCTGAAATGATAACTCGCAAAGAAATGACCGCTCAAGAAGCTAGTGAAGTAATTGATAACCTATCGCCTAAAGTAGCTGCTTCTCCTATAGTAAAACAGGTAGAAGCTATGATTAAAAATGCTAAAAAAGTAGATATTGGGTCTGCGGCACCAGATTTTAGTGGTCCAACTCCAGAAGGTGAAACCCTTGCTTTAAAAGATGCGTTAGGAAAATATACGATTATTGACTTTTGGGCGTCTTGGTGTAAGCCTTGTCGAGTAGAGAACCCAAATGTGGTTAAAGTGTATGAAAAGTATCACGATAAAGGATTAAACATTATTAGTGTTTCCTTGGATCGTAAAGGCCAAAAAGACAAATGGATAAAAGCTATCGCCGATGATAATATGGATTGGCATCACATATCTAACTTACAATTTTGGCAAGATCCAATTGCAAGAGCGTATAATGTGCGTGCTATCCCAGCTACATTTTTATTAGATGAGAACGGAAAAATCATTGATAAAAACCTTCGTGGCGCTGCTCTTGGAACTAAGATGGAGTCTCTACTAGGAAACGAAGACACCAACTAGTACAATAGTATTACAAAGTAAAAACCTTCACAATTTAAAAATTGTGAAGGTTTTTTTATGTGAAATGTTTATTAGTTTAGTTTAATAAAAAACTTACGTTAACAGTCGTCTTTAATTTAATTCCTCCTGGAGCGATAGGTTGTTGCCCACCAGAAGAATCACTTTCCATCATAGCCGACTTGTACATTCTTGGTTGTGGGTAATCAGGTTGTTGAAACTCACTAATCATTACCGCTTTCCCTATTGATTGATTAAGAGCACTAGCATATTCTTCTGCTTTCATTTTAGCATTTTCAACTGCTTTCTTTCTAGCTTGCGCTTTTAGTTCATCTTCATTTGAAGCCGAAAAACTTACTCCATCAATACGGTTAATGCCACTTTGTAATAAGCCATTCATTAAATCTTCATATTTTGAAAGATCTTTCAACTTAATTGAAATTGCTTGGTTAGCACTATAATTATAGGTCTTACTATTATAGTCGTAATTTTTGTTCAATCGAATGTATTCTGTCCTTACATCTTTTTCATCGATACCCATTTTCTTTATGAATGACAATACTTTTGAAACCGTACGGTCATTTTCTTGTTTAATTATGGTAGCATCTTTTCCTGTATTTTCTACACGGATATCAATATTAGCTTCATCTGGAACCGTATTTATAATCCCTTCGCCAGTAACCGATACCGTAGGTGTTGCTGTATTTTGAGCGTGTGTCATCATAGTTGTTGTTAAGAGAATAACTAAAATTTGAAATGTTTTTTTCATAATGTTCTTTTTTAAATTTTTCCGAGTTTATGTAATACAAATAATAAAATAATAGGAATGGCCAATACGGCAACAATCCACAATTGCGTTTGCAATAATATAGGTGCAAAAGCAATCGTTAATACATACCCTGCAATAGCCCCGCCAAAGTGTGCATCGTGACCAATATTTCCTAATCTACTTTTCATTCCGTAGATAGAATACAGTAAATACAGGATACCAAAAATCCAAGCAGGAATGGCGATTGGAATAAAAAACAGGTACAATCCCATATCGGGATAAAACAAGATAGCCGAATATAAAACACCCGTAACCGCACCACTTGCTCCTACTGCACTGTAATGGTATTCGTCTTTATGAAAAAAGTACGACAGCAGATTTCCTACAATCAAACTTGCCAAATAGATCAATACAAACTTGATAACCCCAACGGAATTAATAACCACATTGGCAAAAAAGAATAGGGTAAACATATTAAAAAATAAATGCGACCAATCTGCATGTAAGAAACCCGAACTTGCCATTCGTATTTGTTCTCCACGACGTATTCCGGCTATATTGAATTTATACTTTTCAAAAAAAGAAAAATCATTAAAGCCTTTTATTGAGATAATTACATTGGCTGCAATGATTATAATGGTTGCAATATGAAGTTCTGGCATGTCTTTTCAGTAAAATTAAACGGTTGTTATGCAATAAAATTAGTTAGTTTTGCGGTAAAACCACATATGCAAAGGCTACTTTATTATTTGTTGTACCCCATACTTTGGCTAGTTTCTATCCTACCCATGTGGCTATTATATATCAAATCGTCAGCGCTGTACATAATTACATATTATATAATTGGCTACCGAAAAAAAGT
The DNA here is from genome assembly GCF_003413745.1 of Marixanthomonas ophiurae. Classification (NCBI taxonomy): domain Bacteria; kingdom Pseudomonadati; phylum Bacteroidota; class Flavobacteriia; order Flavobacteriales; family Flavobacteriaceae; genus Marixanthomonas; species Marixanthomonas ophiurae. The sequence continues at coordinate 392,748 of NZ_QVID01000002.1, read as the reverse complement.
AGTTAAAAACAACTTAAATCTCGTTTTTCCAGACCATTCTCCGGAAGAAATAAATCGTATAGCCAAAGGCTTTTACAAGCATTTATGTGATATTATTTTTGAAACTATAAAGAGTCTTACCATTTCAGAAAAAGAAATCCGAAAACGCTTTCAGTTTGAAAATATTGAAATGTTACAACAATTGTATGAAAAAGATAAAAGCTTTCTCTTAATGTGTGGCCATTACGCTAGTTGGGAATGGAGTTTTATTTTACCAAGCCACATTAACCATAAGAGTTATGCTGTTTACAAAAAACTAGACAATCCCTATTTTGATACCCTCGTAAAAAATATTCGTGGGCGTTTTGGGGCTGAAACAATCACGAACAAAAAAATTGTACCCTTACTTTTTAGGAATTCGAAAAAAAATATAAACTCAGCAGCACTAATTCTTTCGGATCAATCCCCTAAAAAGAATGCCTACAAACATCGTGATACGTTTATGGGTATTGATGTTCCTGTTTTTACTGGTACCGAAGAACTTGCTAAAAGACTAGACTTCGCAGCTGTTTACTTGAAGATTAAAAAAGTAAAAAGGGGCTACTATAAAGCTTCTTTTGAATTGCTTGCAGAAAACCCAAAAGAATACCCTGGTTTTGAAATTACCCGAATGTTTTTAACGGAGATTGAAAATCAAATTAAAGAGCAACCAGAGTTTTACCTCTGGTCGCATAAACGCTGGAAGCACCGCATTCAGTAGCCATTAATTCTCTGCTACTGCCTTAATTTCTGTAATAAAGCGATCTGCTAAAGTATCGGCATCTTTTTGTGAAGGCCCTTCTGTATAAATTCTAATAATAGGCTCCGTGTTCGATTTTCTAAGGTGAACCCAATTTTCAGCAAAATCTATTTTAACCCCGTCAAGCGTATTAATTTCTTCTGAAGCATATTTACTTTCAATTGATTTCAGAATTTTATCTACATCTAATTGAGGCGTTAGCTCAATTTTCTTCTTACTCATATAATAGGATGGATAGCGTGTTCTGAGTTCACTTACTGAAATTTTTTCTTCGGCTAAGTGACTCAAAAATAGAGCGACTCCAACCAAGCTATCCCTTCCGTAGTGTAATTCTGGATAAATAATACCGCCATTTCCTTCGCCTCCAATAACGGCTTTGGTGTCTTTCATTTTCTGAACCACATTTACTTCACCCACAGCACTTGCCGTATACGTTCCGTTGTGTTTTTCAGTAACATCTCGTAAGGCACGAGAAGAAGACATATTGCTTACCGTGTTTCCAGGGTTGTGCTGAAGCACATAATCGGCAACAGCAACCAAGGTATATTCTTCACCAAACATTTCGCCTTTTTCATCTACAAAAGCCAATCTATCTACATCGGGATCTACCACAATACCAAAATCAGCATTTTCGTTCACTACTTTCTCCATCAAATCAGTTAAATGCTCTTTTAAAGGCTCTGGATTATGTGGAAACTCACCCGTTGGTTCACAGAATAACTCGACTGTTTGAACGCCCAACGCTTTAAGTAGCAACGGGATTGCAATTCCTCCAGTTGAGTTGACACCGTCGACAACCACTTTAAGGTTTGCTTTTTTAATAGCTGAAGTATTTACCAGAGGTAATTCTAGTATCTCATCAATATGTAAGTCTATATATGCATCGTTGGTAGTTATTTTTCCTAAATCATCTACTTCAGAGAAATTGATGTTTTCGGCTTCAGCAATATTCAATATTTCTTGTCCAGCTTCAGCATTTAAAAACTCACCATCTTTATTTAGTAATTTAAGCGCATTCCATTGTTTTGGGTTATGACTTGCCGTTAAAATAATTCCACCATCGGCGTGTTCCATCATTACTGCCATTTCAACTGTTGGGGTAGTTGATAAATTAAGATCAATTACGTGGATTCCCATACCCACTAGTGTGTTCATTACTAATTGTTGTACCATCTCTCCCGAAATACGTGCATCACGCCCAACAACTACACGGTATTCTTCTTTTTGTCGTTGTTTTTTTACCCAACTGCCATAAGCTGCTGCATACTTTACAGCATCAATTGGAGTTAAATTTTCACCTTGCGAACCGCCAATGGTTCCACGTATTCCCGAAATAGATTTTATCAATGTCATGAGTTCAAATTTTTAAGCAAATATACTTTTTTTAAGATGCATTACTACCTCATGATTTTGTAAATTGTACCGATGAATTTTTTAGCACACATCTATCTTTCTAGTGAAGATGAAGGTATAACCATAGGAAACTTTATTGCCGATGGCATTAAAGGTAAAAAGTATAAAAAATATCCTTCTAACATTCAGAAAGGTATTTTATTACATCGTGAAATAGACACCTTTACTGATAGTCATCCTACGGTACGGCTAAGTACAGCAAGACTTCACGAGAATTATAGTCACTACAGCGGAGTAATTGTCGATATTCTATATGATCACTTTTTAGCTAAAAATTGGAGCCAATATCATAAGCTTCCGTTAGATGTGTATGTAGAAAATTTTTATGATTTACTTCGGAATAACTTTGCCATCTTACCTACAAGAATTCAACGAATGATGCCATATATGATAACGGATAATTGGCTGCTGAGTTATGCCACTGTAAGAGGAATCAGCACCATTTTAGATCAGATGAATGTTCGCACTAAAGGAAAATCTAAAATGAATTTTGCTGTGCTAGAACTCGAACAATATTATGATGAATTTGAAGCGGAATTCACTTCCTTTTTTGATGAATTGATTATATTTTCAGAAGAAAAACTAAAAGAATTATGAAATCACTCCCCTACCTTCTTTTCTTTTTATTAATTATATCGTGTAAAGAAGCACCTCAAACAAAAGAACCATCCAAAGGCACTATTAACCAAGAAGCAATAAAAAAGCCTGTAAAAAAGGCTGTTATTGCCGATAGTGCGATGGTTGTTTCGGCACGGGAAGAAGCTTCAAAAATTGGAGTTGAAATTTTAAAAAAAGGCGGAAATGCCTTTGATGCGATGATCGCTACCGAAATGGCACTGGCTGTAACCTATCCCTATGCAGGAAATCTGGGCGGCGGTGGATTTATAGTGTACAGAACACAATACGGCGAATTAGGAAGCATCGATTACCGTGAAAAAGCTCCCAAGAGGGCTAGTCGCGATATGTATTTGGATGAAAATGGAGATTACAACACTGAAGAAAGTAAAACAGGGGGGTTAGCTGTTGGCGTTCCAGGAACCATTGCTGGTATTTTTGCAGTTCATGAAAAACTGGGCTCTTTACCTATGGAAGTCATTCTACAACCCGTAATTAGCCTTGCCACTAATGGTTTTACTTTAACCGAAAGTCAGGTAGAACGATTTATAGAATATGCTCCTGAGTTTGAAAAAGTAAATGGCGAAGAATCCATCTACACTAAGGCCTATAAAACTGGCGATACCCTAAAAAACATAGCACTTGCTAATACTTTAAAACGAATTGTAAAAAACGGACGAGCAGGTTTTTATAAAGGCGAAACAGCAAAAACATTAGCTAGTTTTATTCAAGAAAAAGGAGGCATAATCACACAAAAAGATCTTGAAAGTTATGAAGCCGAATGGCGCGAACCAGTAGTTTTTGAGTACAAAGATTTAAAAGTAATTTCTATGGGACCTCCATCTAGCGGTGGAATTGTCTTAGGTCAGATTTTAAATATGATTGAGCCGTACTCCATTGAAACGTATGGACACAATTCGGCTAAATATATTCAATTACTTACCGAAGCGGAACGTAGAGCGTATGCAGATAGAAGTCACTATCTAGGCGACCCTGATTTTGTAACTATCCCAACCGATTCTTTATTATCGAAAAACTATGCAAAACGAAGAATGAATAATTTTTCATTTGAAGCCGCAACTTCTTCAACCAAAATAAGCCCTGGTAGCGTTCAAGGCTACGAAAGCACTGAAACTACACATTATTCTATTGTAGATCAATTTGGGAATGCCGTAGCTGCAACCACTACCTTAAATGCAGCTTATGGTTCAAAGCTGTATGTGAAGGACTTAGGCTTTTTCTTAAACAACGAAATGGACGATTTTAGCGCTAAACCAGGTGAACCTAATATGTTTGGCCTACTTGGTGGCGAAGCAAATGCTATTGAACCCCAAAAACGAATGCTAAGCTCAATGACGCCCTCTATTGTTGAAAAGAATGATAGCCTTTGGATGAGTGTTGGTACACCGGGCGGTTCTACTATTATTACTTCTGTGTTGCAAACTATCTTAAATGTATCAGAATTTAATATGGACATGCAAGAAGCTGTCGATGCTCCACGTTTTCACCACCAATGGTTACCGGATAAAATTATATTTGAACCTCAAGGATTTTCAGAAAAATTAATGGATAGCCTTGAAACAAAAGGTTATATTATAAATAAAAAAGAAACGCCCGTAATAGGAAAAGTTGATGGCATCTTAGTACTCCCAACTGGAAAATTAGAAGGTGGAGCGGATAAAAGAGGGGATGATACTGCTAAAGGATTTTAACATACACACAAAATATTAGCTTTTAATCGATACTTTTAAACCTTATATCTAATTGTAAGTATTTTACTACAATTTGTAAGAAAATTAGTTAATTTTGAGAGAGTTAAATAAGTATAAAAAAAGCTGGGGAGCCTAAATTATATCACACAAAATTTTATTATTTATTTGTTTTATTACAAGCCCTGCATTGTAGTTGGTTTGTCATGAGTTTCCTTTGCTTTTACACAAAACTATTTTTTTGTTAAGTTGCTATGAAGAAAAAATCTTTTTATAAAGATTTACATACTCTAATTCCATTAGTCTTTAGTGGGCTTCTTTGTATTGGACTAATTTTTATCCTTTGGCAAAAAACGACCTTATTACTTCAGTTTGAAAAACAGTTAATCGATCTTTCATCAATATTTATAGCTATTAGTGGTTTTCTATCTCTTTTTATTTTGTTGTACTTAATTCTATTTGCGGTTAATTTAAAAAAAAACAAAGAAAGCGGAGTTAGTGGCTTAGAGGCATTAAACCAGAAAATGCATGATTTTAGAGAAATAATAGAGGTTTTACTTCAATCAAAAATGTGGTTACCTGGATTAAAGGAGTACATTGATGAAGAATTTGCCGGACTTACCTTTTTTCAGGTTAAAGAGTTTTATAAAGGGAAATCAAAACTGGCAATTGAGTTTTTGCAAGAAAAAAACAATTATGCCGACACTGAAAACTTATACTTAGAGCTAAAATCATTGGTACAGACAGAAGTTAAGCAAAAGCACATCCCCGAATCTATTACAAAACCAGAATTTTATAAAAAAGAACTTGTTCAAAAATGGTTAGAGCACAAATGTGGCTCTGGACTGTGGTATTATTTTGGATATAAATATGGAACGTACAAAAACGCGTTAGACCTTGAATCTATTTACGAAAGGCATCAGGAAAAAATAATGATGCTCGCTAATTCTATAGACAGTAAAGCTTTTGAAGATTCATCATTTAACGAAGTTTTTTTATCAAAATTAGGAGAGTATATTACGAACGAAGTTTTACCAAAATTGTATCAGCTTCAGGAAAAATCATCCGAAAAACTACCCCCTATTTCCCGTTATTTATACCTTATCTTTTTATTGTTGGTATTTTTTGGTGTGTTACTTCCCTTAGCTTATTTCCTTTTTAGCCTCAGTATATTGTCGTTAATTATAAGCTATGCATTTGTAATTAGTACGGTATTCTTTATAAGCACTACTTTTTTCCGCTTTTTGAATAATTCAGTCAACAATTAATTAAAATTTAATTTTCTTCAGAAAACAATACAGGCAAGCTAAGCCAAGTTCTAAAATTTCAGTTCAAATGAGTACCTTTGCAAACTATGGCAAAAAATGAAAATTTTATTGAAGTTTTAGGGGCACGTGTTCATAATTTAAAGGACATAGATGTTAAAATTCCAAGAGATAAGTTAGTTGTCATTACTGGTTTATCTGGTAGCGGAAAATCTTCATTGGCTTTTGATACAATCTATGCAGAAGGTCAACGCCGATATATTGAAACATTCTCAGCTTATGCTCGCCAATTTTTAGGGAATTTAGAACGTCCAGATGTCGATAAAATTGATGGTCTCTCCCCTGTAATTGCTATTGAACAAAAAACCACCAGTAAAAGTCCACGATCTACCGTAGGCACCATTACCGAAATTTATGATTTTCTTCGTTTACTATATGCACGTGCCAGCGATGCGTATAGCTATAATACGGGCGAAAAAATGGTGAGTTATAGCGATGAGCAAATTAAAAATTTAATTATTGAAGAGTTCAATGGTAAAAAAATAAGTGTTCTAGCTCCCGTTATTCGATCCAGAAAAGGCCATTATCGTGAACTTTTTGAGCAAATTGCCAAACAAGGTTTTGTAAAAGTTAGAGTTGACGGTGAGGTAAAAGATATTGTAAAGGGAATGCGCACAGATCGCTATAAAACCCATGATATAGAAATTGTTATTGACCGCTTAAAAGTCTCAACTGAAACAGAAAACAGTAAACGCCTTAGCGAAACCATTAATACTGCTATGTATCATGGTGACGATGTGTTGATGGTTTTGGATAACGAAACCAATCAAGCTCGCTTTTTTAGCCGTTCGTTAATGTGTCCAACCACTGGAATTTCGTACCCGAATCCTGAGCCGAATAACTTCTCATTTAATTCACCTAAAGGAATGTGTCCTAATTGTAAAGGATTAGGAACTTTATATGAAATAAATCTTAATAAGATTGTCCCAGATGATAGCTTGTCTATCAAGAAAGGAGCGTTGGCGCCACACGGCCCTCAAAAGAAAAATTGGGTTTTTAAACAACTTGAATTAATTGCACAGAAATTTGATTTTGAGTTAAGCGATCCTTTTAGTAAAATTCCGAAAGAAGCAAAAGAAATGATTTTCCATGGTGGAAATTCAGCTTTTGAAGTCGATTCAAAAACCCTTGGAATTACCCGAAAATATAAAATAGATTTTGAAGGAGTCGCCACTTTTTTACAAAATACATTTGAAGCAAATGAATCTCGATCGTTACAGCGATGGGCAAAAGAATATATGGATAAAGTAGTCTGTCCAGAGTGCGAAGGAAGCCGCTTACGAAAAGAGTCTTTGTTTTTTAAAGTGAACGATAAAAACATAGCCGAACTTGCCCATATGGACATCATCGAGCTAGCAAGCTGGTTTAAAAACATTGAAAAAGACCTAAGTAAAACACAGCTTAAAATTGGTTCCGAAATTATAAAAGAAGTACGAACACGTATTCAATTTTTGGTCGATGTAGGTCTAACCTATTTAGCGCTCGACCGAAGCTCAAAATCACTTTCCGGAGGGGAAGCCCAACGTATTAGACTGGCTACACAAATTGGTTCGCAATTAGTTGGTGTGCTGTATATTTTAGATGAACCAAGCATTGGTTTGCATCAACGCGATAATGAAAAACTAATTGAATCGCTGGTTTCTCTTCGAGATATTGGCAATTCGGTGCTCGTGGTGGAACACGACAAAGACATGATTGAAAGTGCTGATTATGTTATTGATATTGGACCTGCGGCAGGAAAGCACGGTGGCGAAATTGTTTCAGAAGGAACTCCTTCGGAAATATTAAAACACAAAACCCTTACCGCAGAGTATCTTAATGGAAGTAAGGAAATTGAAATCCCTAAGAAAAGACGGGAAGGAAACGGAAAAACCTTAAAGCTTTCAGGAGCCACTGGAAACAATTTGAAAAAAGTAACAGTCGAGTTTCCTTTAGGGACTATGATTGGGGTTACAGGTGTCTCAGGTAGCGGAAAATCTACGTTAATTAATGAAACCCTCTACCCTATTTTAAATGCCGAAATATACAATGGTGTTAAAAAACCAATGCCATATAAAAAAATTGAAGGGTTAGAACATCTTGACAAAGTGATTGATATTAACCAATCGCCCATTGGCCGTACGCCACGTTCCAATCCGGCTACTTATACTGGTGTGTTTTCAGAAATACGGAGTTTATTTGCCAAAATTCCTGAATCGATGATTCGAGGATATAAACCGGGACGTTTCAGTTTTAATGTAAAAGGAGGTCGTTGCGAAACCTGCAAAGGTGCCGGTTTAAAGGTTATAGAAATGAACTTCCTACCCGATGTGTATGTAGAGTGTGAAACGTGCCAAGGAAAACGTTTTAACCGTGAAACATTGGAAATTCGATATAAAGGAAATTCAATTTACGACGTGTTAAGTATGACCATTAATGAGTCTTGTGAATTTTTTGAGCACATCCCGAAAGTTTACAGAAAACTTAAAACTATTCAGGATGTTGGCTTAGGTTATATTACTTTAGGACAGCAATCTACTACTCTTTCTGGTGGAGAAGCACAGCGTGTAAAACTTGCTACAGAGCTTTCAAAACGTGGTACCGGAAATACATTTTACATCCTTGATGAGCCTACAACTGGTTTACATTTTGAAGACATAAGAGTATTAATGTTGGTATTGAACAAGTTGGTTAAAAAGGGTAATACAGTACTTATTATAGAACATAATCTAGATGTTATAAAAACGGTGGATTATATTATCGATATTGGTCCTGAAGGCGGGAAAAAAGGAGGAAAAGTAATTGCAAAAGGAACTCCCGAAGAAATTATTAAAAACAAAAAAAGCCATACGGCTCATTTTCTTAAAAAAGAATTACATTCGTGAGCAAAAGCTAGTAATTGAAGAATAAAATAGTTGTAGAAAGATTAGTTAAAGCATCTATTTTATATTCAAAAAACACTACAGATTTTAAATTATGAGAAACGAACAAAAAAACAAAAACTGGAACTTAGTAAAAACCAACGACTCTTGGGCTATTTTCAAGATAATGGGTGAATTTGTAAATGGCTACGAAAAACTCAGCAAAATTGGGCCTTGCGTTTCTATTTTTGGTTCTGCCCGTACGAAACCAGACCATGATTATTATAAATTAGCCGAACGTATCGCTGAAAAAATAACAAACAATGGCTATGGGGTTATTACTGGTGGTGGACCAGGTATTATGGAAGCTGGTAATAAAGGGGCGCATTTGGCTGGTGGGACTTCTGTAGGATTAAACATTACATTACCTTTTGAGCAACACGACAATCCGTATATTGATAGCGATAAAAGCATTGATTTTGATTACTTTTTTGTGCGTAAAGTAATGTTCGTTAAATACTCTCAAGGGTTCGTGGTTATGCCCGGTGGTTTTGGAACATTAGATGAGTTTTTTGAAGCCCTTACGCTTATACAAACGCATAAAATAGATAAGTTCCCTATAATTCTCGTAGGAAGTAAATTTTGGAGCGGATTATGGGATTGGGTTAAAGGAACGCTGCTAGAGGCTAATAATAATGTTAGTAAAGAAGATCTAGAATTGGTTCATATTGTTGACAATGAAGATGAAGTTCTTGATATATTAAATCAGTTTTATAATGAATATAACCTAAGTCCCAATTTCTAAACTATACATTCCCCCTGTATGCTTAAAAAGCTTTTTTTATTTATATGTTTCTTATTTGTGGTAAGTATGTCCGCTCAATATGATATATCTATTGATGCAGCATTAATACCAGAAACTAAAAGCATACAAATAAACCAACAAATAGTGTTTGAAAACAACTCAAACACGGCTTGGAATGAAGTTTATTTAAACGATTGGGCCAATAGTTTTTCGAATAAAACCACTCCATTAGCAAAACGTTTTGCTGAAAACTATAATAGCTCTTTTCATTTTGAAAAAAAAGAAGACCGCGGAAGAACAGATCTACATAGCATAACAGACACAACCAATAATTCTGTTGTATGGAATCGCAATGAAGCAGCAGATATCATTAAAATTACACCGAAAAACCCAGTAATGCCTGGAGAAACGTATACCATTAATTTAATGTACTCTGTAAAGTTGCCAAGCACTAAATTTACTCGCTTTGGAGTAACTGCTAATAACGATTATAAACTTAAATATTGGTACATCTCTCCTGCTGTTTTTGATGAAGATTGGCAAGTATACAGCAATAAAAATACGGATGACCTGTTTTTAACGCCTTCCTCTTTTTCAATAAATTTTAAAATTCCCCAAGAATATACACTTACTTCAGACTTTAATGTAGTATCTGAAACAATATCTGAGAAACAAAAGAGTATCTTGTTACAGGGCAAACAACGAAATCAAGCTACTATTTATATTGAAAAACAAAATTCCTTTGAGACTATTGAAACCGATAAACTTACCCTTGTTACCAATTTAAAAGATGAAAAGATTTCTCCTCAAATTACTGCTCTTTCAATAGATAGAATAGTTCATTTTTTAGATAACAAACTTGGTGAATATCCATTTAAAAAAATGGTTATTAGTGAGGTGGAATATCGTAATAGCCCCGTGTATGGCTTAAATCAGCTTCCTGATTTCATAAGCCCCTTTCCTGCTGGTTTTGAGTATGATATGGAACAACTTAAATCCATAACAAGAAAATATATAGAATCTTCTATTTCACTCAATCCACGTAAGGATAGTTGGTTAATTGGTGCGTTACAAATCCATTTAATGATGAAATATGTAGATACCTATTATCCTAAAATGAAAATTTTAGGGAGCCTAAGTAATTTTTGGGTAATTCGTTGGGCACATGCAGCTGATTTAGAGTTTAACGACCAATACCCTTTATTATACCAAAATGTTGCACGAAACAACTTACAACAAGCCTTAACAACTTCTCGCGACTCGTTATTAAAGTTTAATAAAAACATTGCAAATGACTATTATGGTGGATATGGATTAAGGTATCTCTCCGATTATCTTGGAAAAGAAACGGTTTCAGAAAGTATTAAAGAGTTTTATTCTGAAAACAAATTAAAACCTATTAAACCGGTAGTTTTTGAAGAAACACTTCAGAAAAACACAAATTTACCTATCAATTGGTTTTTTACAGACTATATAGATTCGCGTACTACTATTGATTTCAGAATAAAAAAGGTTGAAAAACTTAAAGATTCGCTTAAAGTAACTGTAAAGAACACCCGCAAAAACAGTATGCCTGTTTCGCTCTACGGAATAAACAAAGACAGTGTCGTATTTAAAAACTGGCTTTTGCCAATTGATAGCACTGCAACGGTTACTGTACCCAAAAAAGATGTAAGAAAACTAGTTTTAAATTACGAAAAAACCATCCCAGAATACAACCAACGTAACAATTACAAAGCCGTAAAAGGTTTGTTCAACAGACCGTTTCAGTTTAGGTTGTTTCAAGATGTTGGTGACTCCCGCTACAATCAGGTATTTTTTATGCCCGAATTTCAATACAATTTATATGACGGTTTTGTAGTAGGGCCCAAAGTGTATAATAAGACGGCACTAGCTAAAGGGTTTCATTATAAGTTAACGCCACAAATTGGGCTTAAATCTAATACTATAATCGGAAGCGGATCTCTTGTTTACACTCAAAACTTAGATAAAGAATCGCTTTACTCTATGCGATATGGTTTTTCTGGAAGTTATTTCTCTTATGACCGTGATCTGTTTTATAGACGCTATACACCGTTTATGACTTTTGCTTTCCGTAACAGCGATTTGCGCGATAATGAAAAGCAGTTTATCAATCTTAGGAGTGTAAATGTAATTAGAGATGAAAATCCTAATGATCCGGATCAAGAACCAAATTACAGTGTTTTTAACCTTCAATATGTATATTCAAACCCTAATTTAATTAATTACTTTAAAGGGGTGGTTGATTATGAAATTTCATCAAAATTTAGTAAAATATCTACCACATTTGAATACCGAAAGCTTTTTTTAAACAACCGTCAATTAAACGTGCGTTTCTTTGCGGGTGCCTTCCTTTTTAATGACACAAGGGAAAATGAAGACTTTTTTAGTTTTGCTTTAGATAGACCAACTGATTACCTTTTTGATTACAATTATTACGGAAGAAGTGAACAAAGCGGCCTTTTTAGTCAGCAATTAATTGTCGCTGAAGGCGGATTTAAATCTCAATTAAAACCAAAATTTGCTAATAGCTGGATGACAACTTTGAATGCCAGCACCAATATTTGGAAATGGATTTATGCATATGGAGATGCAGGCTTAATTCATAATACAGACCGAGGCACGCAAGCGGTATTCGATACCGGAATTCGTTTAAGTTTGGTTGCTGATTATTTTGAGCTTTACTTCCCTCTTTATTCTAATTTAGGTTGGGAACCCGGACTCGAAAATTACGATCAACGCATTCGCTTTATTGTAACACTCGACCTAAGAACATTATTAGGTTTGTTTACCCGAAAATGGTACTAAAAAGGCACCTTTTTAGAAAATTTATTTTAACCTTTTATAGTAAATTCGTTAAAATAGAACCTAAAATTAACAAATAAATAATCTTTAGCGCTTTACACTGACAATTTAACAATAAACAAGCATTGCAAAATTCGGTGGTTTTCGCTACTTTTGTAACTCAAAATTTAGACTATGCAAACAGATCCAAAAACCAACAGTGACCTTTCTTTCGAAGACTTTAAAACTGAAGTGCTTACTGATTATAAAACCGCTGTAACTAGCCGTGAATGTAGCCTTTTAGGTCGTCGTGAAGTATTAACTGGAAAGGCAAAATTCGGAATTTTTGGTGATGGTAAAGAAGTACCCCAATTGGCTTGGGCAAAAGCATTTAAAAACGGTGATTGGCGAAGCGGTTACTACCGTGACCAAACATTTATGATGGCGATTGGTCAATTAACCATTCAACAGTTTTTTGCAGGGCTATATGGACATTCAGATCTTGATGCAGACCCAATGAGCGCTGGACGCCAAATGGGTGGTCATTTTGCAACGCATAGTTTAAACAAAGATGGAAGTTGGAAAAACCTTGCTAATCAAAAAAATAGTAGTGCTGATATTTCTCCTACAGCGGGTCAAATGCCTCGTTTATTAGGGTTAGCACAAGCTTCAAAAATTTTCAGAAACGTTAAAGGCATTGAAAACAAAACCAACTTCTCTATCAACGGAAATGAAGTTGCTTGGGGTACAATTGGTAACGCAAGTACTAGTGAAGGCTTGTTTTGGGAAACTATCAATGCCGCGGGTGTATTGCAAGTACCAATGGTTGTTAATGTTTGGGACGATGAATACGGTATTTCGGTTCACGCTAAACACCAAACTACTAAAGAGAATATTTCTGAAATATTAAAAGGATTTCAACGTACCGAAAATGAAGAAGGTTACGAAATTATCCGCGTGAAAGGATGGAGCTATCCAGAATTAATAGAAGCGTATCAAAAAGCAAGTAAAATTGCTCGCGATGAACACGTTCCTGTATTGATTCATGTTCAAGAATTAACCCAACCACAAGGACATAGTACCAGTGGTAGTCACGAACGGTATAAAAGCAAAGAACGTTTAGAGTGGGAAGCTGAGCACGACTGTAACGTACAGATGCGTAAGTGGATGATAGAAAATGATATCGCAACCGATGAAGAGCTTTCTGAAATAGAGAAAGTTATCAAAAAAGAAGTTCGTGATGGGAAAAAAGCAGCGTTAAAGGCTTTTTTAGCACCACAAAAGAAAGAACAAAAAGAAGCGGTAACACTTTTAGGAAATTTAGCTGAAAGCAGCCAGAACAAAAACTTCATTGAAAAGCTAAAAAACGATTTGGCTTCCGATACAGAACCACTTCGTAAAACAATATTAGGAGCTGCCAGAAAAGCACTTCGCTATGTTACTACTGAAGATTCTTCTGAAAAACGACAATTAATAGATTGGATTGAAAACTACTACGAGTTAATTCAGCCAAAATACAGTGCTCATTTGTATTCCGAAGCAGAAGAGAATGCAAAGACAATTTCTGAAGTACAACCAGAATATGACGATGACGCTAAAGATGTTGATGGTCGTGTAGTACTTCGTGATAATTTTGACACTATTTTCAGTAAGCATCCAGACACGCTAATTTTTGGGGAAGATAGTGGTGAAATTGGTGATGTAAATCAAGGTTTGGAAGGCTTGCAAGAAAAACACGGTAAATTACGTGTTGCCGATGTAGGTATTCGTGAAGCTACTATTTTAGGACAAGGTATCGGGATGGCTATGAGAGGTCTCCGTCCTATCGCCGAAATTCAGTATTTAGATTATGTATTGTACTGTCTGCAAATTATGAGTGATGACTTGGTAACACTTCGTTATCGAACAAATGGTACACAAAAAGCACCTTTAATCGTTCGTACAAGAGGACACCGTCTTGAAGGTATTTGGCACAGTGGTTCGCAGATGGGTGGTTTAATTCATCTCTTGCGTGGTATGTATATTTTAGTTCCTAGAAATATGACTAAAGCTGCTGGTTTTTACAATACTTTGTTAGAAACTGACGAACCAGCTTTAATTGTAGAATGTTTAAACGGCTACCGACTAAAAGAAAAAATGCCTAATAATTTGGGTGAATTCCGCACACCAATTGGTGTAGTTGAAACTATAAAAGAAGGTGAAGATATCACCTTGGTTTCCTACGGAAGCACGCTACGCGTAGTTGAAGAAGCAGCTAAAGAATTACAGCAAGTAGGTATTAATGTGGAAATTATTGATACACAATCCTTACTTCCACTCGACCTTAATGAAGATATGGTTAAAAGTGTAGCCAAAACAAACCGGTTATTGGTGGTTGATGAAGATGTTCCTGGGGGTGCTGCCGCCTATATTTTAAATACTATTGTTGAAAAGCAAAACGGATACCGTCACTTAGATAGCAAACCACAAACATTGACGGCAAAAGCACACCGTCCTTCGTATGGAACCGATGGTGATTACTTTTCAAAACCTTCTGTAGAAGATATTTTTGAAAAAGTATATGCAATTATTCACGAAGCAAACCCAGAAAACTTTCCAAAGTTAAGATAGTCATAAAGTACTGTTTTTCTAGCCGTTATATTTGTATCTTTTATTGAAATTATAAAGATAATTGACTATGAAAAACAGTACGCTACTAATTATAGTATTAATTTGCATTCCTTTTTTTACGAAAGCTCAGGATGTCAATTTGTTGCAGCCAACCATTCCAGAATCTGATGTGCCGCAAGAAATTTTGGCCAATCAAGACACATTATTTCCTGGTGGATTTATCTCTGAATGGCAGCTTCAAAAAGGCTTTGATGCCACAGATGATAAAGCCGTTCGGTATATTTCAAAGTTTGAACAAGAAGGAAATCCTGGTTCTTCAGCTTCCTATCTTCCAGATGGTACGCTAATATTTCATTCGGAATACATGGAAGCAAGAAATATCCCAGAGACAGTCCGGTTAAAATTGCAATTTGATCACAAAGATTTTGGAGTAGATTATGCTGATTTTATTACGGTGTATGTTCCTGAAAGAGAAATTTACCGTATTCATCTTAGAAAGGACACGAGGGTTAAACATGCTTTTTATGACATAAATGGAAACCAAATTCCAGAAAAATCACTTCCAATAGAAATAATTTTATATGACCGCTAAACCTTTGTTTCAAGGGGTTTAAAATCTTTTTTAATTAAGAAAAATAAAATAATTGGCATATAAAATTTGGAATCCTCATTTTTTTTATTGAATATTTACAAATAATCATAAAAGACAAAAACAAGTAATATGTTACTTTTCAACGTAAACAACAATAATAATAACCCGTTGCCGTAGCAAAAACTTGTCGCGATATATAACCCGTCAGGTTTTTTAAACTTGACGGGTTTTTTTGTGTTTTAAAACTACTAACCAAATAAAATATAGAAATTATGTGTGGAATTGTATGTGCCTTTAAACTAAAAGAACCAGCAGAAGCATTACGCCTGCAAATATTATCAATGAGTAAATGCATCCGTCATCGAGGGCCAGACTGGAGCGGAATTTTTGATAATGACAAAGCCATTATGGCGCATGAGCGTTTAGCAATTGTAGATCCTACTTCTGGCAAACAACCCCTTTTCAGTAAAGACAAAAAATTTGTGTTAGCTGCCAATGGCGAAATTTATAACCACTTGGAACTACGGAAGCAGTTTGAAGGTAAGTATGAATTTCAAACAAAATCTGATTGTGAAGTAATCTTACCCCTCTTCAAAGAAAAAGGAGGTAAATTTTTAGATGAACTAAACGGAATCTTCGGCTTTGCTATTTATGATGTTGAGAATGACGAATATTTAATCGCTCGCGACCATATGGGAATCATTCCATTGTACATGGGGTGGGATCAAAATGGTACTTTTTATGTAGCTTCAGAATTAAAAGCATTGGAAGGTATCTGTACCAAAATCGAGCTCTTCCCTCCTGGTCATTACCTGTATAGCAAAGAAGGTGAATTAAAAAAATGGTACACCCGCGATTGGATGGAATATAAAGCTGTAAAAGACAATGAAACTAGCATTGAAGAGTTGCGTGAAGCTTTAGACGCCGCTGTACATCGTCAATTAATGAGTGATGTTCCCTACGGTGTGTTGCTTTCTGGCGGATTAGATTCATCTATAACATCGGCCGTGGCCAAAAAATATGCCGATAAACGTATTGAAACCGGAGACAAAGAAAATGCTTGGTATCCAAGATTACATTCGTTTGCCATTGGATTGGAAGGAAGCCCAGATCTTGCTGCCGCTCAAAAAGTGGCCGACCATTTAGATACGGTGCACCACGAAATAAAATTCACTATTCAAGAAGGAATTGATGCTATTCGTGATGTTATTTATCATTTAGAAACCTATGATATTACCACTATTCGAGCTTCTACACCTATGTTTTTAATGGCTCGTGCTATCAAAGCGTTAGGAATAAAAATGGTCTTAAGTGGTGAAGGAAGTGACGAAATATTTGGGGGCTATTTATATTTTCACAAAGCGCCAAATGCTGAAGAACTTCATAAAGAAACCGTTAGAAAGCTTGATAAGCTACATCAATACGATTGTCTACGCGCCAACAAAAGTCTAGCAGCTTGGGGTATTGAAGGCCGCGTACCTTTTTTAGATAAAGAATTTATGGATGTGGCTATGCGACTAAACCCTGAAGATAAAATGATTAACGGAGAGCGCATGGAAAAATGGGTGCTGCGAAAAGCATTTGAAGATATGCTTCCCGAGAGTGTTGCTTGGCGCCAAAAAGAACAATTTAGTGATGGTGTAGGATATAGCTGGATTGACAAATTAAAAGAAATGGTAAATGAAAAGGTAACTGATGAACAAATGGAAAATGCGCAGTATAAATTCCCCATACAAACTCCAACCAGCAAAGAAGAATTTTATTATCGATCCATTTTTACAGAACACTTCCCTAGTGATACGGCAGCGTTGAGTGTGCCATCTGTTCCTTCAGTGGCTTGCAGTAGCCCAGTAGCATTAGAATGGGATGAAAGTTTTAAAAACATGAACGATCCTAGTGGCCGGGCTGTTGCAAACGTTCATAGTGATGCGTATAGTAAGTAATCATTTTTAAAGCTATTAATTTAACAAATAGCTCTTTGGTTGCTAATTTACCGTTAAATAATTTTTAAACGCCTCGGTCTCATCGAGGCGTTTTTCTATCTTATGCTTAGATAAAATTATTACTAATAAATTAAGCGATAAGAGCAGCAATGGAGGTATCTGAAACTTCAGAAAAGACAGAACAGATTTTAAACGATTTAACACCTGGCGAACGTACTGTTTGCCCATTACCTCATAATGGCTATTTATTTTTAGAACACGATGTACCATCATTGCTTATTTATAGAAAAAAACCAGATGATAAAGCTACATTGCGATTGGCAAGAAGTGGAGCTTCATATTTAATTATTGGGGAGGAAAATTTTAGTTTTTTTCAAGAGTTTATCTCAAAACTCACTGAGAAAATGGCGGCGAAATTTGGCTCTTTTATTCTGTTAGAAGTTTTCAGCGGAAAAACTAATAGCAACGAATTTGTAATTCGAGGTCCTTCACATAAATTACCGGTTTCGTTAGATGTTTTAAAAGATGAACTCTGTAAAATCCCAAGCAGAAAGTATAATGTACAACTCGATGCAAGAATTGAACAAACCAAACAACGTCTGCTCGAAGAGTTAACACCTCTTTTTAGTATCGAGGACATAAAATCAAAAGGTGGTACATTGATTGGACTAGAAGTACCACCTGTGTATCGGGATGCCGATGACAATGTGTACCCTGTTTACTTTAGGAAATTTAGAGATAGTTTTATTCAAGCCATTCAAAAAGCAATTTTTGAATTTGTGAGAGTACAGACAACTTCAAAACTAGCTAACTATCATGCCTTAGGAAAGCGAGACATTCATCGTGAAGTATTTAAAATCGATAAGCAGCTTACTGAAATTCAGTCTAGCTATCAATTTTTATTATTGGTAGCACCCGTAAATATTCAAGCCCTTAGAGAACGTTTTTTTGAAACCAATTTTGAAGAAATAAACAAGTACCACTATCGTTTACTTCCGGTAGATCCGGATTTGCTCAAACGCAAATTATATAACCTACGGATTGACGAAATTGATGATCCCGCCCTCTCCTACCTCTTTGATGAAAAACGTGAAGAAATTGATCATCAACTTACGATGTTGAAAGAACGTGATTCAAAAAACTTCTTTTACAGTAGTGTTCGTTTATATAAAGGACTTGAAAAAAATGTGTTAACCGAAGCTAAACTCATTCTTCAAAATATTTCTGAAGACCATACCCAAGAAGAGAGGCTACTTATTAATGCAAAAGATTTTGCTAAAATAGCTGAAGAAGAATTTGAATATTTTAGAAGACAATCACCCGATTATAAAGGAAAAATCCACATTCGAGATGATGTAAATATTATGATGGTTTCACAAGGAGAATTATACTTGCCTTCAGATTATAAAATGACAAAAAATGGTGCTGCAGCATTATTACAACATGAAATTGGTACTCATGCCTTAACATACTATAACGGAAGCCAACAGTCACTAAGCCAAATGGCTGCTGGTTTTGCCGATTATGATGCCTTACAGGAAGGAATTGCAGTTCTTTCAGAATATTTAATTGGGGGGCTTTCGGGAAACCGGCTTAGAATATTGGCTGGACGTGTAGTCGCTGGCGATGCTTTATTGGACGGAGCCGATTTTAAACAAGTATTCAGTTTATTACATACAAATTATGGGTTTTCAAAAGAGCCCGCTTTTAATATTACCTCTAGAATGTTTCAAGGAGGTGGTTTTTTAAAGGATATTATTTACTTAAAAGGACTAGTTGAGCTCCGGGACTACTTGGTTGATGGTGGGGAATTTGAACCTTTATTAGCTGGGAAATTTGCATTAAAACACGTAGATGTTATTAAAGATTTGACCCATAGAGGTTTGTTAACACCACCAAAATTAAAACCTAGATATTTAGAACAAAAAGACTTTACACAAAAAATAGAAAAACTCAAACAAGGGCTAGCCCTTTCTAAAATGATATAAAAATGAAGATATGTTTTGTAATTAGCGATATAGAATCTGAAGCCGTAGGGACTTCGGTAGTATTAATGAAAAAAGCACACGAGAGAGGGCACGACTTATACGTGATGAGCGTAGGTGACTTTATATTTCATCACGATAAACCTATTAGTTTACGTTGTAAAAAAGTACCTAAAACGCCAAAATCTAGAACAGTAGATAAGTTTTGGGAACGCGTGCAAGATGAAGAGTTAAAATATAAAGTAATTAGCAGCTCAGACATGGATGTACTTTTTCTTCGTAACAACCCAACCGAAGAAGCCGACGATAGACATTGGGCCGAACACAGTGGAATTGCCTTTGCCAGAATGATTCAGCAAAATGGCGTCTTAGTATTAAACGATGCATTTGCCATGTCACACGCTTTTATCGATAAATTATATTTTGAAGAATTGCCGTCCTTGATAAAACCAAATAGCTTAATTAGCCGAAACAAAGAGGATTTATTGAAGTTTTGGAAAGACAACGGTAAAAAAATGGTACTAAAACCATTGGAAGGTTCCGGAGGTCAAAATGTCTATTTAATAGACAAAGACAAGAAAAACCTCAACCAAATTATTGAAACCATTACTGAAAAAGGATACGTTATTGCGCAAGAATTTTTACCTGAAGTTTCAAAAGGAGATGTGCGCGTCATTTTAATGAACGGAAAAATTTTAGAAGAAGATGGTGAACAAGCTGTTATACGTAGGGTGAATAAAGATGCTTCAGAATTTAGAAGTAATCTAGCCCTGGGTGCCAAAGCTGAAAAAGCCAAATTAACTCCAGAAATGCAACGTATTGTTGATGTTACCGCGCCTAAGCTAATAAAGGACGGACTCTTTTTTGTAGGATTGGATATTGTAAAAGATAAGCTTATTGAAATAAATGTATTAAGTCCTGGTGGTTTAGACTATTGCCAAGATATTGGTCTTCCTGCTTTTACTGATACTGTAATTGAAGCTATTGAAAGAAAAATGGAATATAAAAAGCATTATAAAAATAATTTATCTAATAGAGAGCTCGCCACTATGGACTAGAAATACAGTAGGCGAAATTTATTAAAAGCTTTTTTAACTGAAAAAAATATATTTTGAAGAAAGACATTTCAAGAATAATAGGAAAATATAGTAGCAACAATAAAGGACCTTTACTGTTTGTCACTGCAGGGATACACGGTAATGAACCTAGTGGCATTATCGCTCTTGAAAAGGTGTTTACTGAGCTTTCAGTTGCAAAACCAGAAATTAAAGGCACTATAGTTGGAGTTTCTGGGAATAATGAAGCTTTGAATAAAGAGGTTCGTTTTATAGATGAAGATTTAAACCGAACATGGACAAAGCAAAATATTGAGGATCACATAACTGATACGAATGAAAAAGAGGAAATGTTTAGTATTATAGAGGTATTGAACAACTACCCCGCTTCAGAGTATACAAAACGCTATTTTTTAGATTGCCATACCACTTCGTCAGATAGTTTACCATATGCTTCGGTGCAAGATGTACACGATAACGATAGTTGGGCACACCACTTCCCTACTCATATAATTAGAGGATTTTCAGATATCGTTTACGGAACTACAGATGGGTATATGAGCCGACAAGGTTTAACCGGTTTTGTATTGGAAGCTGGACAACATGATGATCAAAACTCAATTATAAATCACGAAGGTACAATTTGGATAGCACTACAAGAAGCTTGTGATTTAGATTTAAATAAACTTTCAAAGTTTCCCGAATCGGTTACTAAGCTTCAGAAACAAAAAAGAAATCAAAAAACATTTGAAATTGAATACCGCCACGGAATTGAAGACAATGACACCTTTTCTATGGAACCGGGTTATAAAAATTTTCAGCAAATTAAAAAAGGTGAGTTATTAGCGTATCATAATGGTAAACCTATTACAAGTGAATGGGATGCCAATATCTTTATGCCTTTATATCAAAAGCAAGGCAATGATGGTTTTTTTGTAGTAAAAGAAGTATAATTTTTAATCTATCGTTAATTCTATATACAATTTAAAAGAAAAAATTGGGTTATAATCTTGTGTTGTATTTATAACCTTTATCTTGCACTTTTTAGTCCCAAAAATTAATAATTTCAATAATTAATAGCGAATGGATTTTACGAACCCGTTAGTATATGGGGTACCTTGTTTTTTAGGGTTTATTGCATTAGAACTTTCTTATAGTAAGGTCTTTGATGATAAAAGCCTTTATAAATGGAAAGACTTTTTCTCAAGTTTATCACTTGGTATTGGCTCTGCTATTTTAGGAGCGCTGATTAAAACGGTTTCTATTATCCTCGTTTTTAATTTTGCCTATGATATTTTTAATCCAGTAGTAGATGGTGTTCGCACCAACATTATGGGGTACGAATCTTTTGGATATGCTTGGTACGTTTGGATAATCTGTATGTTGTTAGATGATTTTACATATTATTGGTTTCATAGACAAAACCATATGGTTCGTTTTCTTTGGGCAGCACACATTGTGCATCACTCTTCCGATAATTTTAATTTGGGGACTGCAGTTAGAAACGGCTGGTTCACGATATTGTACAAACCGTTTTTCTATGTTTGGATTGTTATCATCGGTTTTCCGCCAGAAATGCTAGTGGTTTGCTTAGGTATTGAAGCATTGTGGCAGTTTCAGTTGCACACCAAATATATCAAAAATTTAGGCTTTATTGAAAAGCTCATAAACACCCATACGATGCACCAAGTACACCACGCTTGCAACATTGAGTATATGGATAAAAACCACGGCGGGATTTTAAATGCTTTTGATAGAATATTCGGCACTTGGAAAGAACTTGATGATGATATTGATATTCAGTACGGTGTTTCAACTCCACCAAACTCCTATAATCTCTACGTAATCTTAATGCACGAATACCAGAACATTTGGCAGGATATGAAAAAGTCTAAAAGCTGGAACCACAAGTTCATGTACGCTTTTGGTCCTCCCGGCTGGAGCCACGATGGCAGCACCCTAACTGTAAAGCAAATTCGAAAAGAAATGGCTAAAGAAAAGCTAGAAGAGGAACTTAAAGAGGAGAAAAAAGAAAAGAAGTTACAGGTTGCCTAACTTTTAAGGCAACCACTTTTTATCAAAATTTGGTTTTCTTTTTTCTAAGAAAGCATCTCGGCCTTCTTTAGCTTCTTCTGTCATATAAGCAAGTCTTGTTGCTTCACCTGCAAATACTTGTTGCCCTACCATTCCGTCATCGGTAAGGTTCATTGCAAATTTCAGCATTTTTATAGAGGTTGGTGATTTACCTAATACTTCTTGCGCCCATTCGTAGGCAGTTTGCTCCAATTCATCATGTGGGATTACGGCATTTACCATACCCATTTCAAAAGCTTCTTGTGCACTATAATTTCTTCCGAGGAAAAAGATTTCTCGTGCTTTTTTCTGTCCCACCATTTTTGCTAAGTAGGCACTTCCGTAGCCACCATCAAAACTAGTTACATCTGCATCGGTTTGTTTAAAGATTGCGTGTTCTTTACTAGCTAACGTCATATCACAAACTACGTGTAAGCTATGACCACCACCTACAGCCCAGCCTGGAACTACACAAATTACCGCTTTGGGCATAAAACGAATTAACCGTTGAACTTCCAGAATATTTAACCGATGATACCCATCTTCTCCAACATAGCCTTGTTGCCCGCGTGCTTTTTGATCGCCGCCACTGCAAAAACTATATACTCCATCTTTAGAAGAAGGTCCTTCAGCAGATAGTAACACTACACCAATATTGGTATCTTCTTGTGCATCGTGAAAAGCATCTAGCAATTCGGAAGTGGTTTTAGGTCTGAAGGCATTTCTAACATCGGGACGGTTAAAAGCAATCCGGGCTACACCATTTGCTTTTTTATAAGTGATATCTGAATATTCTTTAGCTGTTTTCCAGTTGGGTGTGTTCATATTTTATATTTTTACGGTAAAGATACTAATTTAGTCGTGTCCGACTATGACTTTAGACCGCTACGCTATTAGACATTAGATAATAGACTATATAAATAATCCAAAAATTTGGAAGATCATCATATTAAACCAATAATTTTCAATCCTATGCGAAAGCTATTTTTTTTCTTCGGAATTGCCTTAACAACTCTTACTACAACCGCCCAAGAGGCTTATAAATTTACTACGGAAATTGACTTGGAAGCAACACCTGTTATAAGTCAAGGTCGTACGGGAACCTGCTGGAGTTTTTCTACTTCTTCCTTTCTAGAATCTGAAATAATTAGATTGACGGGAAAAGAAATCAATCTCTCTGAAATGTACCAAGTACGAAACACCTATCCTAAAAAAGCTGAAAATTTTGTCATGCGACAAGGCAAGGCACAATTTAGTGAAGGTGGTTTGGCGCACGATGTAATTAATTCCGTCCGCGATTATGGCTTAGTTACACAAGAAGCCTACAGTGGTTTATTTACTTCAGAAGAAAACCATAACCACGCCGAATTGGTAGCTGTGTTAAAGTCCATGCTTGAAACTTATATTGATAATCCAGCAAAATCTTTAAGCCCTAAGTGGAAAAAAGCAGTTTCTAGTGTGTTAGATGTATATTTAGGAACTAACCCTAAAACGTTTCAGTTTGAAGGGAAACAATACACTCCAGAGTCATTTTTAAAGATGACGCAGCTTGTCCCTGAAGATTATGTGACGATAACATCATTTAATCATGCTCCTTTTTATTTAGAATTTATACTGAATATTCCTGACAACTGGAGTAATGGTAGTTTTTATAATGTTCCTTTAGATGAGATGATTTCTACTATTGATAATGCACTACAAAATGGTTTTACTATAGAATTGGATTGTGATGTAAGCGAACGTACTTTTTCCTCAAAAGATGGAGTTGCGGTAATTCCTGAAAATTCAGAAAACAATATAAAAGCGTTGCAAGGTGTTTATTCAGAAAAAAATATAACACAAGAATACCGCCAGACAGAATTTGAAAACTACGACACCACCGATGATCATTTAATGCACATTACCGGTTTGCTACGTGACCAAAATGGCACAAAATACTACAAAGTAAAAAATAGTTGGGGAACCGATGAAAGTCGAAATGCCAATGGAGGGTATGTATATTTTAGTGAAGCATATATGAAACTGAAAGCTATCAGCGTTATGGTACACAAAGATGCTGTACCAAAAAGTACTTCTAGAAAATTAGCATTGTAATTTGGCTTAAAATTTGCTATATTCTGTAGAGATGAAAAAACTCCTATCTATATTATTTCTAATACCTGTATTGGCCTTAGGCCAATCAGATTTTGACACCCGCCAAGTATCCATTGAAGCCATCCCTTCTGTGGAAATAAAAGGTTTAGAATTGATGCCATACAGGCTTTTTGGTGACCGCCAAGGCTTTGGTGCCCTCCCGGTTTATATACCTAATTTGGCTCCTGTTTCAGTTTCAGAAAAAGACTACTGGCAGCCAGTTGATATGGTTCAAGCAGCTACACAAGACAATAATTTTATTGATTCTAGATCAACAAATAACAACCCATTTGCGGCTCGTTTAAACAACCAGTTTGCACAATCAGGTTTAAAGAGAGCTAATAAGTTTAATGTTTATACCGACGACGAATATTCGCGTGTTAATAATTCGGTTTACCAAAACCAAACGATGCCATATTTTGGTAATCCATATTATAGAGGCTCACAATATGGAAACTCATATTATTACAATCCATATTACAGGCAATCTGGCATAAACCTATATAAAAATAAGGAAAACAAAAGCTCTATAAACATTCAGGTTCGGCAGTATTAATTAGATTAACTCGATACCGTCACTCTTAATAATAATCTGTTTATCCTTATAGAGACTCCCAATAGCTTTTTTAAAACTTTTTTTACTAAGCCCTAATTCATTTTTAATAGTATCAGGGTCACTTTTGTCGTGTAGTGGTAAAAAGCCGCCCGCTGCTTTTAATTCATCTAAAATATAATTGGCATTGGGCTCTATACTTCGGTAGCCTGGGGCTTGTAGTACCACATCTATTTTATTGTCTTCCCGTATTTTTTTTATGTATGCTTTTAACCGATCTCCGCTACGGATATCTTCAAAAATTTCATCAACATAAATAAGCCCGTGGTGTTTTCCATTTACAATAACATTGGCTCCTTTATCAGTAAGATGAGTGACTAATATATCTACTTTGTCATATTTTTCGACGGTTACATTTGTATTATCTACAAAGCGGTTTGTTTTACTAGACCCCACTAAACGGTTGGTCTTATCATCTAAATACAAGTACACAATATACCAACTGCCTATCGTCATTGGGCGGGCTTGTTCTTTAAAAGGAACAAAGAGTTGTTTTTCCAATCCCCAATCCATAAACGCACCATATTTATTTACATCACTACACACTAAGTAAGCAAATTCATTTAATGTAACATACGGCTCAAGGGTTGTTGCAATAGGCCGTTCTTCATTATCTAAATAAACAAAGACTTCAATTTCATCCCCTATTTCAAATGTTTCGGGTTTGTATTTATGAGGTAATAAAAGTTCATTTTCTTCTTCGTCACCAAGGTATAAACCGGGATCGGTTTCTCTTAAAATGGTAAATGTTTGGTATTGTCCTATATTAATCATAGCTGCAAAGGTACTACATTAACCATTCACTGAAATATCAAAAAAAACATTTTTAATCGTTTGATATTATTTACTACCTTGACGCACTATGAAAGCAACACCTTCACATCACTCCTTACCAAGTTCAGCAGTACTAAAAAGTATTTTTAACAGTGAAATTGGCACTATTTACTTTTATGGTAATATTGCTATTGTAGAAGCAAATGAAGGTGTTACACTTTCTTACAAAAATGCGTTTCCTGTTCTGGTAAAAGGGTTAAACTATTTAAAAGTTTCGTCTTGGGTGTATATTTCTAATAGAATACATTCATATTCTTTAAACCCACATGATTATAAATATCTGGAGAAGATCCCTACTTTAAAAGGTATTTCTATTGTATATGGCAGTGAAATAGGAAAAAAGAATGCAGCAATGGAATCTATATTTTTCAATAAACCTCATACTTCATTTTCAACCCTTACTGAAGCGTACAATTGGAGTAAAGAATTATTAGATTCTTAAAAAATTATTTGAGAAATTTAAAGTAGTCTAATAATACCGTATCATTCACTTCAGAAGGTGTAAATATTTCCAAAATTTTAGGTTTTTCAGAAGAAGTAAAAAAGTCACTCAACTCTTCTTTCAAAGTGACTCCATTATGAGTCGAAGTATAGTCAAACTGATACATTTCAGCCAATTGCTTTGCCGAAAGTTGATGTTTCGTTTCAAAAAAGCGGTTAAAGTGTTGCGTGTCTTTGGCTCCAGGTAAAATCCTAAAAATACCACCACCGCTATTATTAATCAAGATAATCTTGAAGTTTGAAGGAGTATAGTTATTCCACAGGGCATTGCTATCATAGAAAAAGCTCAAATCGCCCGTAATTAAAAGAGTGGGTAATTGTGAAGCATACGCTGCTCCTATTGCTGTACTTACACTACCATCTATTCCGCTAGTTCCTCGATTACAAAAAAATTGAACAGACGACGGAAGGTCAAACAATTGCGCATATCGAATTGCAGCACTATTGGCCACTTGCAGTTGTATGTCGTTTGGCAGCTGTATAAATACATTGGAATACACCTTAAAATCTGAATAGGGCGCCGTTGCAACATATTCTTTATGTAATGCAGCACGCTCTTTTTTAACCGTCAGCCAACTCCTTTGATAGGTGCTAGAAACTTGTTTTGTTTTAGGTAAAAAAGCCTTTAAAAAGGTATCGGGTGTCGTTTTTATATGTTTACTCAACGCAAAATACGTATCATACGCTTTTTTAGCGTCAACGTGCCAATGTGCCTTTGGTTTGTAGTTTCGTAAAAATTTCTTGATTCGTTTTGAAACTACCATTCCCCCAAACGTAAGCAAAATATCGGGCTGTAATGCTTTAAAATCGGCTTCACCTAAAGGTGTTATAAGTTGATCGATAGCCGAAATAAAATGTTCGTGATGCAAATTTGAAGTTGTTTCGGTCAAAACAAGTACGCTTTCACCTTTTGCTAGAGCAGTAATGTACTGCTCATCAATACTATTAGGAGGTAACACGCCGACTAAAATCATCTTTTTGTCGCTCTTGTTCCACGTCTCAGTAAATTCATCTAAGTTTATAGTAACTTCTTCAGAGGTAGCTCTCGCCGGAACATTTTGTGGACTCACTTTTAATGTATCTACGGTATGATATAAAGGTTCAGAAAAAGGTATGTTTACATGTACTGGACCTTGCAACTCTATCGCTGTATTTAAAGCGATATTTATTTCGGTTTCATTGTAGGTTTGGTCTTCGTCACCTTCTTTGCAATTAGCGTTATATAGAATATGTTTTCCATACACATCCTCTTGCTGAATAGTCTGCCCATCCCCTATTTCTAATAATTCTGAAGGGCGATCTGCCGAAAGAACAACCAACGGAATGTCACTATAAAAAGCTTCGGCAATAGCTGGAAAATAATTTAGCAATGCAGACCCGGAAGAACATACTAATGCAACCGGTTTTTTAAACTGTTGCGCCATTCCTAAAGCAAAAAATGCTGCACAGCGTTCGTCAACAATACTAAAACATGTAAAATCAGGATGCTCTGTAAAACCAATGGTTAGAGGAGCATTACGGGAACCAGGTGAAATAACAACGTGATTTATACCTTTAGATAAACAAAGTTGTGTAACAGTTTGCGAGAGGCGTTTAGCAGAAAAATTCATTGGCACAAAGGTACAAACTGCCGTGTCAATTTTAAAGCATTGGTTGCACTACTTGCAACATGGTTTGCAATTTATTTTGGGTTTCTTCCCACTCTTCTTCTGGTTGAGAGTCAAATGTAATTCCTCCCCCAACATACAAACTAGCCTTATTATCTTCAATTTTCATACAACGCAGATTAACAAACAAGCAAGATGTTGAATCGTTATCGTCTATAGAACCAATAAAGCCTGTGTAATATTCTCTATCGTATCCTTCATTTTTGTTTATAAAATCTAATGCTGCTGATAAAGGTGTGCCACAAACTGCCGGAGTAGGGTGCAATGCAGCGGTAATAGTTGCCAAAGTCGTTTTTTTATTTTTCAGCATTCCGGTAATATCGGTCCGTAAATGTGCCAAAGAACCCGCTTCGTGCGTATAGGTCTTTGAAACGCGTAAAACCGAAGTAACTTTTTGAAGACAATTACTTATGGCATCAGTCACTACTTTCTGTTCATTTTTTTCTTTTGGTGTCCACTCCGGAGTCTTTTGGTTTTCAATCTTTTTTGTTCCTGCTAATGCCATAGTGGTAAAGGAAGTTCCGTTGGTCACTAAAAGTGTTTCAGGCGTAGCACCACACCACAATCCAGTTTCAGGATGAAACCATACATAACGGAATGCTGTTGGGTATAATTTCAATAACCTGGGCACAAAAATTGAGAAATCTGTATTCGAAATTGAGTATTCTTTTTTTCTTGAAACAACAACCTTATGCGTATTTTTATGGCTTATAGTTGCAAGTGCTTTTGAAACTAGCCGCATATACGCTTCTTTTTCCAATGTTTTAAAACTTGGATCAAGGGTTTTAGTTTTTATTTTTTCTTTTGAAAATTCACAAGATATATGTTCTGATTCTTGTAAGGGAATACACACGGCCTTTGTCTCATAAATAAAAGGAGCCATAACAATCCCTTGCTTATCAAATGCTTCGGAAGTGTATTTTTTTGAATCTTTCTGAAGCAAAACCTCTACTGTATCGCTTTCGGGGTGGGAATAAAGGACAAAGGGTTTTTGGTTTTTATAATGTTCGGTAATTTTTTGAAGCAGTATTTTTAAATTCATTAGCGGTTAGTTTTCAAGCGTTAAGGTAGTTAATTTAACCAAAGAAACCAATTGATCGTTCTCATTAACGATTTTAATTTGCCAAAGCTGAGTGGTACGCCCTTGGTGTAAGACTTTTGCATGTGCATATACAAATCCTTCCCTCACACTTTTCACATGATTTGCTGCAATTTCAATTCCTCGAATACTTACCTTTTCAGCATCCATAAATATAAAAGCAGCAGCGCTACCTACACTTTCGGCTAAAGCGACAGATGCTCCTCCATGTAATACACCATCTGGTTGGTGTACTTTTGGGGTTACGGGCATTTTAGCAATAAGGGTGTCTTCGGTAACATCGATAAACTCAATTTCTAATGTCTCCATTAATGTATTTTGACACATTTTTTTACAACCTGCTAACACTTCTTCTTTGGTATACTTCATAGCTTTCATTTACTTTGTAAAAATACAAAATACAAATGGCCAACGAAAGAACGGTTTCTTATACTTCAACAAATACGTACACCACTGTAAATTCACTTACTTCAAAAACCAAAAATGTTTGGATAGCCTTTCATGGCCTGGGCTATTTAAGCCGTTACTTCGCAAAGTATTTTAAACATTTAAACCCGGAAGAAAACTATATAATTATACCACAAGCTCCTTCAAAATACTACCAAGGGAACGATTTTAAGCATGTGGGCGCTTCCTGGCTTACCAAAGAAAATACAGTGGCCGAAACCAAAAATGTATTGGCGTATATTGATGCAGTTTGGGAAGCAGAGAAACCAGAAGTTATGCCAAACTTTATAGTTATGGGGTATTCACAGGGTGTATCTATCGCTACAAGATGGCTTTCTAGCCGAAAAATTCAGTGCGACCATTTATTACTTCATTCTGGTGGAATTCCGGTAGAATTAAAGCCAGAAGATTTTTCATTTTTGAAACCTGAAACAAAGGTAACATACCTGTACGGAAGTAAAGATCCATACATTACCGAAGCACGTAAAACCGAGGAACAGTTAAAAGGAAATTCGTTATTCGGAAATAGACTACAAATATCTGTTTTTGAAGGAGTTCACGAAGTGAATACCTCTTTCCTGCAGCAAGTAGCAACCAAATAATTAATTTATATTGTGCAGTTCATCGATTTTTTTTGCACTTAGACAAAAAAAGTGGTTTCTTTATACCGTTTTGTAAGAAAATCAAAGCCCCAAATAATGAAAAAACCACTACTAAGTCTTTTATTTTTAGCTTTTTGCACTACCCTATTTGCTCAAGTAAGCACACAAGAAAAGCAAGCCCTTATCGATTTTTATAATGCGACTAATGGTGAACAATGGAATAGCACTTGGGAACTAAATCAACCCGTATCTGAATGGCAAGGAGTAACATTAGAAAACGATAAAGTAATTGGTATTACATTGCTTTTTAATAATCTTGAAGGGACTATCCCTTCTTCTATTGAAAACCTTACAAGCCTCGAAACCCTAGAATTATCTTTTAATAAAATATCTGGTGAGTTGCCAACAACAATGGGTAACCTTTCAAACTTGAAGGTATTAGCTTTTAATGGAAATCATTTAACCGGAACTATCCCGAGTACTATTGGTAACCTTACTCAGTTAAAACAATTACACCTTAGCAGTAATAATATTACTGGAAATATTCCGGTAACTATCAAAAACCTTAAAGCTTTAGAAATTTTTAATGTTTTTGACAATCAACTGACTGGTGTTTTACCAACCGATTTGGCACAAAACAATAATTTAAAAGAACTAATGGTAGCCGAAAACAAGTTCACTAACCCTGAAATGTTTTCAATGGTATTACTTTCAAATTCAGGAGCATTATTAGATCTTACTAAAGAGCCTACAATAACTTCTCCAGCAAATAGTATTATTGCTATTGAGACAAGTGACGATGAATAAAAGCTAATTGATTTATCGTACGAATTTTCAGAATTATTTTGAAAATACCAGTCGATAAAAATCCAAAAATACCGTTAAAGGACTTTGCCTAAAAAAAATTAATAATTACTATTGTATTAATTAATTAGTTTAGTTGCTAATTGATTTATTTGGTTTGAACGGCTCTCTACTAAGAGCCGTTCTTTTTTTGCATATAACCATATACTTGTAAGGGTTTTATGACAGCACACAAAAGTTTTTTCAAAACAAAAAATTGTATCTTGGAGTACTTTTAATGTAAGATGAAAAAACACACACTACTTCTTATATTGTCTATTTTTACGTTTTTACAACTTTACTCACAAAAATTTACAGGAAGTTTTGATTTAGTTGTATCACAGCAATACGATAATGGAAACCAACGAGGTGACACCCTTTCCTATTTCTTCGGAAAAGATAAAACGGCACTCATTATTCATGCTAAAAGAAACCAACCAGATTTACGTCTTATTTTTAATGTACAAGATTCTACTATAACTGGACTATTTGAACATAATGGTATAAAAGGCGGATATATCTTACCCATGAATGATAAATATTGGCCTGGAATGAACGTGGCGATGCGTGATTATGGCACAGGACCACGAACCAAACTTAACTATACGGGAAAAACTAAAGAAATTGAAGGGTACCAAACTCGTGAAGTGTTAGCAGTAAACGGTGAATATACCGCTAGTTTGTGGATGCCAGAAGCTATAGAACTAAATATGGGTAGTGTATTGGCATATCAGTCTGTTGGAGCGGGAAAAGATGCCAAAGAAATAGAACTTTTCGATCAGTTTGGCGTGGAAGGACTACCTCTAGAAATGCTTTTAAAAAGCAAAACTGGTCGTGCCGATGTGATAATTCGTGTTATTCATATTTCTAAAACTGTTGATGAAAATATATTTAGTAGTGAAGGGTACTCTATAAGCAAGGTTGACAATTAATAAAAAATAGTTTCATAATCCAACGTCAAAAAAATTTTCCCAGTTTTTACGTCTTCTTTACGCATTTGCTTTCTATCAACGTCTATATCTCTTCCCATAAAATTAAGCGGAATACGAATACGCTCCATTTCAAACTGTACTTCTACTTTTGAAGGTAAAACAGCTTCGTAAGTTGGGTAATCTAATAGTAGTTTATACGTGCCATCTTTTTTAGTGCTTATTTCTGAAATAGCTATGCGTTCAGCTTTTACATCTAAATATACTGTTGCAATCGAAAAATCGGCTTTTTTATCTGTAGGAATAACATTCACTACTTTTAACTCTTTTCCCTCTATAACTTCCATTCCACGATCTACAGTGATAAAAGGATGTTCAAATAATTCCTGAAATGAAAAATCTAGTCCGCGTTTGGGGATAAGCGCAAATTCTTCCGAAGAAAAAGACATAGGCTCCCCTTTTTTAAATTTTACTATAGCTGTTTTTTGTGGCATATTGATAAAACTAATATCCACATCCAGTTTTAAGTCGGCTGTAAACGCTGAAACAATATCCAACCGCTCTTTAATGCGCAGTAAATCTTCATCTTGTTCTTGAGCCAAGCTTGAAAACGAGCTCATAAATAGTAGTATCAACATCAATCGTTGTATCATCCTATATCTTTTTTCTGAAATATATACACTCCAACGCCCATTGTAAGCAAGGTGTATGCCATTAATAAAGTGACATTCATGTAAATTGTGTTCCACGGAATTTCAAACGTAAAAAAGTACTGCCACGTATCGTTCAGTTTTACGTATAGCAATTGGTTTAGCAATTCGCTTCCAAAATCAACTTTCAGTAGAATATTTGAAAGTATTAAAAAGAAAGCGGCAATAATCCAGGTTTTCATCGCTTCTTTAAAAATAACAGCCAAGGTTACACTTACTACGGAAAAAAATACCATCGACACCACTCCTATTACAAAAGCATTCGCTAATCTGAAAAAAGCGTCATGATGTTCAAAAAAAGTAAGCCCATTTACGTACACGATTAAATCACCTTTTCCGAACAAAGCATATGATAGTAAAAAGGAGGTCAGCGCCAGTACAAACACCACACAGGTGGTAAATACAATGGCTACAATGTATTTACTGAGTATATACTGCCACTTTTTTACCGGCTGCATCATAACGGTCTGTAAGGTTTTGTCTTTATATTCTGTGGTGAGCAAGCCTGACATAATAATGATTAAGATTAACGGAACATGAAACCACAGCGAGTTTAATATAAAGTAGGTGACTAAATTTCCATTCAGCAGATTTCCTTCAAAGTAGAAGGTGTCTTTTAGATTGCTCAACACAATATCAATAATTCCAGCACCTTGATAATACGCGCTGAAAAGCACCACGCCTTCTATCACAAAAATGGCAGCGAGCGCATAGTAGGTTCGGCTTTGTTTTATGAGTTTGTAAAATTCGGTCGCTAACAAGGCTCTCATTGTGGTCTCGGATGAAAAAGTTGTTGTAAATCTACTTCAGGTGTGCAAGACGTAATGCTGATTTGTTCTTCGGCCAATTGCTGTAATACCTCCGGAATAGTTTCAGAAGAAATTGAAATGGTCATACAATTGCCCCGTTGTGTTGTTTCATACTTTTGTAGCGTTTTTGAAGCTGCAATTCCAGATCCGCAAATAGTATATGCATTTGTATTTTCAGAAATTAAAACAGCCGTTTCACCTGAATTAACGATGCTTCCGTTATTAATAACATATAATTTTGAACATAATTTACTCAATACATCGACAATGTGAGAGGAAATTAAAATTGCCAGATTTTCTTCTGATAATTTCAGAATAAGATTTCGTAGCGATTCAATCCCCATAGGGTCGAGACCTGAAAACGGTTCGTCTAAAATTAAACAAGAAGGATTGTTAAGCAACGCAATGGCGATTCCTAGTCGTTGTTTCATCCCCATAGAATAATTGCGCACCGGATCTTTTCTGTCTATTGGTAATCCTACCCGTTTTAAAAATTGATGTAGTATATCTTTATCGGTATTTGCCCCTTGCATTTTGGCAAATACTTTAAGGTTTTCGTAAGCTGTGAGGTATTCGTACAGTGCAGGTTTTTCTATAATACCTCCAGCTTTTTTATTGCCAGTGGATTGTATAGCCACAGAACCACTATCAGGTGTTACCAACCCCATTAATATTTTAAACAAAGTCGTTTTCCCGGCTCCGTTTGCCCCTACTATCCCACAAATTTCACCGGCTTTACAAGAGACATTTACTTGTTTTAATGCCAGTACCGAACCGTATTGTTTGCTTACTTGTGTACACGAAATACTCATACCGAAGTTGCTTGTGGCATATTTTGAAAATCAAATTTTGGAGTATAATTTTTCTCTAAAAAAGTACGGGACCAAAAGTGCTTTTTAAACATAAACAAAGGTTCTTTTACCATAAAATATGGTATATAATGATACCATTTTACACCACAACTTTTGTAATACGTTTGTACTTCTTCTTTTATTCCTAATTCTTCTGCGGCGGTTTCGGCTGCCATACGTTGACATTTTGAAACGATGTAAATATCTGCAATACGCGGACGAAACCCGTGTATAAAAAACTGATCTTTTGCTCGTTTGTAGTTTTGGTAGCGTGACCAACCATCCATAATAACCAAATAAATATGAATAAAGGAAAATAGAAAGCACCATGCCCAAATAGCAACAATATAGCCAGAAGCATTATTCCAAGCTTCCATAAGTTGCACCCCGTACACCCAAGATTCTAGAATAAACAAGATGAGTGAAAAATACAGCAACCTACCTACACGAAGGTATGACACCGCAGGATGCGGCTGTTTGGGAAGTAGTATAGATTCCATGGTTTCAAATATACTGATAAATAGGAAAGATGGATGTTATACTTGTCTTAAACAACTTTATACTAGTTATATAATAAAAAACCGCAACTCATAATGAGTTGCGGTTTTTCAATTTATTTATAAACGTCTGTCTTTCGACATCTGTTTTACTTCACTTCTTCGAAGTCTACGTCTTCTACATCACTGCCTTCTTCTTCTGAAGATCCGCCTGTAGCTCCTTGCTGAGATCCAGCATCACCGCCTGGGGCAGCTCCACCTTGTTGATCAGCTTGCGCTTTGTACATCTCTTCACTTGCAGTTTTCCACGCTTCGTTGATTTTATCCAACGCTGGCTGGATGGTTTCAACTTCTTGTGTTGCATGCGCTTTCTTCAATTCCTCTAAAGCATCTTCAATTGGCTTTTTCTTATCATCAGATAATTTTTCGCCAAATTCTTTCAGTTGCTTTTCAGTTTGGAAAATCATCGCGTCAGCTTCATTGATTTTATCAACTTTTTCTTTCGCTTTTTCATCGGCATCAGCATTAGCTTCCGCTTCTTGTTTCATTTTCGCGATTTCCTCTTCTGTTAAGCCTGAAGAAGCTTCAATTCTAATATCTTGCTTCTTACCAGTTGCTTTATCTTCAGCGCTTACTTTAATGATACCGTTGGCATCAATATCGAAAGTCACTTCAATTTGAGGTGTTCCTCTTGGCGCAGGTGGAATTCCATCTAAGTGGAAACGTCCTATTGTCTTGTTATCTGCTGCCATTGGGCGCTCACCTTGCAATACGTGAATCTCTACACTTGGCTGATTATCTGCCGCTGTTGAGAACGTCTGACTCTTCTTAGTCGGTATTGTTGTATTGGCTTCAATAAGTTTTGTATTCACGCTACCCATTGTTTCAATACCCAATGATAATGGTGTTACATCTAGTAACAGTACATCTTTTACATCACCGGTCAATACACCACCTTGAATAGCTGCTCCAACTGCAACAACCTCATCAGGGTTTACTCCTTTACTGGCCGCTTTTCCGAAGAAATTCTTCACAGCTTCTTGTACAGCAGGAATACGTGTCGATCCACCTACTAAAATTATTTCGTCAATATCACTCTTAGAAAGACCAGCTGCTTTCATAGCTTTCTCACAAGGAGTGATGGTTCTTTTTACTAAATCGTCAATTAACTGCTCAAACTTAGAACGCGTTAACGTTTTTACCAAGTGTTTTGGTCCACTGCTTGTTGCAGTAACGTATGGCAAGTTAATTTCAGTTTGTGTAGAAGATGATAATTCAATCTTAGCTTTTTCAGCAGCTTCTTTCAAACGTTGTAACGCCATAGCGTCTTTACGAAGATCTAAATCTTCTTCTTTTAGAAACTCATCTGCTAACCAGTTAATGATTTTGCTATCAACATCGTCACCACCTAAGTGCGTATCACCATCGGTAGAAAGTACTTCAAAAACGCCGTCTCCTAATTCAAGGATACTAACATCGTGTGTACCACCACCAAAGTCAAATACTACTATTTTCTGGTCGCTATCTTTTTTATCAAGTCCGTATGCCAATGCAGCCGCTGTAGGCTCATTAATAATACGTTCTACTTTAAGGCCAGCGATTTCACCAGCTTCTTTTGTTGCTTGACGCTGACTATCGTTAAAGTAAGCCGGGACTGTAATTACAGCACGATCTACATCTTGCCCAAGGTAATCTTCAGCAGTTTTCTTCATTTTCTGAAGAATCATCGCACTCAATTCCTGAGGCGTATACATACGATCATCGATTTTAACACGTGGTGTGTTATTATCGCCTTTTTCTACATCGTATGCAGCGTTATCAATTTCTTTTTTTGATTCGGAAAACTTGTTCCCCATAAATCTCTTAATGGAAGATATAGTCTTCTTAGGGTTTGTAACAGCCTGACGCTTTGCAGGGTCACCAACCTTAATTTCGCCACCTTCCACAAAGGCGATTACTGAGGGAGTAGTTCGTTTTCCTTCGGCATTCGGTATTACCGTTGGCTCGCTACCTTCCATTACAGCAACGCAGGAGTTGGTTGTACCTAAGTCGATTCCAATTATTTTACTCATAGTATTATAGTTATTGTTTTACTAATTCAAATTTTTAATTCGCTATGTATAAGTCAATGATTATGCCATCGAAAACTTTATGACAGGGTGTCATACATCATAATAAATTTGACAGTTTTAAAAGATTTTTTATGGCAAGCCCGCATCCTTCGGCTCCGCTCAGGGTACGGTCGGGCCTGCCTTTGCCGGCAGGCAGGCTTTCGTGGGTACACGGTACCCTACTCTATCCCTCTTGCAAATGCAGTCCTGATTTAAAACAATTTATTCCATTACTTTTGTGGCTTGCTTTAAGACGTTTAGAGCGCTATTGCCTTATAAAACAAACTTGGTGTCTGTAGTTTGTATAGTAGTAAGAAAGTCTTTATTTTGCCCACTCTAAATCATAAGAATGAAAACAAAATTACTTTTTCTATCAACCCTCTTTTTTTCTTTTTCAATTCATGCGCAAATAGATTTTGATGCTCACATTACTGTCAACGACGACGGTGGTACAAATGGCGCAAGTTCTGTCTTTGCGGCAGACCTTGACGGCGATGAAGATATGGATATGATTTCATCCTCTAGTAATGATGGTAAGATAGCTTGGTATGAAAATATTAACGGAAATTTTGGGTCCCAGCAAATTATAAGCAACACGAGACCTGGAACAGTTCAGGTTATCACAATAGATATTGATGGTGATGGAGATCAAGATATAATAAACTCTGCAAGAGAAGACGGCATTGTTTGGTATGAAAACACAGATGGTCAGGCTAATTTCGCTTCTCCGCAACTTGTGAACACCGCAAGTACCTACGCTCAAGAAATATTGGCCAGAGATATGGACGGCGATGGCGATTTTGATGTAGTAGGAAACGGTGGGGAAAACAGTTCCCTTGCTTGGTATGAAAATATGGATGGGGAAGGAACTTTTGGAACAGAACATACTGTTATTCTTACAGAAGCTCGCATATCTTCAATTGCTGTAGAAGATATGGATGGCGATGGTGATATGGATATATTAACGACGAACTATGAAAGTTTCGAAGGAGATATTTCTTGGTATAAAAATATAGATGGCCAGGGAAGTTTTGGCCCACAAGAGATTATTACTACAGATGTTTCTCAGCCAAGCGGTGCATCAATTGCAGATATTGATGGTGATGGCGATATGGATTTTTTCGCAACTTCATCATTTTTAGATCAAAAAATTATTTGGTTTGAAAATGTAAACGGACAAGGTGATTTTGGTACAGAGCACTTTATAAGCTACGACCCAATAGACCCTCGTGGAGGCCAAGGTACTGATATTGATAATGATGGGGATATCGATTATGTTTACCAAGCGGGTTTTAACCAGATAAGCTTTTATAAAAATGACGGCTCTGGCAATTTTGGCCCAATGCAACAAATAACAGATGATGTTAGCAGTGTAAGAGATATTGAACTTAGTGATTTGGACAACGACGGGGATTTGGACGTAATGTCTGCATCTAGCGGAGATGATAAAATAGCATATTATAAAAACACCAATGGCCAAGGAAGCTTCGGACCTCAACAAATTGTAGTGGAAATAAATGGTGTTAATGCTCCTTATACTGTTTTCTCAATAGACATGGACGGGGATGGAGATCAAGATATTCTATCAGCAGCCCCAGGTAGCGATAAAATTGCTTGGCAAAAAAATCTTGATGGTCAAGG
This sequence comes from Marixanthomonas ophiurae, assembly GCF_003413745.1. NCBI lineage: Bacteria > Pseudomonadati > Bacteroidota > Flavobacteriia > Flavobacteriales > Flavobacteriaceae > Marixanthomonas > Marixanthomonas ophiurae. The sequence continues at coordinate 353,913 of NZ_QVID01000002.1, read as the reverse complement.
AAATTTTTCCGAGCCTATAACAATCTCACAATTGGATTACCCTATTTCTATAAATGCAGCAGACATAGACGGCGATGGCGATATGGATGTAGTTTCCGAATCTCATAATGATCACATTGTAGGATGGTTTGAAAATATGGATGGTTTAGTAACTTCATTTGAAGCACACCTATTCCCGCAACTTAATGATAATCCATACATAACTTATCCTCTAGATGTTGACGACGACGGAGATATTGATATTATTTCAGGAGGTATTAATTATGGTATTTTTTATTATGAAAATTTGAATGGTCAAGGAAATTTTGGCTCCCCCCAAGTTATTAACAATAATTTTAAGTCAGTAGAATCTGTAAAAGCAGTAGATCTTGATGGTGATGGCGATATGGATTTAGTTGCGGCTGATTGGATTAATGATGTCCTTTTTTGGCACGAAAATAATGGAGGAGGAAATTATGGTCCAGAGCAAATAATTTCAACTGAATTACTTTCCTCCTATTCATTAGTCTCGAAAGATATTGATAATGATGGAGACGCAGACATTGTAGCGTCATCGTTTGAAGGTAGTTCAGTTGTATGGTTTGAAAATATTGATGGACAAGGCACATTTGGACCACTGCGGGTTATTGATGACAATGTATCAGGTGCCTACGAAATTTATGCAGAAGATCTGGATAGTGATGGGGATATAGATGTACTTTCAGCTATTTATTTTGATAATACAGTATATTGGTATGAAAACGATGGAACTGGGAATTTTGGCGAACCTCAAATTATTTCTTCCAATGTAAATGGAGCTACTTGTATTTTTGCTGATGACTTTAATGGGGACGGAAAAATGGACGTTTTAGCATCTTCTCAAAGAAATGATGAAATAATCTGGTTTGAAAACCTTGGGCCACTTGCGATTGAAGAAAACCTAGCAAACTCCTTCAGTATCTACCCAAATCCAACAACCGGATTGTTAAATGTAAAATCTAACTCGCCTATTTCTGAAATAATTATCTACAACAGTATTGGTCAACTACTTATTACTTTTAAAGAAAAAAATCAAGTGGATATATCAGGTTTAAGTGAAGGAATTTATTTTGTGAAAATTATAAATGAAAGTGGCAGGACAGAAACTAAAAAGGTTGTAAAAAAAATAAATTGAACGGCTAATAAAAGTAGACCCCTACGGAATTTGTAATAGTGACAATTTATAAAACCTGGTGGGTTTCTCTTGTTGCAATATCCCCGTTCACATGTACCCTGAGCCCTTCGATAAAAACTCAGGATAAACTTTTGCCGAAAGGTAAAACAATTTATTCCTCTACTTTTGTCACTTCATAAAAAATGATTGCAACAAAAACATACACCGCTAAAGAAGGTAGCAAACTATTACTAAAAAGCTACCTATTGGTTTGGGCGTTTTATTTTTCCTTTTTTATGGTATTGGGCATATTATCAAAATGGTTTCCTGAACTTATAAATAACGAATATAAACAAGAGCGTTTACTAGAAATGCTCAATAACCAACCGATACAGCTGTTAATTTCGGCAGTGATCATTGCGCCTATTTTTGAAGAAATTATGTTCCGTTCCCTTATAAAACCCAGTTATGAGGATTTGTTGCTTTTTATAAGCGGGTGGCTCAGTTTCCTTTTTATGGGCTTTTCTGAAGGATTAGCAGATTGGTATATCAGGCTCTTAATAATGTTCGGGGTTTTTATTGGCATTTATTACGTACTACAACTACTTATACCTAAAAACGCACTTTTGGGTATTCAGAAGTTTTTAGGGAAATACGTGTTAGTAGTTTTAATCATTACTTCCTTAATTTTCGGGATGGCACACATTTATAACTATGTAGAATCTTTTTTACTGAATGCGGCCTTGTTTGCTATGATTATTCCGCGGATTGTTCTTGGTGGCATTGCTGGTTGGTTAAAACTAAAAACTGGCGTACTCATTTGGCCTATTTTACTTCACTTTCTTAATAACGCCTTTGTAATTGGGGTTATGCTGGTAGTTACATACACACTTTCTAATTAATCCATTATCTCTTCAGGGTTTAACACAGATTTAAAACAAAAGTAAGCTACTCTTTGTATCTTCAAGTCTCAAAAAAAGAAACTATGAAAGCAGTACAAGTACAAGAAGCGGGAGGCGATTTTAAAATAGTAGAACTCGACAAGCCCACTCCAAAAGAAAACGAAGTATTATTAAAAGTAGAAGCCTGCGGAATTTGCCACAGTGACAACTTTGTAAAAGCTGGCGGATTTCCCGGATTAGAATATCCTCGCGTTCCTGGTCACGAAGTTGTGGGGATTGTAGAAAGCGTTGGCAGCAATGTTTCCAACTGGAAAAAAGGACAGCGCGTTGGTGTAGGCTGGCACGGAGGACACTGTTTTAACTGCGAACCTTGTCGACGCGGTATGTTTATTAATTGTGAAAACGCCAAGGTTTGTGGAATTTCGTACGATGGTGGTTATGCTGAATATATGACTGCTCCACAAGAAGCAGTTGCCAGTATTCCAGAAGAACTTTCCAGTGAAGAAGCCGCACCCTTATTATGTGCCGGAATTACCGTGTACAACGCAATGCGAAACAGCAATGTAAAAGCCGGAGATGTGGTAGCCGTTCAAGGAATTGGTGGTTTAGGACACTTAGCCGTTCAATACGCCAATAAAATGGGGATGAAAACAGTAGCGCTTTCCACGAGTGATGATAAAAAAAAATTAGCAAAAGATTTAGGTGCGCACCACTACATTAATATTAAAGAGCAAGATGCTGTTGAAGAGTTGCAGAAATTAGGCGGTGCAAAATTAATCGTTGCCACAGCGCCGCACGCTGATGCTATATCTTCCGTAATTGATGGATTGGGGATTGACGGACAATTAATCTGTATCGGTGCTACACCCGATGCTGTAGAAGTTTCGCCTATGCAATTGTTGATGGCTCGAAAATCGGTTACCGGATGGCCTAGCGGTACGGCAATTGAAAGTGAAGACACCCTTAACTTTAGTGCATTGACCGATACCAAACCCATGATTGAAACATACAACTTAGACGATGTTGTAGAAGCATTTGACAAAATGATGAACAACGAAGCTCGTTTTAGAGTCGTTTTAACTCCGTAAAGAATAAAAACACAACACACCTTCCATTACATTCAGTTTGAATGCAATGGAAGGTTTTTTAATTTTAAAATATAGTTATGTGGAATTTAAAAGATAAAAAAGCAGTTATTACTGGCGGAACCAAAGGAATTGGGAAAGCAACTGTTTTAGAGTTTCTTTCACTTGGCGCCGAAGTCATTTTTACGGCACGGAGTGAAGAAGATGTAAAAGTTTTTGAAAGCGAGTTACAAAAAGAAGGTCACAAAGCGTATGGATTAGTTAGTGATGTTTCAGAAAAAGCTGGAATGGAAGCTATTGTTTCCGAAGTAAAAAAACGCTGGAACACCTTGGACATTCTTGTAAACAATGCCGGAATCAATATCCGGAAAGCAGCTTTAGACTATTCCGAAGAAGAAATTTCAAAAGTTATTGCCATAAATATGACGGCTCCTTTCGAGTTGAGCAGAAACCTTTATCCGTTTCTTAAAAAATCTGGCAAAGCAACCATTGTGAATGTTGCTTCTGTTTCTGGGTCACTAGACACCAATACAGGTTCCCCTTATGGCATGTCTAAAGCTGGATTGGTGATGCAAACTAAAAACCTTGCTGCCGAGTGGGCGAAAGATGGTATTCGAGTAAACGCAATGTCCCCTTGGTTTACACAAACTCCACTTACGGAAGGACTGCTCGAAATAAAAGAACGGATTGATCCCGTTTTAAAACACACGCCATTAGGGCGCGTGGCCCAAGCTAGCGAAATGGCAAACGTAATTGCCTTTTTGGCTATGGAAAAGTCATCGTACATAACTGGTCAAAATATTTCAGTTGACGGAGGGATTAGTATTACAGCTATATAAAAAATGCCCGCAGTATATGCGGACACTTAATAGTAAACAATAAACAATTAAACTATTGTTTTACAAATCGTATGGTTTTAGCGTTTTTATTTCCGTTACGGATATTTAGAAAATAAACTCCTGAAGTAAGACTTGCAGTACTGATTATATTATCCGAAATTTCTGATACAGCTTTAGCCACAATACGTCCCTGCATATCAACAATATCAACTGTATAGTCTTTTAAAGTTATTCCTGAAACAGTTAATTGGTTTTGTACCGGGTTTGGATATATATTTATTGATACATTGTCAATATCATCAACTCCTAAGGGTGCGCCTGGAAGTGGAATTAAATCTCCTCCCGAAGCTAATGCCACCCATAAACCAAATGATGGACCATCTGAATTTTGTGAAGGATCTAAAAAACCAGATGCTAACACAGTTAAAGCTGCACCATCTAAACCTAAAGTACTTAAAGGTGCTTGATAAGCAGCCACTCCTGTTGTTCCTGTTTCATCTTGAACTTGAATAACGTAATCTGCAGTAGGTAACTCTAAATATCCTTGGAATTCAGAATATGAGATATCATCTACAATCAACCCTGCACCCACACCTGTTTCAAAAACATCAACAGTAGGAGCATCGGTTGAACCGTGGTGCACCAACACATCAGTATTAGATCCGCTAGTAGCTGTCTCCCTTCCCATAGGATATACTTGTAATGTTATAGGGGGAGCAGGATTATAGCCCGTTGGACTTACAATACCATCGGCTACAACAATATACGTTTCGTTTTCAGTTAATGTAACCGGGACTGTTAGTACAGCATCTCCAACATCTGTACTGTTTGAAGGTGCTACGGAGAGTTCAATTTCTGTTCCTGCGGGTAAATCAACGAAGGGCGTAGCAGTTCTAAACGCAAAATCGTCTAAGGTTAAGTCTGCATTTACATACACATCAACTTCTGAAGCTAATGCATCAGGCGAATTGTGAATTACCTGAACTCTGGCAGTTTGTGAAAATACAGCTGCTGACAACAACATAACTGTACTTAGTAGTAATAGCTTTTTCATTATAGTTTTTTTTTAGTTTGTATTAATGACTACTAAACTAAATAAAATTAATTTTGTTTAATCTTTTTTAGAAAAAGTTTAACAGAATAAGTAGCTGTTTTTCAGTAAACTACCGGTTATGTAAGTTTTCTACTACTAGTTTTAGCTTCAATTTTAAGTAATTCTTTCCATTGTGTAGTGTAGTGAGGACTTCGCTCTTTTTTTATGAGTTCCCATTCTTCTTTTCTTGTTCCGGTCATCGCTGAAGCTACAGTAGATTTTCCGTATTTATTATTCAGTTTATCAAAAATTTGAATAAGTTCCCGGTTATTTAACTTAGAAGGCTGGTGAAACAAATTGCCCTGTACATATTCCTGCGGAATGATTCCGCTTAAATTCACCCCTACTTTTTTATAGCGATAACCAGGTTTATAAATTTCGTGCAACGCTTTTCGCGCTTCAGAAATCAATTGAAACGTATTATTGGTAGGTATCGACATCGTCGCCGTTATACTATTAGAGTACTGTTTATCAACATTGCTGTGGTAATTGGTATGCACAAACACTTGTATATAGGTAGCACAGGAATTTTGTGCACGTAATACTTCGCTCACTTCACTAATGTAATAGGCGCACGCTTCCTCAATAAGTTTTAGGTCTTCCAGTTTTTTACCAAACGATTTTGCGGTACCGATTCCTTTCTTGGGTTTTGGTATTTCGGTGAACTCAATGCACGGTTCTCCTCGTAACTCCCGCCACAGTCGCTCACCTACTACGGTCATTTCCTTGCGTACCCACGCGAGCGGTTTTTGGGTAAATTCATATGCCGTAAATACACCTATATTTTTTAATCGCTCTACATGCTTTCTTCCCAATCCCCAGATATCTTTTGTTTTGGCCCACTGTAAGGCTTTAATCCGTTTTTCTTCAGAATCAATCACACATACGTGATCATACCCTTCAATTTTCTTTGCCATCTTATTGGCCAATTTTGCCAACACCTTTGTTGGGGCAACCCCTACTCCTACTGGCAAACCGGTTACTTGTTTGATGGTGTTTTTTATTTCATGGCCGTAGGTTTCAAGGTTTAAATAGTCCATTCCGCTTACTTCTACAAAAGATTCGTCAATGCTGTACACCTCAACCATAGGTGAAAAGGTTTTTAAGATATTCATCACCCGTTGGGACATTTCGCCATACAAGGTGTAATTTGATGAGAAAAATTTTACCCTATTTTTAATTAATTGATCTTTAATTTTAAAAACGGGTTCAAACATTGGGATGTCGGTTATTGCTTTTGCTTCTTTATTTGCCGCAATTATACAACCGTCATTATTACTTAACACCACTACCGGTTTTCCCCACAAATCAGGTCGGAATACCTGTTCGCACGATGCGTAAAAACTATTACAATCGACCATCGCTATCATAATGCATTATGAATTATATACGTGATAACACCCCATAAAATATATTCTTCTGAAGGGTTTTCTGAAATACGGATCAGCAAAAACTCACCATTTTTAACCACCAAAGCCAGTCGATTAGGAATTGCTTTAAGGGAACGGTCCACAATTAATACATCGTTATGACGTATTTTGAATGCTGTATACCCATTGCCATCTACCCGAATAAAAAAAGTAGCATCTTGATTGTGCATTAATTCTTTATGCAAATCGATAGGCGCTTCTAAATAGTGTGTAGCCGCACTAGGAAATCCCGTTTGTTTAGAGACTTCAGGTGCATGGCGATTTTTGACTTTCTGTAATTTCCCAGAGGTTGTAATTTCCATAAAAACAAAACTAGGAAATATTCCGTTTTAAAATTGGAATATTTCCACATACTTTTCAACAACAATCTATAAAAGAAAAATTATCTTTGTGTTTAGATTTTGAGCCTATGGAAAGTATAAGTGTTTTTGATATGTTAAAAATTGGTGTGGGACCTTCAAGTTCGCACACTTTAGGGCCTTGGCGTGCTGCAGAACGTTGGGTAGACGAATTGATTGAGAAAGGTCATTTTGATCAAGTGGAAAAAGTACAAGTAAATTTGTACGGCTCTCTTTCTCTTACCGGAAAAGGTCACGCAACCGATGTCGCCTCGATGCTCGGTTTATGTGGTTTTGACCCGGTTACCTTTCCTATTGAAAAAATTGACGAAACCATCGATTTTATCACATCAAACCACAAACTTAGGTTGAATGATGAAAAAGAAATAGATTTCAACCCAAAAGAACATATTAAATTCAATAAAAAGTTTTTAGATTTCCATCCTAACGGCATCACCTTCCACGCTTATTTAAAGGACGGCTCTAAAAAAACGGCTACTTTTTATTCTATTGGTGGTGGTTTTGTAATTAAGAAAGAACGCAAGAACAAAAAAATGAAGGAACAGAAATTTGCACAATTTCCGTTTCCTGTACATAGTGGTGTCGAATTACTTTCTAACTGTAAAGCTGAAGGAAAATCCATTAGTGAAATTGTTCTGGAAAATGAAAAATCACTTCGTTCAGAAGAAGAAATAAACGAAGGGCTTCAGAAAATATGGGACGTCATGCTGGATTCTATGTATGTGGGTTGCCATACGGAAGGTACATTACCCGGCGGACTCAATGTAAAACGTCGCTCCTTCGATATGCACAAAAACCTAATAGGCGATGTTACCTATAACAACGCTACAGAATGGATTGAAGCCATTAGAAGTACGGAAGTAAAGTTCAGGCAAATACTGAAATGGGTTTCCTGTTTTGCACTTTCTGTTAACGAAGTAAATGCTTCGTTAGGAAGAGTAGTTACCGCACCCACAAACGGAAGTGCAGGTGTTATTCCTGCCGTAATGATGTATTATATGGTTATTGAAAACCACGATGCTGATTTTAAGGACATTCGTAAATTTATGTTAGTTGCCGGTGAAATTGGAAGTCTGTTTAAAAAAGGAGCTACTATTTCGGCTGCAATGGGTGGTTGTCAAGCAGAGATTGGCGTTTCTTCTTCTATGGCAGCAGGAGCTTTAACCGAATTAATGGGTGGAACTCCAGAGCAATGTTTAATGGCCGCTGAAATAGCCATGGAACATCATCTTGGTCTAACCTGTGACCCTATTGCCGGTTTGGTGCAAATACCTTGTATTGAACGAAACGCTATGGGAGCCATAAAAGCCATTAACGCATGCGAGATGGCACTTGATAGTGATCCTCTTTCTGCAAAAGTTCCCTTAGATAAGGTTATTGAAACGATGTGGGAAACTGCTAAAGATATGAGCAACAAATACAAAGAAACCAGCGAAGGCGGCTTGGCTGTACGTGTAAATATGAGCGACTGTTAATTAGTTGCAGTCCGCTGTTCGGCGGGAGTCGATAATATGAATAATTTTCCAACCATTATCTATCTTTGCCAATGTAAAAGCATTGGCTCCACAATGGCTGAATTCTTCATTAAACCAAAACTCATAAGGCGTCCATACATGCGCTAGACTTCCATCTATATTTATTTTGTAGTCCAAGATTTTTTCCTCCCACTTCTGATCTGCAGGACGTTTTGCAATCGACATTATAAAATCTGAAGCATTCCCTGTGCTTATTTTACCAACACCATTTTTATCAGTAAAAGCTCTTTGCATAATCATATCTGGAGCCATTACCGATTTCATTTTTACGGTATCACCTTCGTGAAATCCTTCAAAAAAAGTATCGATTACTTGTTGTGCATCTTTTTCAGAAAAAGAGCCTTGCGCAAAAATAATCGAGGAACATAAAAAACTAAAAACAAATAAAAAACGTGTCATAATAAGATTATTAAGAGATTGGTTATCAAAATTAGTATTTTTATAGTCTAATTTGTTACAATAAGAAAATATGTCGATTGCAAAAAAAGAATACAAACGTATAACCACTAAAACCTTGGTGGACATGAAAAAGAAAGGTGAAAAAATATCCATGCTCACCGCCTACGACTTTACTATGGCAAAAATTGTGGATGGTTCTGGCATAGACGTCATACTGGTAGGTGATTCAGCCTCCAATGTTATGGCAGGCCACGAAACCACTTTACCCATAACCTTAGACCAAATGATTTATCACGCCAGCTCAGTAGTGAGAGCTATTGAACGAAGTCTGGTTGTTGTTGATATTCCCTTCGGAAGTTACCAGAGTGATCCTAAAGAAGCGTTACGCTCTGCCATTCGGATTATGAAAGAAAGCGGCGGTCACGCAGTAAAACTAGAAGGTGGGAAAGAAATAAAAGAATCGGTTAAACGAATTTTAAATGCTGGAATTCCTGTAATGGGCCATTTAGGGCTTACTCCACAGTCCATCTATAAATTTGGAACGTATACTGTTCGCGCCAAAGAAGACGAAGAAGCTGAAAAACTAAAAGCAGATGCCAAGTTATTGGAAAAAATTGGCTGTTTTGCTATTGTGCTTGAAAAAGTTCCTGCCAAATTAGCTGCTGAAGTTGCCAAGGAGTTAACCATCCCAATTATAGGAATAGGCGCCGGAAATAACGTTGACGGACAAGTTTTGGTTACGCACGATATGGTCGGGATGACACACGAGTTCAATCCACGGTTTTTACGTCGGTATTTAGATTTATATGCCGAAATGACGGGCGCTTTTAAAAATTACATTGATGATGTAAAAAACGGTGATTTTCCTAGTGATAAGGAGCAATACTAGTATTTATTTATAAAAGAACATTCCTCTGAGTTCAAAAAAAATCATATCTACAAAAGATAACTTACAAGTTTTATTTGAAGACAATCACCTGCTTATTGTAAATAAACGGGCAGGTGATATTGTTCAAGGTGATAAAACCGGTGATAAACCGCTTTCTGAAGTGGTTAAAGAGTATATTGGCGAAAAATACAATAAACCAGGAGCTGTTTATTTAGGTGTGGTGCATAGACTGGATCGCCCCACTAGCGGTGTAGTTGTATTTGCAAGAACATCAAAAGCTTTATCACGTTTAAATAAATTATTTGCTGAACGTGAAACTGAAAAAACATATTGGGCATTAGTTAAAAATGAACCACCAAAACCTTCAGATAGGCTGGCTCATTATTTAAAACGAAATTCGAAGCAAAACAAATCGTATTCGCATACAAACGAAGTGCCCGATAGCAAGAAAGGAATACTTCACTATCAGGTTATAAAGAAGCTGGATAATTATTTTTTATTGGAAATAGAATTAGAAACTGGGCGTCATCACCAAATACGCTCACAACTTTCAGCAATAGGGAGCCCAATAAAAGGTGATTTAAAATATGGTTTTGATCGAAGCAATAAAGATGCGAGCATTCACCTACACTCTAGGAAGTTAACCTTTGTGCATCCCGTTAAGAAAGAAAAACTTACCATTGTTGCTCCTTTACCTATAGATCCATTATGGAAAGCCTGTGATTAAATTTTTGTAATCTCATTTTTTAAAGCATAAATAACCAAGCCCACTCTATTTTTAATATTCAATTTATTGAAAAGTTCTTGGCGATAGCCATCAATCGTTTTTGGGCTCAAATTCATTTTATCAGCAATTTCTTTGTAGGTCATTTCACTACAAGCTAACTTCATAAAATCAATTTCCCGTTCTTTAAATGCTGGTTTTTCGGTTTCATCTGAGTGTAAGGAATGCAACAGGGATTCAGCCACTTTTTCTGAATGGTAATATCCTTTTTTAAGTGTTTGTACTAAGGCCTCGTTTAGTTTATCGGGATGAATATCTTTTAGTAAGTAGCCTTTGGCACCAATACTCAACATTTTAAGTATTTTTCTTTCATCATCTTCCATAGTAAGTGCCAACACTTTAATGCTTTTTTGATTTTCATGTAACCATTGCATGGTTTCAAAGCCATCCATTACTGGCATATTGAGGTCTAATAGAATTAGCTCAGGAACCTCTGGGAACTGTTTTAGTTTTTGCTGCAAGTCTTTACCATTCTTGGCATGATAGAGTACATTGAACCCTTCAAAGGAGTTTACCAGCTTTTCTAATGAACTGGCAAATAAGGAATGATCGTCTACGATTACTATGTTGTGAAAAGTTGTTTTATTCATTTTTATAAGGGTAATTTAAGCGTAAAATTGTTCCTTCTTCTTTTTTAGAATCTATCGAAATTTGAGCTTTTAACAGTTCTGCGCGGCTTTTCATAGTTTCCATTCCTGAATTTCCTTTTTGCTCTGATATGTCAAAGCCAATACCGTTATCTCTTGCTTCAATCTGGAGAAAGGTTTCAGTATAATTTAAATGTACAAATAATTCTGTTGCTCGGGCGTGTTTTAATACGTTAGTAGAAAACTCTTGAAGGATTCGGAAAATTATTATTTCGTTGGTTCGATCTAGTTCTTTTATTTTACCGGTTATCTTTAAAGTTGCATTTAAAAAATCGAGACGATTAAATCGCTCTAATTCAACTTTTAATGATGCTACTAATCCATTTTTATATACAACATCATTATTTAGGGTTTTTGAAAGGTTTCGTACTTCGGTAACGGTTTCTTGTACAACGGATTTGGTCTCTAGTAATTGATTATGGAGTTCTTTAGGGAGTGTTGGCAATATCATATTCAATTGGATATTTGCTACAGAAAGCAATTGGCCAATATTGTCGTGCAATTCCCATGCAATGTTTTTAAGGGTCTGTTCTTGAATCTCAATTCTAGATTTTGAGATTTCATTCTCAAATTGCCGCTTTTGCTCGGCTTGGCGTAGGAGCAATTTGTTTTTTCGACGTTGAAATGCGATAAAGAATACTATTAATACAACAAATGTAAGCACCAATATTGCAATAAAGTATATTATGAGAAGCCTTTCTTCTTTAGACATATAAAAAATCCGATAGTATAAAGTAAATATACCAATAGGATTGTAAAAAGGAGTATGGTTTTGTACAATTCTACAAATTCTGGACTTTCACTCAAACTGAAATATCGGCTGTAAATAAATATTGGAGTTAATACCAAATGTAATAAAATGGCTCCTAGGGAAATATAAAAAGGAAGTGACTTGTCAAACTTTAAAATGGCATCGCTATTCAACAATTCATAATAATATAGACTTATGGCCAGTAACACTAACACAGTCCCTACTACATTTGTAAAGGCTGAAAAAGCAACGAAATAGACATCTGAAAATAGCAAATTAAGTGTACTAGTAATTATAAAAAGCACCAATATTACATTTAAGAATTTTCGTAAACCAAGGTTATCTAAATGCCACTTAAAATAACTTATATAAATTGTGTAGCTTATTATTAAATTTATATTGTATAGCCAATAATTATTTTCAAAAACAGTGCCTTCTACAAAAGAGAATAGCTTATAACCTGAATAATAAGCTACCGGGGCATAATTACCAGTAATTTCAAGCAAAATCGTAAAACATAGGAAATAGACAAAGTACTTAGTTGCTTTATCTGTTTTCCGGTTTCTAATTAAAATTAGTCCTGCAACAGCTGCCATAGCCTCTACAAGTAACATGGGCAACATTTGGAATAAATATTCTTTCAAAACAAAAAATAGTATTTAATAACTTTTTGGTGGCCATCCTCCCCCACTAGAGTTTAAGGCTTCTATATTATAGTTATTATTTGAATTCATGGTATCGCCATCTGTAGGAGCTAAAAAAACAGTTGCTTTATCATCTGAATTGCTATCATGAGCTGCAAAATAAATTCTAATTCCGGGATTATCAATCCTTTGTTTTTTAGACATATCTTTAACGTAATCTAAATATTCTTGTAATTCATCAACTGTATAAAAAAACTCACGGGTATCAACACTTCCTTGAGCCTGTTCTATTTCTAGGGCTCTGGTGCTTACCCAATTATCCTGCAATTGTCTTGCTTGATCAACACTAATACATTTTGCTGGTTTGGCCATCTTTATAATTTTGGTTAGTTAGTAAAGCAATGTATAAAATTTCTTGCTCTGTTTCTGCTTTCAATGTATTAATTAGGAAAAATCCCTTTTTAAAGAAAGGATTTTCCCTGTCTTAGGTCAAGGAATACACCTGTTTTTTTAAAGAAAAACCTTGTGTCTTTTAAGCTGTTTACCTATTGAAATATAGACTGTTACATTCTAAATTTGTTTTACAACAATACAATACATCATGAGTTTTTCATTTACATATAAAACACTATGCAAAGTAAACATCTATCATGAATATTTTTTAAATGATGGTTTAGTTCCATTTGATATTTCAGAAAAACTGAAAAAGAAACAGCTTTTAGATTATGATGTCCGGGAATTTATTGACATTGTTCCTTCTGAAGAGACGTACCACATTATGAATAACTATAAGATGATGTATAAACCTTCTAAAACAGGTTTTACAGTGTTAATTCAAGTTAAAGATACTGAAACAGAGACACAAAAAAACAGTCCGACAATTCCCATTCAAGAGGAAATCAAACTTAATTTTTTGCTTTACATAAACGACTTTTTGTTCGAAAACTACTCTGTTGTAAACTCCATTCCAAAAGTGCCTTTTTACTTTTCAAATAAAAAACCAGCTTCGGAAGGTAAAGACTTCCATTATATTGACTTAGAAAACACAAAGCGTTCCTTATCAAACTTTAGGATAACGGAAACCACGTGGCAAGGTATAAACAAGGAGTTTTCAGAGACTGAAAAAGAAAGTATGTTTGGGGTAATTTGCTTAGACATGACTGGCGATAACACCATAGTCAACAATAACAACAAACGAAACTTACTTAACAATAATGAGGAACAGGAAATTGAGTCGAAAATATTTAAAATACAGTTTGTTAACCGCAAAACCATTTGGCATTATAAAAATGCACTTAACAATACACTTTTGCATTCAACTGAACCTACCGAATTGCCTTTAGTGAAAAACGGCAGGGTTGAGTATATGTTTGATAGTCGGAAACAACCGCCAGCCTGCCCTACCCGACTCATTGTTGAAAAAGACCCGCTTGGTAATGTCACTAAAACAATTTCTGAAATCTATATCAATTAAGCAAGAACATATGAAAAAGCCTTACAAACGCCCTATTATCCAAGTAAGAAATGTTTCATACACTCCGTCATATATAGCACAGGTGGAAACAGCAATCCCTGCTTTTATTGGCTATACCAAAAAAGCTAAAAAAAATGACCAAGATCTCACCATCACACCCACAAAAATATCTTCTCTTAACGAGTATGAAAATTTCTTTGGCACCTCCCAAAACGAAAAAAATATTGTAGCAACCCTTATCGATACAATCAACAATAATGGCAACACACAAGTGTCAAACCAAAAAATTACCATCAACAATACTGCTCCAAGTCCATTTACAATGTATTATGCTTTACAACAGTTCTTCGCCAATGGAGGAACATCCTGTTATATAGTTTCTGTTGGAGATTATGACAGTACAACAATTTCAAAAAATCAACTTTTGAATGGTTTATATGCTGTTGAAAACTACAAAGAACCTACATTATTAGTATTTCCCGATGCTTTGGCCATTTCGACTGCTGATAATTATTATGATGTGATTCACCAGGCATTACAGCAAGCAAAGCAATTAAAAGATCGATTTGTAATTGCAGATACCTACGCAAACAACCCGGCCACAGTACGTAACACCAACTCCTTAGGAAGTGACACCGAGCTTTTAAAATACGGCGCTGTATATTATCCGTATCTAAAAACTCTTCTTCCGTATGCTTTTGAAGATGCTGATATAACCATACAACACGAAAACATCGACGAGAATGGTGTTCAATCCGTTGGTTCATTAAACGGATTGTCGCTTACTGATTTAAAAATTGGAGGAAGCCACGAAAACACCGCTTTATTCAACACCATAAAAAACAAGCTGGATCAAGAAACAGTCACCCTACCACCAAGTAGTGCTATGGCAGGTATTTATGGAAGAGTAGATGCCGACAGAGGTGTATGGAAAGCTCCGGCAAATGTTTCAGTAAGTGGATCTATAAAACCCACCCAAAATATAACGGATGCTGAGCAGCAAAATCTTAATGTTCATTCTTCAGGGAAATCGATAAATGCAATCCGTCAATTTCCTGGAAAGGGCATTTTGGTCTGGGGTGCCCGAACCTTGGCCAGTAATGATAATGAGTGGCGGTATATTTCGGTAAGCCGGTTTGGTATTATGGTTGAAACATCAATAAACAGAGCGATTTATACTTGCTTAAATGAGCCAAATAATAGTAATACTTGGCAACAAATTAAGGCAATAATCGAAAATTTTTTAACACTCCAATGGCAAAACGGCGCTTTAAGTGGGAGTACCCCAGACCACGCCTTTTTTGTCAACATCGGCTTAGGGCAAAGCATGACTCAAAGCGACATACTAGATGGCCTATTGAAAATTGAAATTGGCATCGCGCCTACACGACCAGCAGAGTTTATTGTTTTGAGATTAACATATAAGATGCAACAAAATTAACAACTGAAATAATGGACAATACGATAACACAGAAACAATTTTACCTAGATGTTGATTTCTTCGGAAATGAAGAAAAAAAATGTAATGCACAGTTTAAGTCGGTTTCTGGTCTTACAGTTAATATAGATATCGAACAATTACTTAAGAATCCAGAAAAAGAGTTTAAACATTCCTTTCCGTCCCGAACACGTTTTCCAAATCTTATATTAAAAGGAGGTCTATTAAAAGATTCAAAAGTGATTGAATGGTGCAAAAAAGCAATTAATCAATATCAATTTTCTCCAACCGATTTAAAAGTTAAACTAATAAACGGTGAAAAAGAATCTGTTTTAGCTTGGAATATTATACATGCATATCCGGTAAAATGGACCGTAAAAAAACAAACAGAAAAAGAAAACAGTCTTGTTATAGATAGCATAGAATTAGCCTATAATTATTTTAAACTAGTTTAGTTTTTCAGGCTAAATAAATTAGAAAAATAAGTTCAAAAAACTCAAAAATAAATCATGGTCAAAACTGAAATAAATACAAGCAAAATAGAAGAAGAATTAGTGTATTTCTTACAAACAAAAATACATATGTGCTCACTTGAAAACACATCGTTTTTAAGTAAAAATAGCATTAAAAATATAGTAATTACAGAAGATAACCATGTAAAAAACAATTTAAAATTTAATCAAACTAAAACTTTAATTAATTTAATTAAAAATATTGATAGTCAAGATATTATAAATATATTAATTAAATTTTTAGACACGCCTAAAACAAGCAAAATGTATATTTTAAAGATCCCAAAATCATTACGAGAATCAAAATACAAAATATATTTTTGGATGCTGTTTTTTTGTCATGAAAATCTAGAAGATTTCCAGCTTGGACTTCATAAATTAATTAAAGAAATTTCAAAAGAATACTCTAAAAAAACAGTTTTTGAAATACTTAATTTCGGTGTGATTTTATCCAAAATAAAAGCAGAAAAAAGAGGGTTGTTCAACCCTTCTATTTCGGTAAACGGTAGTGACAAAAAAAAGAGTGTAACCCATTTTAACTACAATTAATCAGTATCTTTAATAACGAGTTACCGCTGTCGTATGAATGCAAAAAAACAAAAGACATCCATCTTTGTCCGTTTTGTAAACGGAGTAAATCACTTTATACGCTCTTTTAAAAACTTTTTTAAATCTGCTGTTCTAAGTCTAGTTGTCATTGTAATTGTCTTGTTGTTGTTAACTCAAATGGATCAGGCATTGACTATGTTGGTTGATATGGTGGAAACCAGTAAATTTTCCCTATTGCTTTGTTTCTTTCTTATCAATGCCCTAGCTTTGGTTCTCTCCCACTACCCTATTTACACCTATTACGCCGCCGATTTAAACGACTCAAGAGATTACACCAACTGGCACAAAACTAATCCAATACCCTTTTGGCCTTTTAAGAAGTTTCCCATTTTTGTGTTCACCACCAACCCAGAATCTAACTATAAACCGGACAACTGGGCTAATTACCTACGGTATTCCATCGGAATATTGATCCATTGTGTCTGGGTTCACTTTATAATCAGTAGTTTTTTACCAAATTTGATTTTTGATTCCTTTCCCTTTGCACCAGTCAAGGTCGCTATGTATTTGTTATTGCTTGTTCCTTTGATTGTTTATATTGTTTACAAGGAAAAATTTACTTCCCTTAAAAAAACACTTGATGATAAGGAAGATGTAGCTTTAAAAATAAAGCATCAAACTAGTAGGCATAAAACAACCAAAATTTATAGAAAATTAGGAGTTTGGTATGTTATCTTAGCCTTTATATGTCTTCTGTTGCTGCTATTGACGTTAATAATTGGAAACTTTAGCCCTGGTGGGTTTGTTTTATTGCTCATTACAAGCTATGCTTTTATGTTCAATTATGTGTTTTTTAGGCTATTACGAACCAAATTAACGCATATTCACAACGCAATGGGCACTTCCAAAGTATTGGCTCCATTTAAATTTTGTATCGGAAAGATCCTTTTTTTGGAGCGCTCAGAGAATTATCTAGTTTTATACAACCTTAATTTTTTGGTTGCGCTAATCATCATTGTTATTTCAACCATTGCAAGTATTAAAGGCTGGTCGCTGCTTAATGGAATACCAATACTACTGGCATTTTTCTATTTCTACTATTTTATTGTAGCAAGCTTGGGCAAATATTTTTTTGTAACCAAGAAGTTGAATCTCTTCGGAGCACGCTTATATAAAGGGATATTTATTGCTCTGGGAATTATTATCGTCCTGTTTATCATTACTTTTTTTGCACCGGTAGAAGTTAAAACCCACCAGCTTGACCGAGTTAAGAACTCAAAAACCGAAATTACCGAAGCTGTTTTTATTGATAGTTTACGAGCTAAAGACGACAACACGCTGTTTTTTATTGCCTCTCATGGCGGCGGACTTAAGGCCAACGTTTGGACGCTCAACGTGGTAAATATGCTTCAAAAAAATACTGAAGGTAAATTACTAAACCAGACCATTGCGCTTTCTGGGGCTTCGGGCGGGTCTTTGGGTTTAGCCTTGTATACCGGATTGTATAAAGAAAACGGACTTGATTTTGAAGAAATTCAAAAGAAGATTGACCATCTGGCAGCACAAAATTACACCTCTCTAGATCTTTCCCTTACGTTCGGGCTCGATTCCTATAGAAAAATATGGCCTTTTAGCCAACGTTTTGGCTTACGTGACCGACCATATTATGCTATGCGTAAGTATCAGAATGAAATTCAAGATGTAAACAGTAATAAACTCTCGAAAACCTCATTTCGGGATTATTGGAAAGAGGCATTCAATAAAAATGGCTATTTTCCTTCATTGATAATGAACACAGCAGGGACCCAAGGTAGTCGCGGTATTCTTTGGTCTGTTAAGCAAAATAATTTTGAAGAAATATTTCCTTTTGCAATAAATCTGGCCGATCTTACCAACAATGAAACTATACCCTATTATCAAGCGGTATCGACCACTAACCGATTTCCAGTTTTTAGCCCGGCAGCAAAAATCCCTGGTTATGGCTATTTTATCGATGCTGGTGCCATTGACAATAGCGGCTTGTTAGGGTGTCTGGACGTTCATAACTATTTGGCCCGTGACAAAAAAGTACTGGGAGACAAACAGATTGCGTATATAGAGATCATCAACAGTAAAAGCTTGTATATAGATCATCTAATAAAGAAATTCAATAAACAATACAGCATTGATCACATTGCCATCAACGAAAATGAGACAGATAACATCATTGCCGATTTAGAAACAGGTTTAAACCTTGATAAAATCCCCGGATATTTGAGTGATTACGTTACGAGTCTTGAAAAAACAAGCGATGGTGCCATTCGGTATTTCAAGATTATGATGCCGCATAAGGTAACTTTTAATGATATTGAAGCTCATTTAAAAGGATTTATACTTTCAGCAAACATTGAAAACACTCTTAAAACATTTCTTTCTGAAGAGAACAACCTTATCCTTTCGCTTACTGAAAAGCAAAATAAATCCTTCTTCGAGCCTTGGCAGTATTATGAGCCAACATTGTCTCGCCATTTAAGCAAAAGCAGTATTAATTATGTGAAAGCAATACTGAAACACCCGATACTTACCGAACAGTTTAAAGAAATTGAAAGTATTATCAACACCAAAAAAGTGGAAGAAAACAAAGCGCCCCAATTGTCATTATAAAAATTCGATTAATTTGAAGTGCACACTTTCCCCAACTCGTTTTTGGGCAAGTTTGCAAATAGCTTGTTCACTTAATTGTAGTATCCGTGCATAACCACCGGTGGTCTGGGCATCGCGCATTAGCACCACACATTTGCCTGAAGGCGTCAGTTGTACCGTTCCCGGTTGTACAGGAGCTGTTATTATTTCTTTTACTGAAAGGTCTTCCAAACCTTCCACCACGTACGCCATCCTATTGCTTTGCGATGCTACTTTTAATGTAGTATCCATTATTTTTTTCTGAAATTTCTTCGGAAGCAAATCAAATTCGGGTCCTGG
Source organism: Marixanthomonas ophiurae (assembly GCF_003413745.1). Classification (NCBI taxonomy): domain Bacteria; kingdom Pseudomonadati; phylum Bacteroidota; class Flavobacteriia; order Flavobacteriales; family Flavobacteriaceae; genus Marixanthomonas; species Marixanthomonas ophiurae. Next base: position 334,490 of record NZ_QVID01000002.1, on the reverse strand, counting down.
ATATACTTCTATAGCATCATCGTTAAAATGATGTTCATCTATTGAAAAGGAGGCATGTCTAACTATTTTTTCAGTAGAAGTAGTTGAAAATTTCAACACATCTCCTTTTTCCAATCGTTTCTTTTTTGTGATGTTGTTATAAAAGCTTCGGCTTCCTAATACCATTTCAACTTCAAAACCACCTAAAACTGCCAGATAACCATAGTTTCCGTAATCGGGATGATCAATTTTCAACACATCATTTTCAGAAATTTCAGTAGCTTTATCTAATTCTATACGTACATCATTAATTCTCGCATGAAAGCCAGCTCCGCAGATAGCTATAATCGTGGGAGATTTAAATTGAAGCCTAGGGCCCATCATCGTAAATTCCATAACGGCAGCTTGGGTTGAATTGTCCAAAAGTTTATTAGCCATAGCCGCTGAAACAGTGTCCATCGCTCCGCTTACGGGCACGCCTAACCTACGGTAGCCTGTTCTTCCTTTGTCCTGTATGGTTGTAAAAAGACCCGATTTTAATACTTCAACCATTTTTTGCCTCCTCTCCTATTGTATAGATATCTACGTCGACTTCTACTTCAATTTTACGATATTCGTCTTTTGAAATTGGGATAAATTTTATAAAATCTCCAGCTTTTAATAAAGCGGGCGGATTTTTCTCAATTGAAAAACAGTTTAATGGACTTTTACCAATAATATTCCAACCTCCAGGAGAAGAAGTAGTATAGACCCCCGTTTGCGATCCGCCAATCGCAACAGATCCAGCTTCGATTATTTCCCTTGGCGTTTGTTTCCGTGGTGTTTGTAAGCGTTTATCTAAGCCACCTAAGTACGGAAAACCGGGTAGAAACCCCAAAAAATAGACTTTATAGGTAGGTTTTGTATGAAGTTCTATTACTTCAGAAGTAGTTAAATTATTTGTTTTTGCAACGTCTTCAATATCCAGTGCAAATTTTGAATCATAGCAAACCGGAATATGTAATACCCGAGAAATTGCCGATTCTGCTTTGGGTATCTTTTTCAGTTTTTGTGATAGTTGATTGATAAAATCGTCCTGTTGTACCTCTTTTTTTAAAAATACTGCCAATGAGCTATATGCCGGCACCGTTTCAAACACTTCTTTTGTATAGGTTTGCAAAACAAGCTGCTTAACCTGTAAAACGGCTGTCAACGTTTTATTGTCAACGGAAGGTTTCCACTCAATCAATATAGCTTGTTCGCCAAACGGTTTTATGGTTGGTTGTTTCATTGGTCTAAAGTTAAGCCTTTAACCATCATCTGTTTGTGGATGTGTTGCAAAATTTCAATCGAATGTTGATTGTCACCGTGAATGCAATATGTGGAGGCGGTAATTGTTTTTTTGACTCCAGTAGAGGTTTTGACTTTTCCTTCAGAAACCATCTTAAAAAGTTGTTCCCAGGCGTCTTTAGTACTTTCTATAAGCGCTCCCTCTTCACTCCGGGGAACCAAAGAGAGATCTTCGTTATAACGTCTGTCTATAAATGCCTCAAACTCTAGCGGCAATAAATTTTCAGCTTTGCGATGCAAAACCGAGTTGTGTTGTACATACAATTTAGGACGTACTTTTGTTTGCAAAATAGCTTCTACTACAGCATCGGCTGTTGGGGCGTCCTTCGCTGCATAATTATACAAAGCGCCGTGCAGTTTTACGTGATTGATGGTAGCTCCTTCGGTTTCGCATAGTGCAAAAAATTGAATCAGTTGATTAAAAACGGTTTGTGTCAACTCGTTTTTTGTCATCGTGATAATCTTTCTTCCGAAGTTATCCTTGTCGGGAAACGAGGGATGCGCTCCAATTTTCACATTGTGTTGCTTCGCCAACCGAATGGTGGTCCGCATTGTTTTTTCTGTTCCAAAATGCCCCCCAGAAGCAATACTGCACGAAGAGATTAACGGCATGATGGCTTCGTCAAATCCACTGCCCTCGCCTAGGTCTGCGTTGATATCTATATGTTTGGTTTCTTTATTCAAGTTTTTGGTTCTTTTTTTGGGTTTCGACTACGCTCAGCCTCCTTTGCTTGTTATTCGTTATTAAATTATAAAAACAGGAGTTTTTCAAAAAAAAATCAAACCTTAAGCTATTGATTTATTCTATAATAAACAAATACTCTCAAGTCTAATAGCTCAAATCTCAGATCTATTAAACATCAAAAAACACTTTTGAGAGGCTTCGAAGGCCTAACACCAATGCAATGAGTACGATAATGATTCCTATGGCATTTTGAGCTTTATTGTTTTTGTAGGTTCCTAAAACCGATTCTTTATTGACCACCCACACTAAAAATCCAGCAATTACGGGTAGTAAAATTCCGTTAGCTACTTGTGCAAAATGAATAACTTCAATAGGTTTGAAGCCTACGGAAGAAAATATGACACCCGTTAATAATACAAGCATCCAAACGGTACGAAATTTTTTAGACTTTAAACTGAGTTCCCAATCAAAGCAACCTCTGGCTACATACGCAGCTGCTAAAGGCGCTGTAATTGCTGATGAAATTCCAGCGGCAAACAAACCAATACTTAAAAAGTATTTTGCAAAGCTGCCAAAGAGTGGTTCTATGCTTTTTGCCAAATCGGCTGCATTACTAATTTCTGAATTTTTAATAGAAGCGGCACAAATAATAATAGCAATAGATACCAACCCACCGAGAATGATGGATACATATAAATCGGTTCGGGCAGCTTGTAATTCTTCTTTGCCATTCCATTTTTCCTTTACCAAAGAGGCGTGTAAAAATAGATTATAAGGCACAACTGTCGTCCCTACTAAAGCAATGATAGCTAGCACACCTTCTTCAGGTATTGAAGGCATAAACATACCTTTTAGAACTTCTACCCAGTTGGGGTTCGTTACAAAAGCTGTTACTAAAAATGAAACGCTCATTAATATGACCAATACGACAAGGCTTCGTTCTATTACTTTATAATTTCCGATATAAAGTAATATAAATGCGACTCCTCCTATTAACAAGCTTAAGTAATTAAGTTCTAGACTACCTAATAAAACAGTAGATTCAGTAAAAATAGTTTCTAAGCCTAACATTCCGCCGCTAATATTCCCGGCTTCATATGCGGCATTCCCTATTAATATTGCTGAAAGAATAAGAAGTATAGCAATAATTCGTATTGGTTTTGAAGAAATTTCGCTCCGCACCGCTTCTGCTAAACCTTTTCCATATACCAAACCTAACCGAATGACCATCTCTTGCAACACAATAGTGGCAATGATTGATAAAACCATCGCCCATAACAATGTGAAACCAAATTCAACACCAGTTAAAACACAGACAGTAACTGTTCCCGGTCCTATAAATGCTGCTGCTATTAATGCGCCAGGACCTATATTTTTAAATATGTTTTTCACCTATGTTTTTAGTTTTGTTGCAGGGCGTAAATAGCAAAACTTGCCAACCAATGACCTCCTTCGTACGTATCTCCTACTAGATTAGAATAGGAATATGAAATATGCTGATTTGCCACATTTTTTAAGTGTTCATACTCTGGATATTGATTTGCTAAACCATAAAAAACCCAGGCTCGGCTATAGTTTAATCCATCAAGATGTACTAATTTACCATCACTTCGATCGCCCACTCTTCCTGGTTCAAGTTGGTAGTTTTTATCTTCTAAAGTTGGTAAAAAAGAATCTAGCCAGCCTGTAAATTCTTCCTTCGGAAGCACACGACGCATGATATCCACTTCTTCTAAACACGGTGAAAGAAAATCGTATCCGCCAGGTTCCCACGTCATAGGACAGCCTTCATCGTTTAAGTAAAATTCTTTAGCTCGTTTTGAAATAAGAATTTGTAATTGAGTGTTCTCTGTAGCATTGGCATAGTCCCACGCAAACGCCAATCCAAAAGCAGTATTGGCATGTTCGCCTACTCGAATTGGATAGACTAGTTTAGGTAAGTATTCTTTATATTTCGAAATGATTTCGTCTGTTAAAGGTTGTAAGTTTTCGGCCAATTGTTTTCCCATTGGATCGTCCCAAGTGTGTAATGCTTCTGAAAGTTTTAGCAACCACGCCCATCCATAAGTGCGTTCGTAACTTTTATTAATGTCTTTTTGAAAATACTCCAGTTCTTTTGATACATTTTTAGCCGTGATATTTTTTTTAAGTAGTTCTTTTACCTTATCTGCTTTTTCCATATCTGGAAACTGTTTTACCAATGTAACCATAGACCAATAGCCGTGAACAGCACTGTGCCAGTCAAAACAGCCATAAAAAATGGGGTGTAGCGCCTCTGGGGATTGTAAATCTTTATCACTACCTATGGTTTGTCCCAGTTTATTAGGGTATTCATTCTCCACACAATGCAAGGGAAGTTCTATTAATTGATTGGCTTCAGCTATTGTAAATGAAGGAGAATCGTATTGCTGAATTTCAGTTTCGCTTTTAGTTTCAATCTTATTTTCATGTTTCATTTTGGTTTCAGGACTCTTTTTTTCTTCGGAAGAATTACAACTGACCAATAGGAAAAGTAAAAAAAACAAGGAAATGACATTTTTCATGGTAGGATATTTCAGAAACAGGTTCTATTAAAATCTTAAAGATATTAAATATAGTTTCTATTTAAGTTTTAGAAACAAAAAAAGGATACCAATTGGTATCCCTTTTACTTTTTAGTGAATTCTGAATTACATTTTAACGTCTTCCAGTTTTACTTCTTCACCTTCTTTGTTGATTAACTTAACTTCATCAAAATCCATTTCTTTAAACTGAGCGAATTGTGTTTCGGCATCACCAACAACCAAATAAGCCATTTTAGACTCGTCTAGGTATTTATTTGCCAATTCTTTATGCTGCTCAAGCGTCATGTTTTTAACGATGCTCTCCTCGTTTTCAATATAATTTGAAGGAAGGTCGTAACTGCTCATTTCTTGAAGCATACCCAATAATGAGAATTGCGTTTCAAAACGACGTGCGTTCGATTTAATCATTGCATTTTTGGTGAAATCTAGGTCTTCTTTGCTAATTCCTTCTTTATAATTAGCAATCTGATCCTTAAATATTTGCACAGACTCACCTGTAGTATTGGTACGAACACTAGAGGAAGCAGTAAACGTTCCTGGAATTTTGCTTCCGCTAAACCCAGTACGTGCTCCGTAAGTGTATCCTTTTTCTTCACGAAGAATAAGGTTTACATTTCCGCTAAAAGAGCCACCTAATTTATAGTTCATCACCTCAACAGGGTAAAAATCTTTATCGGTACGTGGTAATGCGATATACCCAATATTGATAACTGATTGTTTGGCTTTAGGAATATCTACAAAATACAAAGAAGCTTTATCACGGCTTTCCGGAATTGTATATTCTGGAATGGTTACTTCTTTTGCTGCCCATCGCTCTTCCAATCCATTAAGTTGCTTTAAAGTTTCTTCTTTGTCAATTTTACCAACTACGTGAAATGTACTAATTGATGGTGAAAAATTATTGTTATAGAATGATTTTAAATCGGCCATTTCTATAGCCTCTACAGATTTTTCTGTTCCACTAGTTGGAAGACTGAAAATGTGATCTTCGCCGTACAATAATTTATCATACACGTTGCTCGCTACTCGATTTGGATTCGCAGCACTACGTTTTATCTGGTTGATTGTTTTAGTTTTAACACGTCCTAATTCTTCTACATCCCAACGCGGTTCTAGTAAAATTTCTTCAACTAAATCCATTGTTTTACCAAAGTTACGTGTTAATGTGTTTCCACGAATTACAATAGATTCGTTTGTAGTGTACATATTTATAGAAGCACCCAACAAATCGATTGCTTCTTCAAGCTCTTCTGGAGTTTTATTTTGTGTACCCTCCATTAATATATCTGTCATTAAGTTAGCAACACCATTTTTATCTTTATCGTCCATTAAATGTCCGCCTTCGATTACTAAACTGAAGTTAACCGTTGGAATTTCGTTTTGCTCAATTCCGTACACTTCTAATCCGTTTTCTAATTCTGCCGTCCAGGTATCTGGAATGCTTAATTCTGGTGTAGCACCTTGCTCAGGTTGAATAGAACGATCAAAATTTGAAGGGGTTTTAGCAACCTCTTCGGTTGATTCTTCAATGTTTTTCTCTACATTCTCCTTAATTTCTTCTTCTACAACTGGTGCTTTTTCTGAATTTTCAGCAATCAAGTCCATTTGACCCTTTGGTACAAAACTCGTTAATACAAAAGGCTTATCTTTTATGTACTCGTTATACACACGCATAACGTCTTCCTTGGTCACTTTTTTGATGTTTTCAATATCATCCTCAATAAACCCAGGGTTTCCAGTAAATGTGTTATAACGTGCTAATTGGAATGATTTTCCTAATACACTACTAATACCATTGTAGAAATCTGTTTCTAAACCAGCTTTAATACGCTCAATATCACGATCGGTCACGCCATTCTTTTCAAACATCGCCATCGCTTCATTTATTCCAGTTTCTACGCTATCTAAGTCAACACCATTATTAGCAGTAATATTAATTCGAAATTCACCCGCTAGTTCTTGTGAACTATTGTAAGCACTAGTTCTTGAAGTAAGATCTTTCTCTTTTACCAATACCTTATATAATGGCGCTTTTTTTCCATCGGAAAGGATTTCGGCTAAGAAATCTAATGCATATGCATCCTCAGTATATTGTTCAACTGTTGGCCACACCATATTCAGTTGTGGTGCATTTGCAAAATTATCTTCGTGATACAGTCGTTTGGTTTCAGAAATGGTAACCGGCTGTGGTTCCATTTTTTTAACTTCTTGACGCTTTTTTATTTCGCCAAAATACTTTTCAATCATTTCTTTAGCCTCGGCTGTTTCAAAATCACCTGCTAACACCAATGTTGCATTATTAGGACCGTAAAAACGATCGTAAAATTCACGAACATCTTCTATAGTTGAGTTTTGAAGGTCTTTTAATTCACCAATAACTTGCCAATTGTAAGGATGCCCTTCTGGGTAGATATTTTTATCGATTACCCAACCAGTGTGTCCATAAGGATTGTTATCTACACGTTGTCTCTTTTCATTTTGAACCACTTCTTGTTGGTTGTAAAAAGCAGACTCGGTAACGGTGTTAATAAAGTATCCCATACGGTCACTTTCTAACCACATTACCATTTCCATGGCATTTTTAGGTACTACTTCATAGTAAATAGTTCCATCTTTCCAAGTACCGCCGTTTAATGTACCGCCAGCATCTTGAATCTTTTTGAAAAACTGATCCTGTGGAACGTTCTCAGATTCTTGAAACAGCATATGCTCAAATAAGTGAGCAAAACCAGTGCGTCCCGTTTTTTCACGGTTAGAACCTACACCATATTGAATGGCAACTGAAACAATCGGGTCACTTTTATCTTGGTGCAACACGACATCCAGACCGTTTTCAAGTTCATACTTTTCAAAATCGACAGAAAGTGAAGCACTTTCTTCTTTGGTTTCAGTTTCTTCATTTTTACAGGACGTAAAAGTAAAAGCCACTGCAAGCAGAGCAATAATTGTAATTTTAATTTTGTTTTTTGCAATCATATTGGTTTAGTTTTTAGAAGTGCTAAAGATACAATTGCAGTTTGGCCCAAATCTTAACGAAATGTTAAACGTAGACACTTATTTACAATTTTATTAAAAAAATAATCACTTAGCACCCTAGCAATGTGATAGTTTAATCACCCAAACCAACCGTCACGATCTAGGCTTCTATATTGGATAGCTTCGGAAATGTGATTACCCGTTATATTTTCTGAATTATCTAAATCGGCAATCGTTCTAGACACTTTTAAAATCCGATCGTAAGCTCGGGCTGAAAGATTTAAGCGTTCCATCGCAGTTTTTAATAATTGCAAAGACGCTTCATCCAGTTTACAGAACTTCCGTATTTGCTTTACACCCATTTGGGCATTATAATGGATATTTTCAAACTCCTCAAAACGTTTTGATTGTAATTTCCTTGCTTGAGTAACGCGTTCCCGTATGATGATACTGGCTTCGCCTTTTCTTTCTTCGCTCAGTTTTTCAAAAGGCACAGGAGTTACTTCTATATGAATATCAATTCGGTCTAGTAACGGACCTGATATTTTACCTAAATACCGTTGCATTTCAGCAGGCGAAGACGTTACTGGCGCATCGGGATCGTTAAAATAACCACTGGGACTTGGGTTCATACTCGCCACCAACATAAAACTTGACGGATATGTAACTGTAAATCGTGCCCGTGATATGGTTACATCCCGATCTTCTAACGGTTGTCGCATCACTTCCAGCACGCTTCGTTTAAATTCGGGTAATTCATCTAAAAATAAAACACCATTGTGTGCTAATGAAATTTCGCCTGGTTGCGGGTACTGTCCACCGCCAACTAAAGCGACATCACTAATGGTATGATGTGGACTTCGGAAAGGTCTTGACGTCATAATCCCGCCTTTTTGTTTTGTTCGTCCGGCAACACTGTGAATTTTTGTGGTTTCTAAGGCTTCATTTATCGTCAATGGAGGTAAAATACTGGGCAATCTTTTTGCTAACATTGTTTTTCCTGAACCTGGTGGACCGATTAAAATAATATTATGACCTCCGGCAGCAGCGATTTCCATGCAGCGTTTAATACTTTCCTGTCCTTTTACATCACTGAAATCGAATTCTGGGTTTTCGAGGTGTTCGTAAAACTCAGCTTCCATATCAACTATGGTTTGTTCCAGTGGAATTTCAGCATTAAAAAAATTGATTACTTCTTTTATAGTTTCTACGCCGTAGACTTCCAACCCATCAACAATTGCAGCTTCTTTTTCATTTTGTTTGGGGAGAATAAAACCTTTAAACCCTTCTTCTTTAGCCTTTATAGCGATGGGCAAAGCACCACGGATGGGTTGCAAGCTTCCATCGAGAGAAAGTTCGCCCATGATAATATATTCTGAAAGAGGATGGTTTTCTTTTATCTGTCCAGTGGAAACTAATATTCCAATAGCCAAGGTAAGATCGTAAGCTGAGCCTTCTTTTCGAAGATCGGCCGGAGCCATATTGAGGGTTATCTTTTTTCCAGGTATTTTGAAACCGTTATTTTGTAAGGCAGCAGCGATACGGTAATTGCTTTCTTTAATCGCGTTATCTGGGAGACCAACTAAATGGTAGCCAACTCCTATATCAGTATTTACTTCAACGGTGATGGTTGTGGCTTCTACGCCAAAAACAGCACTCCCATATACTTTTGTGAGCATATTCTTTAGTATTTAAAAACGAGGGAGTTGAATAAAAAGGAAAGATAGTAATTTTTTATTTATACCGTTTTCAGAAAAAAGTACTATTTCATCCACCAACAATCTATATAATCAGTAAGCATGTGAAATAATAATCCTACTGCGACGATTCTGGTTCTTTTGAAGAATAAAAACACCAAATAAATAGCAATGGCATAATACGAATGTAATGGATGAAACCCAATACTACACCTTCCGGGAGAAAAAATAGGGTCTGCCAGCAAATGATCCAGATCGACAAGCATGGTGGCTATCATAATGAACCAAGCTCGTTTCCAGTTATTTTTGAAAAAAATCCATGCTATTAAACCTGGAGCTAAAAAGTGAAGCGAATAATGAACAATTGTTTGGAGCATAGTTTTTATTAATATACTGACACAGTTAAGGTTAATGAACGGTTAACGAGTCGTTTTACAACCTCTGTTACATGGCACTTTGGTTATTTTGTAATCAATATTAATATTTAAACTTAACTTATATGAAAAAATTTACCTTAAATCCCCAAAAAGTAGCTTTTAGCTGTCTTTTTTTTCTAGGGCTATTTACCGCAACAGCACAGACTTTTGAGTACAAAAACTCTGGTACCGATTTTATTTTGTTCGATATGAGCATTCCTCCAGGACAAAACAATGTTGCTTTTGCTGCAGGAGCCATGAACACCCAAAATTCAGACGGTGTAATTATTAAAACCGAAGATGCTGGTGAAACTTGGGAAACTATTTTTCCTACTTCTGGAACAGTACCCGGTTTTGAAAAAATCGAATTTTTAAATGACGATAAAGGCTTTGCTGTAGGATACGGTGCCTTTAAAACTGAAGATGCTGGCGAAACTTGGGAAGAAATTACCATTGCAAATGATTTAAACAGATACTCTTCTCTTGAGTTTTTTAATGAAAATGTTGGGATTGCTACTGCTTTTGTAAGTACAGGAGTTGGTTTTGAAGTATATGTAACCAATGATGGCGGCGATACTTGGAACACTACCAGTAGTATTGATGATATTGGTTCTATTTCGTTAGGTTACGCAGATGAGAACACGTTATTTTCAGTAGGTAACAACCAAATAATCAGCAAATCGACCAATGGTGGTGATACTTGGGAAGTGATCCGTACCGGTACACCACAATTTTTTAATGTTGAAGTTTCTTTTAAAGACTTGAATAATGGCGTTGTATCTGGAGAGGATGGACAGTTATTAACTACTCATGATAGTGGTGAAACGTGGGACGAATTTGCTACTGGTTACCACAACTTTTATGGACTTACTTATATAGGTGATCAAATACTTGCCTCAGGTACTGATGAAGACGTGTACATTTCGCAAGATAATGGCTCTAATTGGAATCTAGCCTTTGATGGCGATGGTACTTCTACCATGTATGAGATTCAACTATTTGAAGATGGTTCTGGTTTAATCTGTGGTTCGCAAGGGAAAATGATCAAATTTGAAGATGTTATTTTGAGTAACAACATACCTGAAAACCTTTCTGGCATAACTCACTTTTACAGCTCGGCTAGCAAAGAACTAACCATAGCTTCAAAAAATGAAACTATTGAAGATGTTGCCATATATTCACTTACAGGACAATTGGTAAGAAATGTTTCTAATACATCAAACACGGCTGTTATAAACACTTCAAGTCTTTCTAATGGCACTTACATTGCTACTATTTCAGTAGCAGGAAAAACAAAAACCATCAAATTTGTTAGACAATAGAATAAGTTACTTATAGGTAAATGCCTAAAGGGCTGGATTAATTTTCAGTCCTTTTTTTGTTAAAAACTAATTGAAAAAAAAAATTACTCAATAATAATGGGAGGCACCAATTCGTTTTTTATTGCGAAGATTACAAGTCCTGCTACGTTTTTCACATCAGCTTTATCCAATAAATTTTTACGGTGTACTTCTACAGTTCTTGGGCTTATAAATAATTTTTCAGCAATTTCAGCAGTTTTATATTGTTTGCAGATTAACTCTAAAACTTCTGCTTCCCTTTCGGTTAAAAAATCGTCGTCAAAAACGGTTTTATCACTGAATTTACTTCCTCCCTTTTTATTGTTCACTACTTCCATCACGTGTTTATCGTAATAGAAACCATTGTAAAACACCTGTTTTATGGTGTGTAACACTTTTTCAGGCGGGGAGTTTTTCACTAAGTAAGCACTTGCCCCTACATCGATCATGTTTCTAATAAATGGTTTAGTATTGTATGTAGTAAGGGCTATAATTCCTATTTCACCATACGCTTGGTGTATCGCCTTTGTGGCTTCAACACCATTTAATCCGGGCATTTTTATATCGGTAATAACTATATCGGGCAGTTGTTCGCAACTCGCCAAGTGTTCCAAAAGTTCATTCCCGTCACTGGCTTGATATGTAATTTCTATGGCTGAATCACGAGAGAGGATATGAACCATCCCTACTCTAAACAGTTCTTCATCATCTGCAATTACTACATTAATTTTCATCTTTACTGGGGTTTAAGGCTAAAGTTACAGAAATTCCATTATTTGGAGAGGATATTATAGTATGAGTTGCATTTAAAATCGCAACACGGTTTTCAATGCCACTCATCCCCAATCCTTTTGCTTTTTT